>JANQGO010000389.1 GCA_028277285.1 Alphaproteobacteria bacterium | reverse complement strand
CGCGGCTATGTTAGCCAGTCACCGCGACTCGGACAATGGATGGGATAAGAGCGGTTCGGCGCTAGTCCTTGGATTCTTCCTCCTCGGCAGCAGCCTCGTCGCCCGCATCACTAGCCGCGGCATCGCTACCGTCGTCTTCGCCTTCGTCGGCGGCTTCCGCGACGTCTTCGAGAACCTGCTCGGCGACCTCGGCCTCGACCAGATCTTCGATCGCCGGTGCGGCCGCTTCTTCAGCCTCTTCCTCGTCAAAGGCGCCGACGGCGCGGCCCGTCTCGGCCTGGACGGCTGCCTCGTCCTCGCTGCGCGCGACGTTGGCGATGACCGTGACGCTGACTTCCGGGTGCAGCGCGACGCGCACCTCATGGATGCCCAGGTTCTTGATCGGGTGATCCAGCACGACCTGGCGCTTGTTGATGTCGAAGCCTTGTTCGGCAAGCGCGTTGGCGATGTCCCGGGCGTTGACGGAGCCGTAGAGCTGCAGGCTGTCGCTGGCCTGGCGGATCAGAACCGCCTGGGCGCCATCCAGGTCCCCGGCGGACTTCTCCGCGCCATCGCGCATCTCGGCATTGCGCGCTTCCAGTTCGGAGCGGCGGGCCTCGAACTCCGCGATATTGTCCTTGGTCGCGCGCAGCGCCTTGCCGTGCGGGATCAAGAAGTTGCGGGCATAGCCCGGCTTGACGTTAACCACGTCACCCATGTTTCCGAGCGCTTCCACGCGCTCCAGCAACACGATATCCATCTAGTCCTCCATCTCAGGGTCAAATCCCGGGCCGAAACGCTCACGGAAATTGCCCCAGCGGTCAGCCAGCCCAATGGCGGCGAATGTCAGGGCCCCGAAGGGCTGAAATACGACGACGATCATGTAGACGGCGGTCAGGATCAGAAACTGATACGACAGGCCACGCGTCATGCCATGCATCACGGCGAGCCCCTGTAGCAGAAACCCGACTATAAAAACCAGCGTAAATCCGGTCGTTACATAGGTCAGGTAGAGCACCGAGGGCTCGGTACCGAGAATATCCTCGGCCAAAAAGGCGATCAAAAGGCTGAAAAGGCCGGCGACAACGGCCCAAGTCGGCATCTCCAGGCGCCAAAAGGCGGGGCTGGGCCTCATGTTCCGGCCGCTGCTGACCAAAAGACCCTGGGCCAGCGCGCCGCAGCAGGCCAGGCTCACCATGACCGCGGCGATCACGGCGCCCATCACCAGGCTGTCCCACTGATTGACCAGGCCGGCGTATTCCTCCGGTGCCGAATCGCCGTAGAGCGCGCCGACAAGCAGGCTCAGATTGCGCTGGATCGTGCCGACAAGGCCCTCCTCGGAAAGGCCGAGCAGGATCGAGATCAGCACGATATCGAGCAGGCCGATGACCACCAGAAGCTGAAGCATGGCGTTCAGCGGAAACCATTGGGTCTTGCCGTCCTCGTCCTCGCGCGACTGCATCGCCAGGTGCGCGATCAAGAACGCGGGCAAGACGAAGAAGACGCTGAACACGCTGCCCAGCAGGGGATCGGCGGCCGACGTCAAGAACGCCGCGATGACGGCAACCGCGCCGGCGATGCCGCTGGCAATGCCGCCGCCGCCCAGTCCCGCCAAGAAGATCGGCAGCGGCGACAAGAAGACCATGAAGAGGCCCCATGCCGAACCCGACAGGCCGACGATATAGAGGGTCGCGCTGACCATGCCAGCGACGACGGCAAGAAGATTGGGAATCATGGCGGCCGGCCGTTGCCGGTCGGCGGCTTACTGGCCGACGTAGGGCAGCAGCGCCAGGAATCGGGCCCGCTTGATCGCCCGGGCCAGTTCAC
>JANQGO010000274.1 GCA_028277285.1 Alphaproteobacteria bacterium | reverse complement strand
CACCCCTCTCTAGGTCAGGACAACACTAGGGTCTCGCCTCGGGCTTTGGCCAGACCTGCTGGCCACGGGAAGCATTGATTTCGCGTTGCCGGAAAATCGACTAGAACAACGGCACCATCACTGATCTGGGGCACGGCCATGACACGGGAACTCAACCAGCCGCTCGGCGGCAACGACATGCCGCGCTTTGGCGGACCGGCGACCATGATGCGTCTGCCGACGCAAGCCGACGCCTCGGGCCTGGACGCGTGTTTTGTCGGCATCCCGCTGGACATCGGCACATCGAACCGGGCGGGGTCGCGCCACGGGCCGCGACAGATCCGCGCGGAGTCCTGTCTGATCCGTCCCTACAACATGGCGACGCGCGCCGCGCCCTTCGACAGCCTGCAGGTCGCCGATATCGGTGATGTCCCGATCAACACCTTCCATCTGCCCAAGTGCATGGACATCATCACAGACTTCTACGACGAGAAGATCGTCGCCCATGACTGTACGCCGCTGACCCTGGGCGGCGACCACACCATCGTTCTGCCGATCCTGCGGTCGCTGAAGAAAAAGCACGGGGCGCTGGGCATGGTGCATGTCGACGCGCATGCCGACGTCAACGATCTGATGTTCGGCGAGCCCATCGCCCACGGCACACCGTTTCGCAGGCTGGTCGAGGAAGGCCTGATCGACGGCAACCGCACCGTTCAGATCGGCCTGCGCGGTTCCGGCTATCATGCCGACGATTTCGACTGGCCGCGCGACCAGGGCTTCCGCGTCGTGCAGGCTGAGGAGTGCTGGAACAAGTCGCTCGCGCCGCTGATGGATGAGGTCCGCGAAAAGGTCGGTGGCGGGCCGGTCTATATCTCCTTCGATATCGACGGTCTCGACCCGGCCTTCGCGCCGGGCACCGGCACCCCGGAAGTCGCGGGCCTGACATCGGCGCAAGGGTTGGAAGTTATCCGCGGATGCCGCGGCCTCGACATCGTCGGCGGCGATCTGGTCGAAGTGTCGCCACCCTACGACCCCCACGGCAACACGGCGCTGACCGGTGCCAACATGCTGTTCGAGATGCTGTGTGTCTTGCCCGACGTCGCCTACCGCACGTAGCGCTGTCGTATCCCATCAAAAGCGAACGGCCGGGGTCAAATGACCGCCGGCCGCTGCTGGGGGGGTTTGGAGGTTGGTTCGTTGCGCGTCGACGCACTCGACCCCTGTTGTTCTTAGAACTGGTTGATCAGTAGCGAGAGGACCAGCCCGGCCAACATGCCACCGACGGCAAAACCGAGGCCGTAGACCATCTGGCGAAAACCATCGGCTGCCTGGGCGGCGCTGATGTTGAAGCTCTTGGGGCTGTGGCCTTGAGCGGTAGCTTGCTGTTGCATCCCCTGGTTCCCTCTTTAGCTGCGGGCACGAGCGCTCTGTCGGGATTAGATATGAGGTATCCCACGCGGGATGTCGCGTGACCCGCGTCACAAGAGTGAGATGCGGCGCCCGCGCGCACCGCGGTAACGTCGAAAGGTGTGACGGCGGCTAACAATTCCGCGGTCGGTTAACCCATCATCAACCTCTATCGGCGCCTCTGATCGATAAACCCACCGATTCTCTAACTATATGAAATATTTCACCTTTTTAATCTGACGCATGCGTCTTGTACCCGCGCTGCATCAAAGTCGTGCACCGTCACATCACGACCGCCACGAGCACGGCAACAACCGTGACGGTGATCAACAAATTGGCGACGGCAAAGGTTGCGCGATCCGGATGGTCGCGAATAACGAACCGGATACGATCGTCGTGACCGCGAGTGTGACGACGATCGCTTCTCGGGGCGTCGTCGGGCCGACTCGTTGCCTAGACGCGGTCGCGGCGCAGCGCCTGGGCCATGCAGTGGACGCCGCCGCCGCCGCGGGTGAAGACGTCCATGGCGGGGTCGTAGACCTCGAAACCCTGCGCCTTCAGCTTCTCGACCAGATCCTTGGCATGTGCGGGCGCCAGGATCTTGTCGTCACCCAGCGCCATGACGTTGCAGGCCAGCGCCATGGTGTCCTGGTAGTTGACCGGCACGATCTCGATGTTCTTGGCTTTCAGCCAGCTGACGATCTCCGGATCGGTCGTGTCCAGGCACACCGCGCAGAGCTTTTCGGCGAGCATGCAGACCATCAGGTCGATGTGCACGTAATGCTCGGCGATCGGCGCCAGCTTGACCTCCCAGCCTTCCTTGTCGAACCAGCGCTTGACCTGTTCGGCCGACTGCTCCTGGGTGCGCTCGCCGCAGAAGCCGATCAGGACCGTGCCCGGCTCGATGACATCGAAGTCGCCGCCCTCGAACGAGCCCGCGGTGACCATGTCATAGATCGGGATATCGTTTTCCATGTAGAAACGCAGGACCGGGCCGTACTCGCCGCGGCGCCACCACTGCGCCATCTGCGTCACCACCGCGCCATAGGGCGTCATGAAGGAGGAGTCGCGGGCGTAGACCTGGTAGGGCAGTTCCTCATCGGGATCCAGGAAGTGCACGTTGACGCCGGCATCGTTATAGGCGTCGACCATCTCGCGATGCTGTTTCATGGCGAGCTGTTTGTCGAACTTGTCGCCGCGCTTCAGCGTCGCCTTGGAGATCGAGCTGGTCGGCAGCCAATGATAATTGTCGGCCGGGCCCAACAGCACATCGCGCAGCTTGCCGTATTCGGAGTTGACGCCCCAATCGGTTGATTCCGGCGTGTTTCCTTCGGGATTGCGGCAACGAAGCGGGTTCATGGTGTGGCTCCGACAAGGTGGGTATGTCTGGGGCGGCGCGGGTCTTCCCGCTGCCGGCTGAGCGGCCAGCATCACGATTCTGGACCGACTTGCAAGCGTACGTTGACAAGCCGGCGATCCGCCCTCGAAGATCACCGTCCCCACCCGATCGTCGCGCCCCGGACGGCCGCATCACGACGGCACCAACAATGGAGACCCCCATGAGCACGAACATGACCAATGGCCAGGCCCTGATGCAGCTGCTGCAGGGCTACGGCATCGACACCGTGTTCGGCATGCCGGGGGTGCACACGCTGGAGTATTATCGCGGCATCGCCGATACCGAGATGAACCATGTGATGTTCCGCCACGAGCAGGGCGGCGGGTTCATGGCCGACGGTTACGCGCGCATTACCGGCAAGCCGGCGGTATGCTGCGTCATCACCGGTCCCGGCGTCACCAATATCGCGACCGCGGTCGGCAACGCCTATGCGGATTCCCAGCCGATGCTGGTGATCGCCAGCACCAATGCGTCCGAAGACCTGGGCGCCGGACGCGGGCGGCTGCATGAAATCACCGACCAGCGCGCCTCGATCGCGCCGCTGACCGCGTTCTCGCAAACCATCATGCACAGCAATTCGATCCCCTCGGCCGTGTCACGCGCCTTCGAGGTATTCGCCAACAGCCGACCCCGGCCGGTCCATCTCGAACTGCCGATCGACAAGATCGCCGAAGCCGCCGAGTTCGCCGCCGAGGCCAGCCCGCTGGCCGGCCGGCCGATGCCGTCGCCTGAATCGATCGAGCGGGCGGCAGCGCTGTGCAAAGGCGCCGAACGGCCCGTCATCATCGCCGGCGGCGGTGTTGTCGAAGCCGGTGACGCCATCCTGTCGGTCGCGGAGAAGCTGGGCGCCGCCGTCTTGCTGACAACCGCCGCCAAGGGCGCGATCGACTGGGACCATCCGCTCAATGCCGGCAGCGGCCTGTCATCACCCTTGGTTCATGACTTCATCGGCGAAGCCGATCTGGTGATCGCGGTCGGCACCGAGCTCTCGGAAACCGACACGTGGGTGCCGGGCTTCCTGCCGATCAACGGCAAGCTGATCCGCATCGACATCGACGTGGAGAACCTGTCGCGCGACCTGGCGCCGGACGCCGCCGTGCTCGGCGACGGCGGCGCGGCGCTTTCTATGCTGGCCGACGCGCTGCCCGCCGCCGCGAACGGTAGGGGTTTCGGCGACGGCAAGGCGATCGCCGCCTTGCGCAAAGCGGTCATCAACGAAGCGATGGAAGGCGACAAGGCGAAGAAACACGCCAAGGTGCTGGACGCGATCCGCGCGGCGGTGCCGGAGAACGGCTGGCTGATCACCGACGCCACCCAGCCCGGTTACATGGCGAACACCTACTACCCGACGTCGACGCCGCGCAGCTACACCCATCCCAGCGGTTACTGCACGCTGGGCTCGGCCATGCCGTCGGCGATCGGCGCGCGGCTCGGCGCGCCCGACCGGCCAGGCGTAACGCTGGCAGGCGACGCCGGTTTCCTGTTCACGGTTCAGGAGCTGGCGACCGGCGTCGACGAAGGGGTCAGCCTGCCGATCATCCTGTGGAACAACGATGGCCTGGGCCAGATCCGCGACGACATGATCGAAAAGGACATCAAGCCGATCGGCGTCAGCCCGCGCAACCCCGACTACAAGGCGCTGGCCAAGGCCTTCGGCGCCGAGGCGGTGGAACCGGACAGCCTGGACAGCCTGACCGGCGCCATGCGCGACGGCTTCACCGCCGGACGCCCGGTGCTGATCCAGGTTCGCGAGGACGCCGACTACCTGAACTAGGTCTCTAGGTGCGGTAGCTGGTGTCGGTGCGCTCGAGCCAGCGGATGATGGCGTCCCACTCTCTGTCGCCACCCAGTTCACCGGCATAGTCCGGGTCGCCGTAGACGGCGGTGCGGGCCAGTTCCGCCTCACCCGGCAGAATGATCTCCTGGCCCGACTGCATGACGTCGACCTGCACCTTGCAGCCGACCTCCAGATTGTAGAGCGTCACGAAGGCTTCGCCGACGGTCCGGCCGCAGGCAAGCAGGCCGTGGTTGTGCAGGATCATCGCCATGTTCTTCGGGCCCAGATCAGCGGCCAGCGCGTCGCACTCTTCCTGACCGGAAGTCTGGACGTCCCAGTCGTGATAGGAGATGTGGCCCTGGTAGAACATGGACTGCTGGACCAGCGGCAGCAGACCGCACTTCATGCACGACACCGCCATGCCGGCGCGGGTGTGGCTGTGCAGCACCCAGTTGACGTCGGGACGTGCTTTCAGCACCGCGTGGTGGATGGCGTGGCCCGCATCGTTGCAAGGATAATCGCCGCGCACGACGTTGCCGTCATAGTCCAGCGTGATCAGATTGGACGCGGTGATCTCTTCGAACAGCAGACCATAGGGGTTGAGCAGATAGAGCCCCTCCTCCGGCAGGCGCGCGGAGATGTGCGTGTAGATCAGATCGGTCCAGCCATAGCGCACGAACGCGCGGTAGAGCGCCGCCAGATTGCAGCGCAGTTCCCATTCCTCGGCACTGAACTCGGCGGGGCGCAGAGCGGTGTTTGTTGCCACGATCTCTTGTCCTCTTCGTCTAGGGCGACATGGGGGTCGATAGGGTTGTACAACATTATCACAATTTTTCACCGCGACCATGGGGATGGCGATGAGCTTGTTGGTGACCGGCGGCACCGGTTTTGTCATGAGCAACCTGGTGCGACTGTGGCTCGAGCGCCATCCCGATCAGCACGCCGTCGTGGTCGACATCGCGGCGCCGGACGCGATGGCCCAGCGGTTCTTCGAACCGGTCGCCGGCAGGCTGACCGCCGTGGCCGGCGATGTCCGCGACCCCGACCTGCTGCCGGGGCTGGCCGGTCAGCACACCATCGACCGGATCGTTCACGGCGCGGCCATGACGCCGACCTCCGGCACCACCGAGGCGACCCAGGCCGCCATGATTGCCGGCGTCAACGTCATGGGAACCGTGCATGCATTGGAACTGGCCCGCGCGCTGCCGGACCTTAAACGCATGATCCATGTCAGCACGGGCAGCGTTTATAGCGCCGAGGGCCCCGCCGATGGCTCGCCCTTGCCGGAAGACGGCTATGTCCGCCCGTTTCCCGGCACGCTTTACCCGATTACCAAGCTGACCGGCGAACTGCTCGCCACGCGCTACCGCGAGCTCTTCCAGATCCCCCTCCATATCGCCCGGCTGGCGAGCGTCTACGGGCCGATGGACCGTTGGACGCCGGGCCGCGACTTCGCCTGCGACCCCAATGTCCTCGTCCACAAGGCGATTGCCGGCGAGACCGTCACGATTGCCGGCGCCGATGCCGTCGGCGACTTCATCCACGCCGGCGACGTCGCGCGCGCCATTGCCGACATGCTGGATGCACCGGCGCTGAACCACGATGTCTACAATATCGCCTATGGCGAACCGATCACGCTCGGCGGACTGGCCGACATCGTCGCTTCGGTTGTCCCAGGCTTTTCATGGTCCGCGACGACGGGAGATGACGCGACACTCACCGGCAATCCGTCACGTAAGAGCGGTGCCTGGGGTGCCTACGACATCACGCGGCTGAAAACCGATGCCGGCTGGTCGCCGCGACCGCTGAACGAGGCCATCGCCGACTACGTCGCCTGGGTGCGCGCGTACGAAGCGCCGTCAAGCTGAAGCGGAGCCCGCCTAGTAACCCTGGCGTCCGACCAGAGGCGTTCCGGTCAGCAGCGACACGAGATGCGCGAGCAGGACGACGATGAAGACGAGGCAGACCATCTGAATGCCGAACCACGGGATCATGCGCGGCCGCCCGGGATCAAGCGGGCGGTGCGCCCGAACGTAAGCCAGGGCGAACAACGCGACGGCGACGGCCAGCGAGATCAGAGTCACCGTCAGCGTCACAGCCGGGTTCCCAAGCGCAAAGGGGTTTGCCGGCCGCGAGCTTGTCGCCTAAAGTCACAACACGACACATCGTGCCGTTCTTGACAGGTCTCCATGCTGAGAAATCCGATCCCCTGGCCCAACGGGGCCCGCTGTGCTGTGGCCTTTACCTTCGACATGGACGGCGAGAGCCTGATCCACGTCACCTATCCCGACACCGCCGACGCCAAGATCGCCAGCACCTCTGACCTGCGCTACGGACCGGAAGTCGGCGTGCCGCGTATCCTCGATATCTACAAAAAGTTCGGCCTGCGCCAGACGTTTTTCATTCCCGGTTGGTGCGTGGAGAACTATCCCGCGACCATCGAGGCGATCCTGGCCGATGGCCACGAGATCGGCCATCACGGCTGGCTCCACGGCAAGCCCAACCTGATGTCCGACAACGAGGAAGCCGACGATATCGCGCGCGGAGTCGAAGCGATCGAAAAGGCCACGGGCTCGAAGCCGCGCGGTTTCCGCGCGCCGTCCTATGCGATGTCGCGGCGCACGCTCGGCTTTCTGCAGGATCACGGCATGGTCTACGACGCCTCGTTGATGGGCGATGACATCCCCTATGTGATCGAGAACGAACGCGGCAGCCTGGTCGAACTGCCCAGCCACTGGCCGCTCGATGACTGGACGCAATACGTCACGTTCCCGGATTTCGGTGTCCGCCAGCCGATCAAGGCGCCGTCGGAAGCCTACAAGGTTCATGTCGAGGAGTTCGACGCGGCGTGGGAGCACGGCGCGTTCTGGTGCGCGGTCTGGCATCCCTTCGTCAGCGGCCGGCTGGCGCGCGCCATGGCGATCGAAAGACTCATCGAACACATGTTGGACAAAGGCGATGTCTGGTTCGCCCGCATGGACGAGATTGCCGACTACGTGAGCGGTCTTATCGCCGCGGGGACCTGGACGCCGCGCCGGCACAACTTGCCGTTCTGGCCGGACGTGCCGATCCCGGCGGTTGCGCCGAAACACGCCTGACAAGACAAGGGGAGACACCGATGGGCGACATGAAGCAACAGCTTCTGCAGTGGATCGAAGAAGACCGCGACAAACTGATCGGCTTCTACAGCCAGTTCGTCGCCACGCCCAGCCCCAACCCGCCCGGCGATACCCGCGACGCCGTCGCCCATATCAGCAAGTTCCTGCACGAGCACGAGTTGAACTTCCGCCTGGTCGATCCCGAGCCGATGTTCCCCAACGTGGTCGCCAGCTTCGACGGTGACGGCGACGGCAAACATCTGGTCCTGAACGGTCATATCGACGTCTTCCCCGCCGCCGACGAGGGCTGGCAGCACGGCGGCCCGTGGTCGGGCGCCGTCGCCGACGGCGCGGTATGGGGACGCGGCTCCGCCGACATGAAGTGCGGCACCAGCACATCGATCTTCACCTACATGTACCTCCACCGCATCAAGGAACTCTTGAAGGGCAAGCTGACGCTGACCTGCGTCTCCGACGAGGAGACGTTCGGGCCCTGGGGCGCGCGCTATCTGGTCGACAACCTGCCGGAGGTGCATGGCGACTGCTGCCTGAACGGCGAGCCGTCCAGCCCCTATTCGATCCGTTTCGGCGAGAAAGGTCCGTGGTGGGTCAGCTTCCGCATCCGCACCCGTGGCGCCCACGGCGCCTACGTGCATGCCGGCGGCAGCGCGTCGTGGGCGGCGATGGCGTTCTGCAACGACCTGAAGGCCGTCGAAGCGATCGACACCCCGGCGCCGCACAATGTCGGCCAGGCGCTGGAGGAGGCGCGCGAGGAAACAGACCGGGCCATGGGCAAGGGCGCCAGCGACATCGTGCAAAAGGTGACGCTGAACATCGGGCGCATGGATGCCGGCCTGAAGGTCAACATGGTGCCCGACGAATGCGTGATCGAGGCCGACATGCGCCTGCCCGTCGGCTGCGAGAAGGAGCAGGTGCAGAAGGTGATCGACGAGGTCCTCGCCCGCCACCCCGATGTCGAGATGGAGGAGATCAACTATACCGCGCCCTCGTGGTGCGACCCCTATGGCGAGATGGTGACGCATCTGCAGAACAACGTGGAGACGTTGCGCGGTTTCCGTCCGACGCCGGTGATCAGCCTGGGCGGCACCGACGCCCGCCTTTGGCGTTATCTGGGCATCGGCGCCTATGTCTACGGTCCGTCGCCGGAAGGCATGGGCCAGCGCGACGAACACGTGCCCGTCGACGACTTCCTGCACACGGTGAAAAGCCACGTGCTGTCGGCCTATGACTACCTGACCAACGGCTGATCGCCTAACCAACAACAACAAGGAGGACTTCGATGCCGAGCCTGTCGGCCGACCTGATTCTGAAAAACGGACGCATCGCCACCCTGGACGCCAACGAGACGATCGCCGAGGCGGTCGCCTGCTGGAACGGGCGTATCATCGCCGTCGGCTCCGACAGCGACGCCGAGACGCTCGCCGGCTCCGGCACACGCACGATCGATCTGGGCGGCAAGACCGTCATCCCCGGCATCATCGACAGCCATTGCCATCCCGATGCCCACGCCATCAACGATTACCTGTGGGAGGACGTCGGGCCGGAGGCGACCGAGAGCATCGAGGCGCTTCTGAACTTGGTCGACACGAACACCGCCGCCATGGGACCGGGCGAGATGTTCCGCGGCCAGGGCTGGAACGATCAGAAGTGTGGCGGTTATCCAACACGCGATGAGCTCGACAAGGCCGGCAACGGCAGGCCGGTCTGGATCGGCCGCACCGACCATCACATCGCCGTCGTCAACAGCGCGACGTTCGAACATTTCGGCGTCGCCGAGGACGTCGAGAACCCGCCCCATGGCCAGTACGACCGCGACCCCGAAACCGGCAAACTGACCGGGCTGATGCGCGAAATGGCGGCCTGGGACCTGGAAGGCCTGATGAAGCAGGCCTATACGGTCGACGACTACATCGCCGGCCTGAAGCGGGTCTTCCCGATGTATCACCGCCATGGCGTCACATCGCTGCACAACAGCCTGACCCAGCAGAAGGCGGTCCACGCCTATCAGCGCATGCGCGACAGCGGCGACCTCACCATGCGCATGGGCATCATCATCGACGGGCGCGACGACGATATGGTCGACGGCTATATCGGCGCCGGCATCAAGACCGGCTTCGGCGACGAGTGGATCCGGGTCGTCGGCATCGAGTGGTGCCCGGACTGTTCGGTCAGCGGCCGCACCGCCGCCTTCTACGAGCCCTATATCGGCGAACCCGTGCCGGGCGAGCCGGTGCCCAACACAGGCATGCTGCTCTATACGGCCGAAGACCTGATCCCGCGCGTCAAACGCGCCCACAAAGCCGGCTTGCGCGTCTGCGTCGAGGGCCTGGGTGACCGCGGCATCGACTTCGCGCTCGACGCCATCGAAGCGGCGCTTGAGGAGACTCCGCGCGACGATCACAGGAGCCGTGTCGAGCACTGCTGTAACGTCACCCCGGCGATCCTTGACCGGCTGAAGAAGCTGGAGGTCACCGACAGCTCGGCGACAGGCTTCATGTACAGCCTGGGCGATGCCTATATCGCCAACCGCGGCGGTCAGGCGATGGAGCATATGTTCCCGCACCGCGCGCTGATCGACGCCGGCGTGCCCGCGCCCGGTCATTCCGATGCCAATGTCTGCTCGACCAACCCGTGGCTGGTCTTCTACAGCCTGGTCAACCGCAAGACCGATACCGGCCAACCCTTCGGCCAGACCCAAAAGATCAGCGTGACCGAGGCGCTGCGCACCTATACGACACTCGGCGCCTGGACCGGCTTCGAGGAAGACCTGAAGGGCGACATCGCGCCGGGCAAGCTGGCCGACTTCGCGATTCTCGATGACGACCCCTGGTCAATGGATACGGAAAACCTGCGCGACATGGCGGTTGCCGAGACCATCGTGGGCGGGCAAACAGTGTTTGAGGCATAGAGTTGGGTTAGGTTGAGTAGATGATTCTACCCGTACATCCAGGACGTTTCCTTACTCGCGAACTCAAAGCGCGCGATCTCTCGGCGAACCGACTTGCCTTGGCATTGCGTGTACCCTCCGGGCGAATCACGGAGATCTTGAATGGCAATCGGGGCATCAGCGCCGAAACGGCACTGCGCCTCGCCGCGTACTTCGGTACGACACCTCAGTTCTGGATGAACCTGCAGAGCCAGTTCGAACTCGCCGTTGCTGAACGCGAGCTGGGCGCCAAAATCAAGGCCGAAGTCGAAAACGCGGCTTAAGGGAGACCACAACATTGCAAGCCGATCTGATCCTGCATGGCGGGAACATCGCTACGCTGGACAAACAAGAGACGGCCGTCGACGCGGTCGCGTGCTGGCAGGGCCGTATCATCGCCATCGGCTCTAGCGACGAGGTAATGGCATGGCGCGGCGAGACGACGCGCGTCATCGACCTCGGCGGCAAGACCGTTGTGCCGGGCCTGATCGACAGCCATTGCCACCCGGACTCCCATGCCATCACCGCGACCCTGTGGGAGGAGGTCAAGCCGAACCGCATCGGTTCCGTCGACGCCATGCTCAAGCTGGTCGAGGAGAAGACCGCGACCATGGCGGACGGCGACTGGTTCCGCGCCTTCGGTTATGACGACCGGAAGTGTGGCGGCTACCCGACGCTCGACCAGCTCGATGCGGTCGCCCACGGCAAACCGGTCTATATCGGCCGCACCGACGGCCATATCGCGGTCGTCAACACCGCCATGCTGCGTGTCTTCGATATCCCCGACGATGCCGCCGATCCGCCGCATGGCCGCTACGACCGCGACGAGAACGGGCGGATGACCGGCCTGCTGCGCGAGGCCGCCGCGCGCCAGATGGTCCTGAAGATGAACGAGGCCTATACGGTCGAGCAGTACGCCACCGGCCTGAAGCATGTCTTCGGGCTCTATCTGCGCAACGGCGTGACCTCCATGCACAACAGCCTGACCAAGCCGCGCGGGGTCGAGGCGTACATGAACCTGCTGGAGGTCGACGAGCTCGCCATGCGCGTCGGCATCATCGTCAACGGCGACGACGATCGGATGACCGAGGACGTGCTGAAGGCCGGCATCCGCACCGGCTTCGGCGACGAATGGCTGCGCGTCGTCGGTATCGAGTGGTGTCCGGACTGTTCGACCAGCGGCCGCACCGCCGCCTATTACGAACCCTATGTCGGCGAGGCCGTGCCCGGCGAGCCCGTGCCCAACACCGGCATGCTGCTCTATGACGCCGACGATCTCCGGGAAAAGGTGGTGCGCTGCCACGGCGCAGGTCTGCGCGTTTGTGTCGAAGGCGTTGGCGACCGCGGCATCGACTTTGCGCTCGACGCCATCGAGGCCGCCCTCAAGGCCCACCCGAAAGACGATCATCGCAGCCGGGTCGAGCACTGCTGCTATGTCACGCCGCCCTTGATCAAACGTCTCAAGGAACTCGACGTGACCGACAGCTCGGCTACCGGCTTCATGTACGACCTGGGCGACGCCTACCGCAACAATCGCGGCGAGCCGGCGATGGAGGACATGTGGCCCCACCGCAGTCTGATCGACGCCGGCGTGCCGGCGCCCGGCCACTCGGACGCCAATATCTGCTCGACCAACCCGTGGCCGGTCTTCGACAGCCTGGTCAACCGGCGCTCCGACTCGGGCGGGCCGCTCGGCAAGAGCCAGGCGATCACGGTGACCGAAGCGCTGCGCACCTATACGACCCTGGGCGCCTGGACCGGCTTCGAGGAGGATCTGAAGGGCTCGATCGAGATCGGCAAACTCGCCGACTTTGCCGTGCTGGACCGCGATCCCTGGACCATCGACAGCCTGGACCTTAAGAATGTCCAGGTGACCGCCACCATCGTCGGTGGCGAGGTCGTCTACGAGGCTTAGACAGATCCATGGATCCGACCGGCAAGCAGGATACCGAGGTCACCTATCTGCGGGCGCTTCATGCCCATCACGATGGCGCGCGCGGCCTGCATGACGATCATCAGGCGGCGCATGAGTTCTTCCAGTCCTCGACCATCTCCGCGCTGCTGCAAGGCGTCTTCGACGGCGACCTGACCTTCGGCGAGCTCGCCGAACACGGCGATTTCGGCCTCGGCACCTTCAATGCCCTTGACGGCGAGATGATCCTGATCGACGGCGATTTCTACGCCCTGCGCGATGACGGCAAGGCCCATGCGGTCGCCGCCGATTGGAAGACGCCCTGGGCCACCGTCATGTTTTTCGAAGCCGAGCATGAACAGGATGTCAGCGGGCCCCTGGACCGGCCGGCGTTCGAGGCTTTGCTCGACGACCTCGCGCCGAAGAAGAACGGGTTCTACGCCATCCGTCTGGATGGCCGTTTCTCCCACATGAAGGTGCGGACGGTGCGCCGTCAGGAGCGCCCCTATCCGACGCTGGTCGATGCCGTGAAAACCCAGCCGGTGTTCGAGTACGAGGACATCTCGGGCACGCTTCTCGGCTTCCGCCTGCCGGACTACACGGTCGGCATCAACGTGCCGGGCTACCACCTGCACTTCATCGACGATGCCCGCTCATGCGGCGGCCATATGACCGACTTTACCTTGGCAGGGGGCCATCTGGCGCTCGACCACACGATCGATCTGCATCTGGAAATCCCGGAAGCCAACCCCGACTTCGACGCCGCCGAACTGGCATCCGGTGACATCGGCGGCGCCATCAAAACCGCCGAAACTTAGAGAACGTTCTTAAGCCACCCCTTACGAAGACATCGCGTCCCGGACTTGATCCGGGACCCAAGAACACCGAGCCATGATCAGTCGCACCGTCCGGTGCCAACGGGCCACGGACTGTGTTCTTGGGCCCCGGCCCGGTGGCCGGGCCGCGATGAAGTCGCCGGTTACTCGATCGCGAGCAGGTGGGCGCGGGCGCCCAGCACGTCATCGAAGGCGTCGACGAAACCGTCGCGGTCTTCCTGGGTTAGCGGCAGGCTTAACAGCATGGAGTTGCGCCACGTCATGCGCTGTCCGCGCGCCAGCATATCGTAGTAGATCAGCTTGTCCTTCGACGGCGAGCCGCGGTCTGCGTCGTGTTCCTCGCGGATCGGTCCGGCGCATGAATGGATCTTCATGGCGGTACCCAGGCCGGTGGTGATCATCGGCAATCCGTGCTTGTCGATCACGGCGTTGAGCGCATCGCGCATGGCGTCGCCGTCGGCGTTGAAACTCTCGGCCACCTCTGGCGTATAGATCTGGGTCATTGCCGTCGCACCGGCCGCGTGGGTGATGACGTTGTTGTTGAAGGTGCCGGCGTGGGCGAAGGCGTTGGGTTCGTGTGGATCGTAGTGTTTCATGATGTCGCGCCGCCCGCCGAAAGCACCGAACGTCGCGCCGCCGCCGATGTACTTGCCCAGCGCGATCATGTCCGGCGTGATGCCGAGCTTGCCGTGCAGGCCGCCGCCCGACAGGCGCGACGTCACGACCTCGTCGAAGATCAGGATCACGCCGTGGCGTTCCGTCGCGTCGCGAATCGCCTGCAGGAAAGACGGATCGGCCGGAATGCAGCCTGCGCCGCCCTGCATCGGCTCGATGATGACGCAGCCGAGATCCTTGGCGTGCTCGTCGATCAGCGCGACGGTCGCTTCGGTGTCGTTGAACGGCGCGACGACATAGTCGAACGGCGCGGTCAGGGGCGATCCGCCATGGCCGAAGATAAAGACTCCGCCATGGTAGGCGCCGGTGAAGACCATCACCTT
>JANQGO010000248.1 GCA_028277285.1 Alphaproteobacteria bacterium | reverse complement strand
CGCAGGTCGCCGGGACGCGAACCGACCGGCCGGCCGCGCAGGCGCGAGCGAGGTTTGGCACCGGCCCGGCCCGCGCTGGACCCTTTGGTGCGCCCCATGTCGCCCGCCTTCAAGCGGGCGAGCAGGCCGGCCGGCATCGATGCCTTGGCGGCCGACAGGACGATATCGTCGAACGACTCGTCGCCTGCCGCCTCATCGTCACGGTCATCGTCCGGCGCCTCTTCGGGCGGCTCGTCTTTGTCCTCAGGCTCCTCCTGCTCGTCTTGCTGCGGTTCCAGTACCGGCAGCTGGGTCGCGCGCGGCGCCAGAACCAGGGCGGTGGCGACCGCCGCATCGGCTTGCGCGACAGCGTCGCGGCCCTCCAGCGCAGCGTTGATCTTGGCTGCCCAAAGCGCCAGGAACGGTGCGCGGCCCGACCGGATGCCAAGCGCCGATGCCGCGGCGCACAGCGCCGAAAGAACCTCGTCGTCCCCCGTGACCCGCGCGACGTCAGCTCTGACAGCATGAAGGTCGAAGGGGGCAAAAACCGGCATGCACGGATCCCTGGGGTCGACACCGGTCAGGTCGATCCAGAAGGCCAGACGCTCCACCAGGCCGGTCGGCGGCAGTTCGTCGTCGGCGATTCCTTCATCGAGAGCAATGACGCCAAACGCCGTGCGCTGGCGATGGCCCAAACCGTCGCGTTCAAGCTTCACCTCGCCGCTGTCCATGACTGCCGTGATGCGCGCGGCCGCCGACGGCGAAATCCGTTCGGCCATGGGCAACAGCACGACACCGCCGTCGCTTTCGGCAAGGATGCCCCGCTCCGCGACCGGACGGCCGGCGCTCAACGTCGCGGCAAGATCGAGACCGCCAAGCAGGCGTGCATCGGCGACGTGCAGGGGGATGCGCCGCCACGGCGCGTCGGGTGGCAGAAGATCGCGGAACGCCGACAACCAGGCGTCCCGGACCGGTCCGGGCTGCGCGCGGATGACCGCGCCGCCCAACCGTACGGGATCGACCGCCAGCAGCGCGGCGGCCCGGCTGGCGATCGACCACGGCGTGTCATCCGGTTCGATAACGGCCGCCTGCCCCCCAAACGATCCGAACGCACCGGCGGGCAAGCTCATGACCCGATGACGTCGTCCAGGACACGCTCGACACGCACGGTCGAGCCGGAATCGTCCAGCGGATCGCGCCGCAGACGATGCCGCAAGGCGGATGGCGCGATCCGCCGCAGATGGGACTTGTCGACGGCCTCATCGCCCTCAAGGCTCGCCAGCGCGCGCGCCGCGCGAACCAGGGTCAGCTCGCCTCGCAGGCCGTCGGTGCCGAGCTTGATGCACAGCATCGCCGCCAGCTCCAACATGGCATCGGGCACGTCGACGCCGTCCAAGCGTTCTTTGGCACCGACGATCTGGCGTCGCAGGCGCCCTTCCTTGCGTTTCCACCGCGCGACAAAATCGGCGGGGTCACGTTCAAACGCATCGCGGCGGCGCACGACCTCGACCCGGGTCGACAGATCCTCCGGCGTCCTGACCTCGACCGACAAACCGAACCGGTCGAGCAGCTGCGGCCTAAGCTCGCCCTCCTCCGGGTTGCCGCTGCCGACCAAAACAAAACGCGCGGGGTGACGCACACTGACGCCTTCCCGCTCGACCACGTTCTCGCCGGACGCCGCGACGTCGAGCAGCAAGTCCACCAGGTGATCTTCCAGCAGGTTGACCTCGTCGACGTACAAAAAGCCGCGATGCGCCCGCGCCAACAGGCCGGGCTCGAACGCCTTGACGCCCTCGCCCAACGCGCGCTCCAGATCAAGCGCGCCGACCACGCGATCTTCCGTCGCGCCCAGGGGCAAATCGACCACCGGGATCTCCGCCTTCCTGATCTTGGCGGCGGCGGGACCATTGCATGACTCGCACCGGGTCGCGCATGGCGGCGCTTCGCGGTCGGGGTCGCGGTTATAGGGGCAGGCTGCGACGACACGCATCTTCGGCAGCAGTGCGGCCAGCGCGCGAATGGCCGTCGACTTGCCGGTCCCGCGGTCGCCGAACACCAAAACGCCGCCGATGGTCGGATCGATCGCGGTCGCCAGGATCGCCGTCTTCATCTCATCCTGACCGACGATCGCCGAAAACGGGTACATCAAACTCATGCGTTGCTTGCCCCCGACAACCAGTTGGGGATCCCGTCACATGAGGTCCGCCCTTGGAGCCTGACGCTCCGCCTGGTCTGAAGCCCTTGGTTTTGCCACCGTACCACAGCCGCGCGCCGGGAAGCATAGCGCTGGTTGTCTGGTTCGATCTGTCCGGCCACGTGTTTCGCCCAACTTGCTGCCGCTCTCGCGCGCGATGCTAGCGCTCGGGCGGGAAAGTGTCAGTTGTTTGTTGACAGCGCCGGTGTCAGAGAACATAGTCAACGTGGTTAGACAAACTAACCCCCACAAAACGCATTGTGAGCGTCCGAACTACCAGAAGAGTTCGGACGCTCTTCTTTATCTGCCGACCCCTTCTTGGCGCGACATTCTGGCCACATGCGCATTGTCGCGTGGCGGCGGTCACCGCCCGCCGGCCGACACGTTCCTATCCACCAGGTCTTAACCGGCGATCGACCGGCGCGTCCGACCCAACATCGGACAACGGCGCCTAGATCGAGTGAAAGACGACGACCATGGCGATTGCGTAGATCAAGGCGGCGCCGCCGATCAGCAGGTAGACATAGTTGCGCCGCGCGTCCCTCTCGGCAATCTCGGTTGCTTGGCGCATCAGGACCGGCCACGAGTAAGCCACCATGTCTGTCTGCGTGAGAATTGCTTTGATTTTGTCCGAACCGTCGACGACGGGAATGCGGCGAAATCTGTCCCGGGACATGACCTGCATCCAGTCCTCGATCTCATCGTCCTCGCGCGCAACGCGCGGGCCTTCCGTCATGATGGATGAGATCGGCGTGTTGGCGGCGACAAGGCCCGGCTTGACCAGACGCTTCACGATGTCCCGCTCGGTAATGATGCCGATGACCTTTTGATCGTCATCGATGACGATCGCCGAGCCATAGTTGAACTCGGCCATCTTCTCCACCGCCTCGGACACCATCTGCGTGGCCTTTACGGTGAACGGCTCCGGTTTCGGACTTGCCGCCAGGCGATCCTTGATCTGCACCTTTTTTCCTCCCTCTGCTGCCCGTGCTTTTTGTCTCCCGGTTGTTTTTTGAGATGCACGTAGGACGGACATCGTACCACATCGACCCGGCTTTACGACAACGTGTGATGTCCAGGCGCCTTGACAACACAACCTCCGGCACGCGTCCGGCAACACGGGACGGGCTTCGCGGCGATTGTGATCGCAAGGAGAGGGAGGCGCGGATCGGCCGGTCTGGTTGGCCTAACCCGGTGCCCAGACAGACAGGTTTGGAATGGTGCTGCCTATGGGAGCGGGGGTGAACGCAAGACTATTCGGCAGCGCCCGGCAGCGCCCGGCGGCGGCGAGGTGAGCCGACCCCGAACCCATCGCGCGGGACCTGCGGTTGGCAGAGCCGTCCATGGCGCCCGGTTTCGATCACGCGCCGGACCGCGGCGGCCTGCCCTACGGCAAGCCCGCCGCCCAGCCGACCTGGTTCAGGTCAACATGGTCACCAGCCACGGACCGTCTGTTAGACGACGTGTTCGATTGTGCCGAACACGGCGTTCTTACTGCGCGTCGGGACTGTTTGCTTTCAGGTAGGCGATGATGTTGGCGATGTCGTCTTCCTTGGTCAGGCGAAATGTCATCTTCACGCCGGGCACCATGGTGGACGGCGCGGCCAGCCATTCGGTCAGCGTGACCTCGTCCCAGACGATGTCGGTTTCCTGGAGTTTGCCGGAGTCGAGCGTGCCGGGTTCCGCCGCGCCCGCGCTTCGGCCATAGACGCCAAACAGGTTTGGCCCCTGTTTGGGGGCACCGCCCTCGTCGATCGTGTGGCAGATCTTGCAGCGGTTGAACACCTTCTCGCCCTGCGCCGCGTCACCCGCCAAGGCGGGTCCGGTCGACATGGCCGCTAACAGCAAACTCAGAACACCAGATATGGCCGGGACTCTCATCGAAAAACTCCATCACAAAAGGACACGAAAAAAACCTGGTCCGTGGCGTTACCAGCAGACCAAGCATCGACAAACAAGTGCGACGCCAAGGAGTAACTCATACGAAAACCGTTCACTCCCTGATCACCACTAATCCGTCACAGTGGCCTTTTTGTGGAACGCCGCTGCGACAGGAATCTGACGCTCACGGATCCGTGACACGAACCCATCCTGCCCACCCAAGGCCGCGTGTACTCTAGACCAGACGCTTCGGTCTGTGGAACCCAGATGACACCCATAAGCGCGGGTTTGCGGCATCTGACGCCATGGTGAACACCAGCTCAATCTATCCGAGCAACCTGGCGTTCATTTTTTGCGTCCGGCCGTCACTTTACGGTAGTATCAAGCAAAGTTGACATGTTAGATTGTCAATAATCATTGACACTTAGGGGGAGCCCTGTCGATGCGTGTTGTCCTGATACACCCGAACTATCACTCCGGTGGCGCCGAAATCGCCGGAAGCTGGCCGCCAGCCTGGGCCGCCTACCTGGCGGGATCGCTTCGATCGGCCGGCTACGACGACATCCACTTCATCGACGCCATGACCAACGATCTGTCCGACGAACAGATCGGCCAGCGCCTGTCGGACCTGGCGCCAGACGTCGTCGGCTGCACGGCCATCACGCCGTCGATCTACAAGGCCGAGCGTGTCCTGGAGATCGCCAAGGACGTCTGCCCTGACGCCGTTCGGGTGCTGGGCGGCATCCACGCGACCTTCATGTACCAGCAGGTGCTGTCCGAAGCGCCCTGGATCGACGTCATCGTGCGTGGTGAAGGCGAGGAGATCTTCATCAACCTGATCACCGCGATCGACGAAGGACGCTGGCCCGCCGACCGCGCCGCGATCGACGGCCTGGCCTATCGCGACGGCGAGCAGATCGTCGCCACCAAGGCCGCGCCCACGGTCAAGAACCTGGACGGCATCGACCCCGACTGGACCCTGCTGGAGTGGGAGAAGTACATCTACGTGCCGCTCGGCGTGCGCGTCGCCATCCCGAACATGGCGCGCGGCTGTCCGTTCACTTGCTCGTTCTGCTCCCAGTGGAAGTTCTGGCGCGACTACCGCGTGCGCGACCCCAAGAAGGTCGTCGACGAGATCGAGCGGCTGGTTAACGACCACGGCGTCGGCTTTTTCATCCTGGCCGACGAGGAACCGACCATCAACCGCAAGAAGTTCATCGCCTTCTGCGAGGAACTCATCGCGCGCGGCCTGCCCGACAAGATCAAGTGGGGCATCAACACCCGCGTCACCGACATTCTGCGCGACGAGAAACTGCTGCCGCTCTACCGCAAGGCCGGTCTGGTGCATGTCAGCCTGGGCACGGAAGCGGCCGCGCAGTTGCGCCTCGATCGCTTCAACAAGGAAACGAAGATCGAGGATAACCGCCGCGCCATCGAGATGCTGCGCAACGCCGACATCTTCATCGAGGCGCAGTTCATCGTCGGCCTGGAGAACGAGACCGCCGAGACGCTGGAAGAGACCTACCAGATGGCGCGTTCCTGGGATCCGGATCTCGCCAACTGGGCGATGTACACGCCCTGGCCGTTCTCGGCGCTGTTCCAGGACCTGGGCGACAAGGTCGAGGTCTTCGACTTCTCCAAGTACAACTTCGTGACCCCGATCATGAAACCGGAGGCGATGGAGCGCGGCGAACTGCTCGACCGGGTCATGAACAACTACCGCCGCTTCTATATGCGCAAGGCGTTCTTCCACTATCCCTGGCGCGGCACCGGCTTTCGCCGGCGCTATCTGCTGGGCTGCCTGAAGGCGTTCCTTAAGGCCGGCTTCCAGCGGAAGTTCTACGACCTCGGCAAGGTCAACTACTGGGGGCCGCAGTCGAAGGGCTCGGTCAACTTCAACTTCGACCGCACGCGCCGCATCGCGCCGGCCCAGCTCGACGATTGGGAGTCCGCCGCCGACCGCGCGTCCAAGGCGCGCGCGGCCAAAGCCGCAATCGCGTCAGCAGCGGCGGCCAAGGCGTGTGGCGGCGGCGACCAGCAGATGGCGGATGCCACCGAAGACCATCCGGCATCGGCAGCGGTCAAGGCGTGTGGCGGCAGCGATCAGCAGATGGCGGACGTCACCGAAAAGCATCCGGCATCGGCGGCGTAGCGGCTGGACCTCATGACGTCGGCCCTGCCACTGACCGCGCCCGCGGGCCTGGTATCGGACCACGCCGTCGCGGCCCATCGGGTCGGCCCCAACGCGATCATCCAGCTTGGCGCCGCGCTTCGCGACCGGTTGGGTGAGGAGGCGGCGCAGCGTGTGTTTGCCGGGGCCGGACTGCAGCACATGCTCGCCGATCCGCCGCAGGACATGGTCGATCAGCACCATGTCGCCGCTCTGAATGGCGCGCTGTTCGATCTGTTGCCCGCGGCGGACGCCCGGTCGCTCGCCGCCGAGGCCGGCCGGCGTACGGGCAACTACATTCTGGCGCACCGCATACCTGGGCCGGCCCAAGCCGTGCTGAAGGCCCTGCCGCCGCGTTTTGCCGCCCGGCTCCTGCTGCGCGCCATCGCACGCAGCGCCTGGACCTTCGCCGGTTCCGGCCACTTCAGCTACCGGCCGGGTTCGCCGAGCATCCTGGAGATTGACGCCAATCCCCTGGCCATGCCCGGCTGCGTCTGGCATGTGGCGGTTTTCGAGCGCCTGTTCAGCGAACTCGTTGCCAAGACCGTCGCGGTAACGCATACACAATGCTGTCGGGACGGCGCACCACGATGCCGGTTCATTGTCGATCTCGACGGCCAGCGACACGGAGCCAAGTAACGCCATGGCCAGGGACACCATTCTGCAGAAGTACGCCACGTCGACGGTGCCGCGCTACACCAGCTATCCGCCGGTACCGCATTTCCAGAAGGGGTTTCCGGCCGCCAGTTACCGCCGCTGGCTGGGCGCGCTCGATCTTGACGAGCCCGTCTCGCTCTATCTCCACGTGCCGTTCTGCCGGCAGCTCTGCTGGTATTGCGGCTGCAACATGAAACTGGTCACGCGCCGCGAGCCGGTCGCCGACTATGTCGAGACGCTGCTGCAGGAAGTGGCGCTGGTCTGCGATGCGTTGCCCGGCCGGCTCAAGGTCTCTCATCTGCATTGGGGCGGCGGCACGCCGACGGCCCTGGAGCCCAACGACCTTGCGGTCGTCATGGAGACGCTGCGTGACCGGTTCGACATAACGCCGGACGCCGAACTCGCCATCGAAGGCGATCCGCGCACGCTGTCTCAGGCGATGATCGAACGGATCGGCGCGCTGGGTTTCAGCCGCGCCAGCTTCGGCGTGCAGGAATTCGACGACAAGGTGCAGGCGGCGATCAATCGCATCCAACCGGTCGATATGGTCGCGGCCGCCGTCAACGGCCTGCGCGCCGCCGGCGTTCATGCGATCAACTTCGATCTCATCTATGGCCTGCCCCATCAAACCGTCGAGTCGCTGGTGCAGACCATCGAGCATTGCCTTGCGCTCGAGCCCGACCGGATCGCGCTGTTCGGATACGCGCATGTGCCGTGGATGGCGAAGAAACAACGCCTGATCGACGAAG
Organism: Alphaproteobacteria bacterium; assembly: GCA_028277285.1. GTDB lineage: Bacteria > Pseudomonadota > Alphaproteobacteria > SP197 > SP197 > JANQGO01. The sequence continues at coordinate 2,290 of JANQGO010000248.1, read as the reverse complement.
ACGTCCTGCCCGGACCTGAGGAACGGCTGGCCCAGGCGGAAGCGGCGGCGCAGGCGCTGGCCGCGTCGGGCTACCGCGCGATCGGCCTCGACCACTTCGCCCATGACGGCGATCCGCTCGCCATTGCCGCGGCGCAAGGAACGCTGCGCCGCAACTTCCAGGGCTACACCACCGATCAGGCGGAAACGTTGATCGGCCTGGGCGCCACGTCAATCGGGCGCACGCCCGACGGTTACGTGCAGAACATCGCGGAGACCGGCGCGTGGGCGCGGGCGGTCCTCGACGGCGACCTGCCGATCGCCAAAGGCCACGCGCTTACCGCCGACGACAAGCTGCGCGCCCATGTGATCGAGCGGCTGATGTGCGACAACAGTGTCGACACGATCGCCGCCGCGCACCGTTTCGGCCAGCCCGCCGACTGGTGCACCGAAGCGATGACGGACCTCGGCGAGATGGCCGATGACGGTCTGCTGGTGTTGGATAACGGCTGCGTCCGCATGACCGAGGCCGGGCTGCCGCTGGTCCGCATTGCCGCTGCCGCTTTCGACAGCTATCGCCAGCACGGCACGACGCGGCACTCGGCCGCGGTTTGACGCTCGACACCATCCGACGGCGCCGGCGACACGCGATCATCATCCATGGCGTCCTGACCGGCGTATGGTGACATCAGACGCTATTGCCATGGCCTAGGTCAGCACGTGTCGCCGATCCAACGCATCACCGCCGTCGTCGCCGCGGCGCTCGCGATCCTCGCCGTGTGGCAGCTGGAGCGCGCGCGTTCCGGCATCGAGATCACGTCGATCGAGGTCGGCGACACGCCCGCCAGCATCTACCGCATGCCCGACGCGACCGGTCCCGTCGTCGTCATCGCCCATGGTTTCGCCGGCTCGCGCCAGATGATGGAGGCCTTCGCGCTGACCCTGGCCAGGGCCGGCTACACCGCGGTCAGTTTCGACTTTCTGGGTCACGGGCAACATCCGGCGCCGATGACCGGCGACATCACCCGTATCGAAGGCACGACGATGCGGCTGCTGGAACAGACCGCCGCCGTGATCGATGCGGCCCTGGCGCTTGACGGGGTCCAGGCGGACGTCGCTCTGGTGGGCCATTCCATGGCGTCCGACATCGTCATTCGCCAGACCATCGCCGACCCGCGCGTCGCCGCCACCGTCGCGGTCTCCATGTATTCCGAAGCGATCAGCGATGAGGTGCCGGACCGTCTGCTCGTGATCACCGGCGAATGGGAGCCCGGACTGCGCGAAGTGGCGATCGATGCGCTGCGCCTCGTCGATCCGGAAGCAAAGGAGGGCGACACGGTGGCCGGCAACGGCGTGACGCGCCGCGCCGCCGTGTCGCCCATGGTGGAACATGTCGGCGTTCTCTATAGCGCGACATCCTTGCGCGAGGCGCTGGCCTGGATCGATGCCGCCTTCGGCCGCCAGAGCACCGGCGACGTCGCCGCGACCGGCGGCTGGATCGCGCTGCTGCTCGTCGCGATCGTTGTGCTGGCCTGGCCGCTTTCGGCCCTTCTGCCGAAAGGAGACGGCCGGCCCCCGACACCGTCGGCCAGAACGTTCCTGGCCGCGATCCTGGTACCGGCACTCCTGACACCGCTCATCCTCTACCCGATCGAGCTCACCATTCTGCCGGTGCTGGTCGCCGACTACCTGATGCTGCACCTGCTGATCTATGGCCTGATCGCGCTCGGCATTCTCGCGTGGGCGGGCGTGCGCCTGGGCGGCTTCGCGTGGCTGGCGACCATCGCGCTGCTCGCATTCGGGCTCGGCGTCTTCGGCCTGGCGCTCGACCGCTACGCCGCCAGCTTCGTGCCGCATGCCGGCCGCATCGTGCTGGTTCTTGTCATCGCGCTCGGCGCCGTGCCGTTCATGGTCGCCGACAGCATGCTGACCGAGGCCGGTTACGCGCGGCTGTGGCGGCGCCTCGCCGCCCGGTTCGCCTTTTTCGGTTCGCTTGGCCTGGCCGTCGCGCTCGACTTCGAAAGGCTCTTCTTCTTGATCATCGCGCTGCCCGTCATCATCCTGTTCTTTGTCGTGTTCGGGCTGATGGGCCGCTGGGTCGGGCGCCGCACGGGCCGGGCAAGCGCACCCGGCATCGCGCTTGGCCTGATCCTGGCCTGGGCACTCGCCGTCACCTTCCCGCTGGTCGCGGGGTAAGCTAACGCGTTCGCAGCGCGTTCTCCGGCGCAAACCCGTCGGTTACCGCGTCCAGAATGCGCTCGCGCTGCGCCACCTGCTCGGGCAGGGGCAGGCCATACGCGACGACGAAGGTG
>JANQGO010000138.1 GCA_028277285.1 Alphaproteobacteria bacterium | reverse complement strand
GGGCTGACCAGGTGGGTGCGCCCGCCGCGGCCCTGACGGCCTTCGAAGTTGCGGTTGGACGTCGAGGCGCAGCGTTCACCGGGCTCCAGCTTGTCGGCGTTCATCGCCAGACACATGGAGCAGCCGGGCTCGCGCCAGTCGAAACCGGCGTCGACCAGAACCTGCGCGATGCCCTCTTCCTCGGCCTGCTGCTTCACCAGACCGGATCCCGGCACCACCATGGCGTTGACGTTGCCGGCGACCTTGCGGCCCTTGGCGACCGCGGCGACGGCGCGCAGGTCCTCGATACGGCCGTTGGTGCAGCTGCCGATGAAGACGCGATCGATGGCGATGCCGTCGAGCGGCGTGCCGGGCTTCAGGTCCATGTAGTTCAGCGAACGCACCATGGCGTCACGGTGATGGTCCTCGGCGCAGTCGGCGGGATCGGGCACGTGGCTGGAGATCGGCAGCACATTCTCCGGGCTCGTCCCCCATGTGACCTGCGGTTCGATCTCGGCGGCGTCCAGAAAGACCTCCTTATCGAAATGCGCGCCCTCGTCGCTGGGCAGCGAGCGCCAATAGGCGACGGCCTGGTCCCAATGGTCGCCAGTCGGCGCCATGGGCCGGCCCTTCACATAGTCGATTGTCGTGTCGTCGGGCGCGATCAGGCCGGCGCGCGCGCCGCCTTCGATGGTCATGTTGCAAACCGTCATGCGGCCTTCCATGGTCAGGCCACGTATGACCGAGCCCGCGAACTCAACGACATGGCCGGTGCCGCCGGCGGTGCCGATTGCGCCGATGATGGCGAGCACCACGTCCTTGGCGGTCACGCCGACCGGTACCTCGCCATCGACCTTGATCAGCATGTTCTTCGGCTTGTCCTCGACCATGGTCTGGGTCGCCAGCACATGCTCGACCTCGCTGGTGCCGATACCAAAGGCGAGCGCGCCGAACGCGCCGTGGGTCGAGGTATGGCTGTCGCCGCACACGACGGTCATGCCCGGCTGAATGAAACCCTGCTCGGGCCCGATGATGTGCACGATGCCCTGGCGCGGATCGTTCATGCCGAAGAGTTCAACGCCGAACTCGTCGCAATTCATGGTCAGCGTCTCGACCTGAATGCGCGATTCCTCATCGTCGATGCCGAGCTTGCGGTCGTGGGTCGGCACGTTGTGGTCGGCGACGGCGAGCGTGGCCGCCGGGCGTCTGACCGTGCGGCCATGGTTGCGCAGGCCTTCGAAAGCCTGCGGGCTGGTCACCTCGTGCACGAGGTGACGGTCGATATAGATGATTGGCGTACCGTCGTCGTTATGGGCGACGACGTGATCGTCCCAGATCTTGTCAAACAGCGTACGCGGTTTGGTCATGGTGTCTGATCAACTCCGTCGTTTTTGTTGGCGACCGACGGTGTCGCCGGCCGCACCCGGCGCAGATGTCAGGCGCCGTTCTCGGTCTTTTTTGAACGGTCCTCACGCTTCTCCGCGATACGGGCCGCCTTGCCGGTACGTCCGCGAAGGTAATAGAGCTTGGCGCGGCGCACATCGCCACGGCGCACGACCTGGATACCGGCGATACGCGGCGAATAGAGCGGAAAGACCTGCTCGACGCCTTCGCCGTTGGAGATCTTGCGCACCGTGAACGAGGAGTTCAGGCCGCGGTTCTTGCGCGCGATGCACACGCCCTCGTAGTTCTGCACGCGCTCGCGCGTGCCTTCGATGACGCGCAATGCCACGCGAACCGTATCGCCGGGCGCGAAGTCGGGGATCGCCTTTTCGGCGGTCAGTTTGTCGATCTGCTGCTGCTCGATCGTTTCGACAACGTTCATCTCATTTCCTCCAGCCGCGGCCTGCCGGCATGTTTCCTATCAGGTGTCGTGATCGCGCCTATAGCGTCGCCATAGATCCGGTCGGCGCCGGCGCGTGATCTTCTCGGCTTCCTGCTGGCGCCACTGGCGGACCTTCTCATGGTGACCCGACAGCAGAACCTCCGGCACATCGCGCCCTTCCCAAGGGTTGGGCCGCGTATAGTGCGGATACTCCAGCAATCCGCCTTCGAAACTCTCCTCGTCCAATCCTTGCGGCGCACCGACGACGCCTGGCAGCAAACGCACACAGGCATCGATCAAGGCGATAGCCGCCGGTTCTCCGCCCGACAGCACGAAGTCGCCAATCGAGATCTCCTCCATCTCCCGCGCCTCGATCACCCGCTCGTCCACGCCCTCGAAACGGCCACAGACGATGGTGAGACGGCGAAGCCGGGACAGTTCCTTAACCCGCGCTTGCGTCAGTGGCGCACCGCGCGGGGTCAGGTAGATCAGCGCTTCGTCCCCCCCCTCGCCGGCCGTGGCATCGATCGCCGCGGCCAAAACGTAGGGCCGCATCACCATGCCAGGCCCGCCGCCGAAGGGGCTGTCGTCAACAGAGCGGTGTTTATTACGCGCAAAATCGCGAATGTCTACCGTTTCCAGTGCCCACAGACCGGATTCCAGCGCCTTGCCCGGCAGCGAGGCGCCGAGCGGGCCCGGAAACATCTCCGGAAACAGGGTCAGCACGGTCGCGGCCCAGGTTTTCTGCGGGTTCTCAGCCATCGTCCATCAAACCGGCGGGCGGGTCGGCGATCAGTTTGCCGCCCTCCAGATCGACCTGCGGCACAGCCTCGCGGGTAAAGGGGATGATCACGGTATTGTTGGCACCGTCCGGCAGGACCTCCAGAAAGGCGCCGGCACCGTGGTCATGGACCGCGGTGACCCGGCCCAGCGCATGGCCGTCGACGTGTTGGACCGCCAGGCCGATCAGGTCGTGGAAATAGAACTCGTCGTCGTCGGGTTCCGGCAGGTCAGTGCGGCGCAGATAGAGCCTGGTGCCGGTCAGCGCGGCGGCCGTATCGCGGTCCTCGACGCCCTCGATGGCGACAACGATCTGGTTGTTCTTAAGGCGTTCCAGCAGGCGCAACGTCAGCGTGCGCTCGCCCGGCCCGACCGAGAGCGGGCCATAGGCCACGACATTGTCGGGCTCGTCGCTGAAACAGGTGATCTTGAGGGCGCCGCGGACACCCTTGGGCGCGCCGATGACCGCCATGCAGACCCATTCGCCGGCGCCGTCACCGGACGGCGCCCGGGGTTCAGCCGGCCGGCTTCTCCTCGCCATCCTCGGCGGGCTCCTCCGCAGGTGCCTCCTCGGCCGGCGCTTCTTCCGCCTCGGCGGGCGCTTCTTCAGCAGGCGCCTCGGCAGCCTCCTCGCTGGCTTCCGCAGCCGCGGCCGCTTCCGCCTCGGCGGCGGCCTTGGCCTCGGCTTCGGCCTCCGCAGCGGCCTTGGCGGCCTCTTCCTCGCGGATCTTCTGCTTGCCCGAGCCCTTGGTGCGTTCCCGCATCGGGATGATGTCGGCCGAACCCAGGAAGATCGCGACCCGGTCGGTCGGTGTGGCGCCCCTGTCCAACCAGTACTTGATACGGTCCGTATCCATGGTCAGGCGCTCAGGATCGTCCTTGTCCAGCAGCGGCTGATAGAGGCCGAGCCTCTCGATAAAGCGGCCGTCACGGGCGCGCCGGGAATCGGCGACCACGATTCGGTACATCGGGCGTTTCTTGGCGCCACCGCGCGAAAGGCGAATCTTCAAGGCCATACGTCGTCTATCCTCTTGTTTCTCAAGCGAAAACTGCCGACATCGGCTGCGATCCCGGCATGCCGCCTGAGAAACTGCTCAACAAATCTGGAAACCGGAGCGGCTACATAATGCCGAAGTGGGAGAATCGCAAGCTTTCGATGGGGCGGGCCTTGCCGCCAGTCATTCGCCGAACCCGGCATCAGAGCGGAGCGCGCAGCGGTTGCCGTCGGGATCGGCGAACTCGGCGGTTGTGCCCCAGTCGTGATGCAGCACCTCGATCGCGACCCCCTTGCCGCGCAAACGGGCGCTCACCGCGTCGACATCCGCGACATTGAAGCGGAACTTGGTCGGGCAGCGGTCGAGCGGCTTGACGCTGGGGTGCGCCTCGCCGCCGGTTTCGACCATCAGATAGACGCCGCCCATGTCGAAGCACGTCAACTGCTCGCCCGGCCGGTCGATCTCATAGAGCAGCGGCAGTTCCAGGACCTCGCCATAGAACCGCACACACGCCTGGTAGTTCTCGGTGTTCAGGATGACGCCGGCCTTCGAGAAATCCATGAGCCCGCTCAAGCGCTAAAACTTGAACCCTGGCGGCAGCTTGAGGCCATCGGGCATCGCGCCCGGCAGGTCCGCGGGCATCTCGCCGCCGCCCGGCATGCCCGGAAGGCCGCCCGGCAACTGGCCCTTCTTGCTCATCTTGCGGACCTTTTTCATCATCGAGTTCATTTCCTGATATTGCTTCAGGATCTTGTTGACGTCCGGCACCGCGACGCCGGCGCCGGTCGCGATACGGCGCTTACGCGAGGCGTTGATGATGCGGGGATCGCGCCGTTCCTTGGGCGTCATCGACGACAGGATGGCTTCCTGACGGGCCAGCAGGCTGTCGTCCATGTTGGCCGCCTTCATCTGTTTCTTGGCCTTGGCAACGCCCGGCATCAGGCTCATCAACCCGTCCATGCCGCCCATCTTGCGCAGCTGCTTGAGCTGGCTCGCCATATCCTCCAGGTCGAACTTCTGGCCCTTCTCGAACTTCTTGCGGAAGCGCTCCGCCTCGTCCTGCTCGATTGTCTCAGCGGCCTTCTCGACCAGGCTGACGACATCGCCCATGCCCAGGATGCGGCCGGCGATACGGTCGGGATGGAACGCTTCCAGGGCATTCAGCTTTTCGCCCACGCCGATCAGTTTGATCGGGCAGCCGGTCACCTGGCGCATGCTGAGCGCGGCACCGCCACGTGCATCGCCGTCGACGCGGGTCATGACAATACCGGTCACGCCGACGGTGTCTTTGAAGCTCTGCGCCACGTTGACCGCGTCCTGGCCGGTCATGGCGTCGACCACCAGGAGGCTCTCGATGGGACCGGTCGCATCGCGGACCGCGGCGGCCTCGGCCATTAACTCGTCGTCGACATGCAAGCGGCCGGCGGTATCCAGCATGACCACGTCGAAACCGCCCTTCGCACCCTGATCCATCGCGCGCTTGGCGATGGCAACCGGCTCCTGACCGGGCACGATCTCCAAGGTCACGACGCCGGCCTGCTCGCCCAGCACCTTCAGCTGCTCCTGGGCCGCCGGGCGGCGTGTATCGAGCGAGGCCATCAGGACACGTTTCTTGTCGCGCTCCTGCAGGCGCCGGGCGATCTTCGCGGTCGAGGTCGTCTTACCGGAACCCTGCAGGCCGACCATCATGATCGCGACCGGCGGATTGCCGGCCATGTTGAGCTCGCTGGCCTCAGACCCTAACGTGGCGACCAGCTCGTCATGGACGATCTTGACCACCATCTGGCCCGGATTGACGCCGCGCAGGACCTCCTGGCCGACCGCCTGCTCCTTGACCTTGGCGACGAACTCCTTGACCACCGGCAGCGCGACATCGGCCTCCAGCAGCGCCACCCGCACCTCGCGCAGCGCCGCGCCGACATCGTCCTCGCGCAGGGCGCCGCGCCGGCGCATGCGGTCGAAAATGTCGTTAAGCCTGCCGCTTAGCGAATCGAACATGGGTCATCGTCCCTAAAGCCGTGCATGCATCCCTGTCGGACACCAACCCATCATATGGTGTCTGGGTGGGCGCCGCGCGACTTTGCAGGGCGGCCGGATACAGGTCAAGATCACCGCCTGATCACAGTCCACGTTGCCCGGATGAGTTCCCAGGAAACCGATACCCCCGATTCCCCATCGCCAAGACCAGGCATCGTCAGCAAGATCGGCTTGGCCCTTGGGCCCCTGCTGTTTATCGCGACGCTCGTCGTCGGTCCGCCCGACGGTTTGTCGCCGATCGCCTGGTCGGTTGCCGGCCTGGCCGGCTGGATGGCGACATGGTGGATTTCCGAGGCGGTACCCTTGCCGGCGACGTCGCTTTTGCCGATCGTCATCATCCCCTTGGTCGGCGCCGGCACGGTGAGCGAGGCGACCGAGCCGTTTGCCAACCGCATTGTCTTTCTGTTTCTCGGCGGCTTCCTGATCGCCCTTGCGGTCGAACGATGGGGACTTCACCGCCGCCTGGCCTTGACCATCCTGAGCCGGCTCCCGGGACGGCCCGACCTTCTGGTCGGCGGTTTCATGGCCGTATCCGCGTTCCTCAGCATGTGGATGTCGAACGTCGCGGCGACGCTTATGATGCTGCCGATCGGGCTGTCGGTTATCCGCCTGATGGAAGAAGGCCGTGCGTCGACCGGACGCGGTTTTTCGATGGCGCTGATGCTGGGCATGGCTTACGCCGCCAGCGTTGGCGGGGTCGGCACGCTGATCGGATCGGTGCCCAACGCCTTTGCCGCCGGTATGATGGACGAGGTCTACGGCATCCATGTCGGCTTCGGCGAGTGGATGGTCGCCGCCTTGCCGCTTAGCGTGTCACTTTTGGTGATCACATGGTTTGTGCTGTGCCGTGTCATCTGCCGCCTGCCCCGGGAGGAACTGGTCGGCGCGCGCGAGATGATCGCCGAACGCAACGCCGAACTCGGTGGCATGACCACGGCCGAACGCCGTGTCGCGCTCATTGGCGGCCTGACGGCTGCCTTGTGGATCTTCCGGCCACTGATCGGCGATCTTCTGGGGACCACCGCCCTCACCGATACGGGGATCGCCATCGGCGCGGCGGTCCTGCTTTTCGTAACGCCTGCGGGCCATGGCAACGGAAGCCGTCTGCTCGACTGGCCGACCGCCAAACGCGTGCCGTGGGACATTCTAATCCTGTTCGGCGGCGGCCTGTCGCTCGCGCACGCGGTCCAGGCAACAGGGCTGGCAGGCTGGATCGGCGCCGGCATGGAGGATCTCGCCGCCTGGCCGATGATCATCGTCGTCGCCATCCTCGTCACCACGGTCATTTTCATGACGGAGATCGCCAGCAACACCGCGACATCGGCGACCTTCATCCCGATCGCCGCCGCGCTGGCCCTGGTGTTTGCCGTCAGCCCGTTCGATCTCGCCGCGCCCGTCGCCATCGCGGCGAGTTGCGCCTTCATGCTGCCGGTCGCGACGCCGCCCAACGCGATCGTCTACAGCAGCGGGGCCATAACGATCATGCAGATGGTCAAGGCCGGCATTTTGCTGAACGTGATCGCGGTGATCCTGATCTCCGTCTACATCCCGTGGGCCATGGCCCTCGTCTTTGGTTAGGCTAGTCCTGATCGTCTCCGGGGCCGGATGCGTGGTCTTGTTACGATGATCCAGGTCAAAGAGCGCAATGAGGTCGCGGTTTAGGGTCGGCCCGATGTCCCTGACAGCCGACACGGCAAGGCATGATCGCCCACGTCCCCTTCGCGTGATCGGCTTGGCCGCCGGTCCGGCCCTGTTCGCCGCCAGCTTGATCATGACGCCACCGGAAGGGTTGAACCTATCGGCCTGGCATGTTGCCGGCCTTGCCCTTTGGATGGCCATGTGGTGGATCACCGAAGCGGTGCCGTTGCCCGCCACAGCGCTGCTGCCGATCGTCGTGCTGCCGACGACGGGCACTGGCACCGTGGCCGACGCCACGGCGCCCTTCGGCAACCAGCTGATCTTCCTGTTTCTGGGCGGGTTTCTGATCGCGCTCGCCGTGGAGCGGGTGGGCTTTCACCGGCGCATCGCGCTTGCCATGCTGGTGCGCCTGCCGGAACGACCGGCCATGCTGGTCGGCGGCTTCATGGCCACCGCCGCGGGTCTCAGCATGTGGGTGTCGAACACCGCGACCACGCTCATGATGCTGCCGATTGCGCTGTCGGTGATTGCGCTGTTGCACGGCGACAAGCAGAAAGCCGGCGGTATCTTTCCTATCGCTTTGCTGCTGGGCCTCGCCTATGGCGCCAGTATAGGCGGCGTTGCCACCTTGATCGGCACGCCGCCGAACGCTCTGGTCGCCGCGGTGATGGGAGAGAGTTTTGGCATCCATGTCGGGTTTGCCGCATGGATGGCCGTCGCCCTGCCGCTCAGCATCGCGCTGCTGGCGGTTGGCTGGTTCATCCTGTGCCGTGTTGTCTGCCGACTGCCGCGTGGCAGGCTCGAGGGAGCGGCCACGGTCATCAAGGACCAGCACCAGTCGCTGGGACCGATGTCGGTGGACGAAATCCAGGTAGCGGTGGTCGTCGCTGTTACCGCCTTTCTGTGGATGGCAAGTCCCTTCATCGAACCGATCCTGGGCCCCGGGATCTTAAGCGACACCAGCGTCGCCATCGGCGCCGCCGTCTTGCTCTTTGTGCTGCCGTCCCGTGGGCCTGACGGTGGGCGTCTGCTTAACTGGGAGAGCGCCAAGCGTGTGCCCTGGGACGTGCTGGTTCTCTTGGGCGGCGGCCTGTCGCTCGCCGAAGCAATCGAGACGTCCGGCCTTGCCGTATGGATCGGCCATGGTCTTGAGAACCTCACGACATGGCCGGTTCTGCTGATCACCGGCATGGCCGTGCTGATCATCGTCTTTTTGACCGAGATCACCAGCAACACCGCGACCTCCGCGACCTTCATTCCGATCGCCGGGGCACTGGCCCTGACCTTGGGCGTCAGCCCGCTGGACCTCGCCGCGCCGGTCGCCGTGGCGGCAAGCTGCGCCTTCATGCTGCCGGTCGCGACACCGCCCAACGCCATCGTCTACGGCAGCGGCGCCGTGACCGCCGGTCAGATGGCGCGCGCGGGTTTCCTGATCAATCTGGCCGCGGTCGTCTTGATCAGTCTCTATATGCCCTGGGCAATCAAGTTGGTCTTCGGTTGATTACCGCCGTTCACCCATAACCACTCTAGCCGGAGGGTCGAATTCGCTTGAGGAAATCCCATGTCGGAAGGCTTGTCAGACCGCCGATGGCGCCGGCGATGTAGCTGGGAATGGCGAATCCGAATATGAGCTGACATATGAGGCCCGCCAGATAACTGCTGAGCAGCATCACCAGGAGCGTGATCAAGAGACGCTGCCAAAAAGGTAGCCGATCGTTCAAGGGTCTGTTCTCCGCTGACCGTCAGGCTCAGCGCTCCTCATCAAGCCGATAGTGAAAGTCGCAGTGATCGTCGCCCTGCATCAGGGTCTGCTTGCGCGTGAGTTTGAGGTTGGGGTCGTAGCCTTCGCAGAACGTGCCGTCGCGGTTGCAGGACAGCAGGAAACCGATATCGGCCATGCCCATGTCGCGGTACATCTCCGCATAGCGGCACCGGTTGACCTTGTAGACATAGGTCGTGTCGGTCTGTTCGATGACTTCGGTCTCCAGCGCGCCATCGGCCTCCCACAGATGCTGCATATCGACGAAACCCTGCAGCCCGCCGTTATCGCCGTCGCGCTCGGCAAAGCGGCGGCCCTCGGCAATCGCGGCTTTCTTGATGGCGCCGCCCAGGATCTCGCGCGCCGTATCCTCGCCGATACGGGCCACCATCGCCTCATAGATCGGCTTGATGACCTCGGCTTGAATGCGCCGGCGTTCCAGAACCGGCAATCGATCGAAGGTTGTCACCGCAGTATTCCCTGATTTCCTCGGTTGCCGGCACTATAGCGGTTTTGCGCGGAAATGCGCCGATTGGTGGACTTTCGCCTCATCTAGCACCTATATACCGGCCATGAGCGGTCTGGACTTCATCAAGATGCACGGCCTCGGCAACGATTTCGTCATTGTCGACGCGCGCGAGCGCGCGCACGAGCTGTCGCGCGAGGCGATCCGGCGCATCGGCGACCGCCACACCGGCATCGGTTTTGACCAGCTTCTGCGCATCGAGCCTTCGGAGAGGGCCGATGCCTTCATGCGGATCTGGAATCCCGACGGCAGCGACGCGGAGGCCTGCGGCAACGGCACGCGCTGCGTCGCGCACCTGCTGATGGACGAGGACGGGCGCGAGAGCACGGAGATCGAGACCGTCGCCGGGGTCCTGCAATGCCGGCTGAGCGA
>JANQGO010000081.1 GCA_028277285.1 Alphaproteobacteria bacterium | reverse complement strand
TACGCATGTTCGATCTCGATGGCCATCGCACCCGATACCTCCGCGCCCATTCAAACATTTTTCCATATGCAATCGCCCTGCCCTCAAGGGGAGAGGGAGATCTTGCGGCACCTTCCGCACTGGATTCCGATGGCAGCGGGCGATAGCGTCGCGCCACTTCTTTTCCCTGGGAGTTGCCATGCCCGTCGCCGCCGAACAGCCCTACGACATCCGCGCCCACCGCTTTCGCGTTTCGCCGTTCTATAACGCCTATGCCAAGCCGGGCACGTTGGTTGGCGTCTATAACCGACGCCTCTATCCGTGGCACTTGGGCGACGACGTCACCGCCAACTACTGGACGCTGCGCCGGGCGGCCGCGATGTACGACGTGCCGGAGACGCCGCTGGAGATCGTCGGGCCGGATGCCGAGCGTCTGCTGAACCAGGTCCTGACCCGCGACATGACCAAGGTGAAGGTCGGCCGCGCCAGCTACGGTCTGGCCTGCCTGGACGATGGCGGCATCCTGATGGACGGTGTTCTGTTGAGGCTGGCTGCCGACCGCTTCTTCTATGTGCAGGCCGACGGCGACTTCCTGGGCTGGTTGAAGGCCCATGCCATCGGCATGGACGTGACGGTTCGCGATCCCAACTCCTGGGTGCTGCAGGTGCAGGGGCCGAAGTCGCTCGATGTTCTGGCCGATGTTGCGGAAGACGGTCTGCCCGATCCCTTCCGCTATTTCGACACCACGTTCTGCCGCATCGGCGGTCAGGATCTCGTCGTCTCGCGCACCGGCTGGACCAACGAGATGGGGTTCGAGCTCTATACCCTCGGCGATGTCGACGGGCCGAAACTGTGGAACGACCTGATGGCCGCCGGCCAGCCTCACGGCATGATCGGCACAGGCCTCGACTCCATGGGCATCCGCCGCATCGAAGGCGGCATCCTGGATAACGGCACGGACATGGACAGTTCCATGACGCCCTTTGGGGCCGGGCTGGGCAAGTTCGTCGACTTCGCCAAAGGCGACTTCATCGGCCGCGCGGCGCTGGAAAACGCGGATCGGACCTGCCTCTTCTACGGTCTCAAGGTGCCGGGCGCGGCCCCGTTGCGCGGCAGTCAGGTTATGGTCGACGGCAAACCCGCCGGCTGGACAACGACCGGCGCCTGGTCGCCTTATCTTGAGCATGGCGTCGGTTACGTGCGTTTCGACGAACCCGGCTTCGGTCCCGGCGACCGCGTGACCGTGCGTCTGCCCGACGGCGCCGAACACGAGGGCGAGGTCGTCGACCTGCCGTTCTACGACGCCGAGAAGTTGATCCCGCGCGGTCTCAGCAACGAGCAGGTCTGACGATGGTTCTTGACGTGATGACCCCGCCGGAAAACGTCGGCATGTCGGCGGAACGTCTGGCGCGCATCGGTCCGTGGATGCGGTCCTATGTCAACAGCGGCAAGTTGCCCTGGGCCATGACGCTGGTCGCGCGCGGCGGCAACATCGTTCATGTCGATGCCGCGGGCATGGGCGACGTCGAAGCCGCCAAACCGATCGCGCAGGATGCCATCGTGCGCTTCTATTCCATGTCGAAGCCGGTCACCGCCGTCGCCGCCCTGATGCTCTATGAGGAAGGCCGGTTCCAGATGGACGATCCGGTCGGCGCGTTCATCCCGGCTCTGGCCGAGATGGAGGTCAGAACCGGGTCCGACGACCACAGCATGGATACGGAACCCGCCGACCGCGCGATGACCGTGCGTGATCTCTTCATGCACACCGCCGGCTTCACCTATGGCTTTTCCGGCGGCGACGCATTGACCCGGCTCTACCTGGAGCGCCATGTCGACTTCGAACCCCAGGACGGGCCGCTCGCCGAGGTCGTCGCGCGGCTCGCCGACGTGCCGCTCGATCATCACCCGGGCGCACGCTGGACCTATGGCGTGTCGAACGACGTGCTCGGCCATCTGGTCGAGGTCCTGTCGGGCAAGACGTTCGATGTGTTTCTGAGGGAACGCCTGTTCGAACCGCTGGGCATGCACGACACGTTCTTCCAGGTCCCCGGTGATAGACTTGACCGCTACCTGCCGTGCTACGAACAGGAGGGCGACGGGTTCCGACGGGTCGACGGTATCGAGGACAGCGTCTTTGCGAACGATGTCACCTGCTTTTCCGGCGGCGGCGGTCTGTTGTCGACCCTCGGCGACTACCACCGGTTCACCGAGATGCTGCGCCGGCGCGGCGCGCTGGACGGCGAACGTGTGCTCGGTTCGCGCACCGTCGACTTCATGGCCATGAACCATCTCTCCGGCGACCTGACGGATATGGGTCAGGCGACCTGGAACGAGACGACCTTCGAAGGCATCGGCTTCGGCCTCGGCGTCTCGGTCGTCGTCGATCCGGCCAAGGCGCAGGTCATGGCGTCGAAGGGTGAATACGCCTGGGGCGGCATGGCCTCGACCGCGTTCTGGGTCGATCCGAGGGAGGACCTGACCGCGATCTTCCTGACCCAGCTCATCCCGTCCTCGGCCTATCCTTTGCGCCGTGAACTGCGCGTGCTGGTCAATCAGGCGTTGATTGACTGAATTGCCGGCGGGGCCGAAAGTCGGGGCGCAAGGCAGGAGGGACAAAGCGATGCGCGTGAGCGTGCTGCCCAATGACGATACGGATTGCGGCTGGATCAACACCTTGCCGCCGCTGGATCCGGCGACGCCGCTTCAGGGCGACAAGGACGCCGACTGGGTGATCCTGGGCGCGGGTTTCACCGGCATGGCGGTCGCGCGGCAGCTGGCGAGCCACATGCCGGACAAGCACATCGTGCTGATCGACGCCCAACGTGCCGGGCAGGGCGCGTCGGGCCGCAATGCCGGTTTCATCATCGACCTGCCGCATCACGTCGATTCGACGGATATCGAGGACCAGACGGTCAACCACCGCACGCGCCGGCTGAACCACGCCGCGATCGACTGGCTGCGCGAGCTCGTCAAGACCCACAACATCGATTGCCAGTGGAGCGAACGCGGCAAGTTCCACTGCGCGATCGAGGACAAGGGTGTCGAGGAACTGCAGAAGTTCAAGCGCGGCCTCGACGCGCTCGACGAGCCCTATACGGAGCTCGACGCTCAGGCGCTCGCGGCGCGTATCGGCACGCCCTATTACCGCGAGGGCGTCCACACGCCCGGTAACATCCTGATGCAGCCGGCGGCCTTGGCGCGCGGCCTGGCGCAGTGGCTGCCCAATTCGGTCGAGCTGATCGAGAACTCGCCGGTCGTCGACATCGACTACGGTCCGACCGTGACGCTGACCACCGAGGGCGGGCGTCTGCGCACGCCGAACCTGGTGCTCGCCACCAACGGCTTTACCCGGGGACTCGGTTTCCTCGACAACGAACTCCTACCGATCTTCGCGTCCGGTTCGATGACGCGGCCGTTGGATGAAGAGGAGCAGGCCGCACTCGGCGGCGAAGGCGACTGGGGCATCATCGCCGGCGACAAGATGGGCTCGACACTGCGCTACACCCAGGACCACCGGATCTTCGTGCGCAACACCTTCGTCTACAACACCAAGATGTACATGACCCAGGCCGAGCGCGACAAGATGAAGGTCTGGCATGAAAAGGCGTTCCGCGCGCGTTTCCCCATGCTGCCCAAGGTCGACTTCGAGTTCACCTGGGGCGGCAACATCTGCATCTCCCGGAACGCCGCGCCCTATTTCGGCAAGCTCGCCGACAACGTCTGGGCCCATGTCTGCCAGAACGGCGTCGGTGTCGCGAAAGGCACCATCGGCGGCCGGCTTCTGGCCGACATGATCGTCGGTGCGTCGTCGGACCTGCTCGACGACATGCTGGCCTTCCCCAAACCGCAGAAAAACCCGCCGCGCCCGTTCCTCGATCTGGCCGCGACCTTCATGGTCAACTGGGAACAGCGGAAGGCGGGCCGCGAACGTTAAGCGGTCACCGTCGCCGGAAAGGTGGGCGGGCGTCTGACCTTTGTCGCCTGCTCGAAGGCATAGGCGTAGCCGATCAGCTTCGCCTCCTGCCAAGCCGTCGAAAAGAACGAGAGCGCCGCCGGCAGGCCGTGGACGTAACCCGCCGGAACGGTGATGTGCGGGTAGCCGGCCATGGCCGGTGGCGAAGAACAGCCGCCCGTGATGTGGTCGCCGACGATGGCGTCGATGGACCATGCGGGGTGACCGTCGGTCGGTGCGACGATGGCATCCAGATTGTGTTCGTTCAGCACCTTGTCGATGCCGTCATCGCGCGACATGCGCCGGCATGCTTCCTTTGCCTTTTGATAACCGGGCTCGGACATGTCGCCCTTGTCCCGGACCATCTCGAATATCTCCTGTTGGAAATAGGGCATGATCTCGTCCGCGCGATCACGGTTCGCCTGGATCAGCTCATCCAGGGTGCGCACCGGCGCTTTTGGGTGCGTCGCCAGGTATCGCGCCATGCCGGCCTTCATTTCGTAGAGGCAGAGTTCGGTCTCGTCCTCGCCGAAGAACGGCACTTTCGCGCCGTTGGCCGGGTCCACAACATGGGCGCCCAGGGCTTTCAGCGTGGCGATCGCCGCTTCGATCACCGCGTCGGTTCCTTCGTGGGCTCCCATCAAGTCCCGCGCGACACCGATACGCGCGCCGTCCAACGCGTTCTTGTCCAGGAATTTGGTGTAGTCCTCCACACGGTTGGTTTCGCCCTCCCGCGTTGCCGGATCATCCGGATCGAGACCGGTGAGCGCGTTCAAGACAGCGGCCAGATCGGCGACGCTGCGCGCCATGGGTCCCGCCGTATCCTGGGGTTCGGCAACGCCGATCACGCCCGACCGGCTGACCAGTCCGACCGTGGGCTTCAGGCCCACGATGCCGTTGATTGATGACGGCCTGACGATCGAGCCGTCGACCTCGGCGCCGATGGCGGCGGTGCACAGGTTCGCCGCGACGGCGACCGCCGACCCGGAGCTTGAGCCGGACGGGCTGCGGTCCAGCGCATAGGGGTTGCGCACCTGACCGCCGCGGCTGCTCCAACCGCTGCACGGCCGTGTCGAGCGCACATAGCCCCACTCACTCATGTTTGTCTTGGCAAGGATGACCGCGCCCGCCTCGCGCAGTTTTGCCACGAGAAACGCGTCCTTCGGCGCGATGTTGCCGACCATCGCGAGCGAGCCTGCGGTTGTCATCATCTTGTCGGCGGTGTCGATGCTGTCCTTCACCATCACGGGCACGCCGTGCAGAGGACCGCGCGGTCCCTGCCGCTGACGTTCGCTGTCGCGTTCCGCTGCGATGTCGAGGGCATCGGGGTTGATCTCGATGATCGATCGCAACATTGGGCCCGCGCGATCGATCTCCGAAATGCGATCCAGGTACGCCTGGCACAGATTGACAGCGTTCAGGGTGCCGTTCTCGAAGGCAGTCTGTAGTTCCGAAACGCCGAACTCGCGCAACTCCATGGGACCGTGCTCCTCATCATCCGATCCGATGATAGGGCATCCTTGGCGGGATTGCGCGAAACGTTCAGGCGAAAGACTGGCCGGGAATGTTAGCTGCCGGTCTGCGCGGCATCACCGCGATAATCGTTCAGCGACCAGTCGTAGTCGTGGCTGGCGATCTTGTCGGCGTCCCGCAGTTTCTCCAGGGCTTCAGGATCGGCGTAACGCTCGAGATGGGCGATGATATCGGCGTCGCCGTCGCCGAAGTCCTCCTCGAACCACGCATAAATGCTGGAAACAACGAGGCCCCGGTTGCCTTGGCGCAAGCCGCGCGGGCTGTTGACGTAGGCGCGTGCGCCGTCGTCGAGCACGCGCTCGAGGTTGCCACCGGTGAATGCCACGGGCTGCAGATTGGGACAGCCGACGGAGGCGCAGTTGACGGCGTAGTGGATGCGCGGATCGCGCCAAATCGGCCGCAGGATACGGTGTTCGATATCGTTAAGCGTCAGGACCTCGCCCTCGACCGTCACAAGTTCCTTGTCCCACGGACCGTCCGCGAACAGGCCGGGTGAGATGTCGATATCGCGAATGCTGTCGACCGGGTAGGCGTCGAGCACGACCTGAACCGTCAGCGCGTTATAGAGGTTGACCCAATAGGCGAACTGTTCGTCGCGATTGAAGTTGTCGATCGACACGCTGGCGAGACTCTGAATGTAGGTATCGAGTTCTGCACGGTCGGATGCCGAAACCCCGCCATAGTCGAACCGGTTAAGTCCTTGTCCGTCGGCCTGCAGATAGGCGCTGAGCAGGCGATCCCATGCCGTGTGATCGATCGTGGCGGTCGCTGCGGGGTCGTGGGCCTGCCAACGCGGCCACAGATCCGCCTTGGGCGCGAACAGCGCCTCAAAGGAGGCGATGCCGGCGAGCGGCAGGCTGAGCGCGACAATGCCGGCGGCGCGTGCGCCGCGCGTCAGCACGTTTCGACGGGTCAGGGTCATGCTTCCTCCACGCCATGGTGTGGTGCGATGGATGTGCGGCGACGCTTGGACTGCCATGCGTAGAAACGTGCGAGCAGACGCGGCGATAGACCGAGGTGATAGAGGCCGTGCAACAGGAGCCAGCCGATGACGATGGTTGCCGGCGAACGTCCCTCGAAACGCCGCGACGATGTCACCAGCGGCGGCTCATCCAGGCAGCATGTCGGGCCCGCGCGCTGAAGGCGGCGGCTGAAGTCATAATCTTCCATAAGGTCGATCGGACGGATGCCGCCGATCGCCTGATAGACGTCGCGCCGGACGAAGATGCCGGAATCGCCGTAGTAGAGTCCGCGCGCGCGAAACCAGGCGTAGAAGCCGGTGAGCCACTCGGCAAAGGATGTGTCGCCGTCGAAGACGACACGGAAGTTGCCGCCCACACAGGCGGGGTCGCTTTTCAACGACTCATCGATGGCGGCAAGGCCGTTCGCCGGGAGCTTCGAATCGGCGTGCAGGAACAGCAATACGTCGCCGCGCGCCGCCTGCGCGCCATGCGCCAACTGTTGGCCCCGGCCGGGATCGCATTGGAGCACCATAACGCCGGCGTCGCGGGCGATGGCCGGGGTGCCGTCCTTGCTGCCGCCGTCGACGACGATGACCTCGTGGTCTACCGGTTCCTGGGCGAGGCGCGAGAGCAGCGCGGGCAGGCGCGCGGCTTCGTTCAGCGTCGGAATGACGACAGAAATCATGCCGCCGCGGTCCAGGCGTCAGATGGACTGACGCCAATCCGGCGCAGCGCGTTGTCGTGATGCCGCCAGCCGCCGCGCAGCCACGACAGGGCTGCGCGCTCCAACGTGTTGCGACGCGATCGGTCGTTTGCGGCGAAGGCTGTCGCCCGTGACCAGATGCGGTGAAGCCAGGCGTAAAGCTCGGCGCGCTTGTCAGGCGGTTGACCGGCCAGGACCGACTTCAGATAGATCTTGCCGAACGCCACGTGACGCGCTTCATCGCGGGCGACGAGACCGTTGATCTGACGCAGCAAGGGGCAGGGCAGGAGACGCGCCAGCATCTCCTGCTGGCGCAACACCTCGCCCTCAACGACGATATGAAAGGCGAGGATCGTGCTGATCTCGCCAAGCGGTCCGTCCTGGGCATCGCTCAATGCGCGCTGCAGATGGGGATCGATCGGCGCAACCCCGCCGAGGCGATCGAGGTAGCGCGCGTAGACGGAGGCGTGACGTAGCTCGTCGGCCAACTGGAAACGCAGGCATTCGCGAATAACGTCGTTGTCGATGTCGCGCAGCAGCGATTGGCATACGCGGCTGGTTGCGATCTCGCCGTGATAGAGCTGGCTGACCGCACGGCGTGCCTTGTCGCGGGAGACCCAGAACGGCAGCCGCGGACCACGCTCCCATTCGATGGCGTCATCCGCGTTCCATTGGCTGCTCTGCGCGTTCGCGCTCAAGCGCCTCAGTCGCTCGTGGTTGTCGCGTGTCTCCCCGGTTGTTGCTGCTGTCGTCGCCAAGATCACTCCATGAAGGTCAGATCGGCGACCGCGCCGGCCATCCGGCTGCCGGTGTCGTCGCTGTCGGCGGAGATCGCGACAAAGATCGGGGTCGGAGCGGCATAACCGAAGGCCGCCTGGAAATCGGCTTCGAAGTCGATTTCCTCCATGAACCATCGCCCGGTCGGCTCCTGGCTGCTGCGCAGAACGATCATCGTGCCTTGCTCGCCGAAATGCGGGTTTTCCATGACCGCGCCTTCCGGATGGCTGCCGCCCCAGACATAGGTCAGCACCTTGCCGGCAAGCGGCGGCGCAACCAGTTCGGTCATGGAACTCTCGATGCTTTCCCAGAACGACAGGGAGTCGTGGTCGGCAGGGAAAACGATGTGCACCGCGAGCGAGCGGTCGTCGCCACTGTCGCGCGACAGATCGGTCGCCGGCACCGCCTGGTCGACCCGCCACGTCCAGCCCAGCCGGCCCATATCGGCGGTGTCTTTGTCGACCGGCCGGTAGAGGAAGGCGACGGCGTTGTCGGCGCGAATGTCGATGGTGCCGGACCCGGCATACTCGAACTCGGCGGTCTGCTTGCCGGGGACCTCCAGGAGCGACCAGCCCATCTTGCTCAGGTTTTCCGGCAGGCCAGAGGATGTCGTGACGTCGTCCGCCGGCGAGCCC
The DNA here is from genome assembly GCA_028277285.1 of Alphaproteobacteria bacterium. GTDB lineage: Bacteria > Pseudomonadota > Alphaproteobacteria > SP197 > SP197 > JANQGO01. The sequence goes on along the minus strand of JANQGO010000081.1, from coordinate 2,532 downwards.
GCCTGGGCGGCGAGCGAAACGAGGACCGCGACGACCGTCAGGAACGACAACAGACCGAGGCGAATGCGCGGGCCGAACCCGGCGGTCTCTCGGTAGATGGCAACGGCGGAACGGTTCATGACGTCAGGTCCCCTGGGAGCAAAGGCGTCTGCGCCAAGACGTAAGCAAGGTGGCGCGTTGGACAACGTTTGCTCCGTTCACGTCGCCAACAAAGCCGCGTGAGCGGCCGGATCTACGGTTATGATACGGAGCACGGGGGCGGATGGATGGTGACGCGATGATGAAATCTGCCTGGCGAGTTTCGGCGATGGCCCTTGCTTGCCTCGTGGTCGGCATGTCCGGGGCTCGCGCCGAGACACCGGCGGTTACTTGGCACGACCCGATCGAGGTCGCGTCGGGCGAGGCCCACAAGGGACCGTGGCGCCAGAACGACTCGGACTTCCGCTATGTCGACGACCCGTCGCCGGCAATCGGCCCCGACGGCGAAATCGGCGTGGTCTGGGTCGACCAGGCGCGCCACAGCGTGCGCTTCCAGGTCTATGAAGCAGACGGCGCGGCGCGTTTCGAGGCGCCGGTCGATGTGTCCAGAAGCCCCGGCATCTTCTCCTGGCTGCCGCGTGTCGCGTTTGCCGATGACGGCACGAACGACGTCTACGTGCTCTGGCAGGAGATCGTTTTTTCCGGTGGCTCCCACGGCGGCGAGATCTTCTTCGCCCGCTCCGGCGATGGCGGCGCGACCTTCGATAGTCCGCTCAACCTCACCAACAGCCTGGCCGGCGAGGGCAAAGGCCGGCTGACGCCGCGCCACTGGAACAACGGCAGCCTGGATCTGGCGCTGGGTCCAGGCGGCGCGCTCTATGTCGCCTGGACCGAATACGAGGGCAATCTGTGGTTCGCGCGCTCCCAGGATCGTGGCGCGACCTTTGGCGAGGCGCTCGCCATCGCGACGTTCGACGACGGCGGTCCCGCGCGCGGCCCGTCGCTCGCGGTAGGGCCGGACGGCGCGATCGCGCTGGCCTGGACCGTGGGCGAGGACGACAGCGCCGATATCCGTGTCGTGACGTCAGCCGATGGCGGCCGCTCGTTCGGCGCGCCGGTCATCGCGGCCGACACGTCGGGCCATTCCGATGCGCCGAAACTTGCGTTCGACAACGACGGCGTTCTGCATCTGGCGTTTGCCGAAAGCCCGGACGGCATGTTCGGTCGGTATGACATTTACTACGCCCGCTCGACCGACAACGGACAACGATTCGAGTCACCGCGCAGCGTGCCGGTACGACCGGACGAGACCATCGCCAGTGCTGCTTTTCCATCGCTCGCGCTGGGCGACGACGGGACGGTGATGATCCTATGGGAGCGCTATCCGCGACACGGAGAGCGGCCTCTGGGATTGGGTTACAGCCTGTCACGGGATGGCGGTGAGAGCTTCTCGGCACCCTCGATCGTCCCGGGTACGGTCGATCCCGCCCTGGGCGTCAACGGCAGCTTGCAGGGTCTGCTCATGCGCAAGCTCGCGGTTGACGGCAGCGCGGTAGCCGTCGTCAACAGCACGTTCAAACGAGGCGAGGCCAGCCATGTGTGGCTTGTGGGCGGTGAGATCGCCGATCCCTGAGCCGACGCGTCGGTGATCGCGAACGGTCGTGGCAGCGTAGATATCGTCACCCGTGATTGAGGTCGGGAGACTGCCATGATGATCACCGCGTTCTTCGCCGGCCTGCTCGGGCTCGGTTGTATCCTGCTGACGGCCAACGTGATCCGCACGCGCCGGGCTGCGTCGGTCAATCTGGGCGATGGCGGCAACGAGTTGCTGACGCGCCGGATCAGGGCCCACGGCAACTTCGCCGAATACGTGCCGATCGCGCTCATCCTGATGGCGTTCGCGGAGCTGGGCGGCGCGCCGTCGTTCCTGATCTATCTGTTGGGCATAGCCCTTGTCCTCGGCCGGCTGATGCACGGCTTCGCGCTCTCGACGCTGACGCGCCGCCCGGTGGCGCGGGTCGGCGGCATGATCCTGACGCTGCCGGTGATCGGCATTGCGGCGTTCACATGTTTGATCGTTGCGATCGCGAGCTAAGACCGGCCATCGACATCGGGAAGATCGTCTTCGGGGTCCGGCTCGCGCGACGCGGTCGCAATCAACCAGTCGCGAAACAGCAGGGCTTGCGGCGCCAGCGGCCGATCGCGCGGCGTCACCAGATAGTGTGCCTTGCTCGAACGGGTCGTCGTCTGGATGGCGCGCACCAGGGCGCCGCGCCTGAGCGACCCTTCGATCAGGCGCGCCCAGCCGAGCGCGATGCCCTGGCCGTCCAGCGCCGCCTGAATCACATTGGCGTAGTTGTTGAAGCTGAGCCCGCCGCGCGCCGGCGGGGGCGTGACGCCGAAGGGCGCCAGCCATGTTCGCCACGGCACCCAGTCGGGATCGATCTCGTCCTGGTGCAGCAGGGTTTCGCGGATTAGGTCCCGCGGCTCGTGGAGCGATGGACGACCCGCCAGATAACCCGGGCTGCAGACGGGCATGATGATGTCGTCGAA
>JANQGO010000033.1 GCA_028277285.1 Alphaproteobacteria bacterium | reverse complement strand
CGGCCACGTCTGGCAGCAGACCAACCCCGCCAACGACTTCCACGGCGATCACATGCTGCCGGCGGTGACCCGCGACGATCCGGCGTTCCACGACAACGTCTACTGGCGCGGGCGCACCTGGCCGCCGCTCAACTTCCTGACCTATTACGGCCTGCGCCGCTACGGTCTGGACGACGCGGCGCGCGAGGTCGCCGACTCCAGCTACCGCATCTTCATGGCAAACTGGGAACGCGTGAGGATTTGCGGCGAAAACTTCAATGGCACCTCCGGCCAGGCCGACGACCAGCCGGACACCGACCTCTTCTATACATGGGGCGCGCTGATGGCCTATGTCGCGACAGCGGAACTCAGCGACGTCAACCCGTGGCAGGGCTGGACGGTCACGCGCCATAACGGCGAGACCTATCGCATGGGCCCGATGCTGACGCCGGCCGGCGAGGCAACCGTGGAGGCAACCGGCGATAAGCTGACGGTGAGAGCGCAAAACGGCGTGACACTACGCACCAATCTGACCGGCAGGCTCAGTCACCTGCATCTGACACCGACGAACTGCGCTGTCTTCGTCCCGGCAAGCGGCGGCGACCGCTGGATCGAGCTGACGGTCGACGGCAACACGACACCTTCGCGGATAGGGCTGGGCGAAGCGGTCCCGCTCTATGATCCTGCCACCGGACGTATTACTCTGCCGGCAAGCGAGGCGATCCAGCGCCTGGAGATTGCTTTCGACGCCGCCTGAAGGAGGCCCTTTCAATCATGGCGACCCAACTTGAAACGGCCGTGCCCTTCGATGTTCCGGCCTTTGCCCACGAACTTACCTTTGACGATCTGCCTGACGACGTCGTGAGCGCCGCGCGGCGCCACCTGCTGGACCTGATCGGCGTTTCGGCGAGCGGGCGCGCGACCGACCTGTCGCGCATCATCCACGACCATGCCGTCCGGATGTTCGGCGGGTCGTCGGCCCGGCTGCTATTCGACGGCCGCCGGGCGAGTCCAGCCGGCGCGGCATTGGCCGGCGGCATGACGATCGATGCGATCGACGCCCATGACGGCATGCGCGACACCAAGGGGCATATCGGCGTCGCCGTTCTGCCGGCCCTGCTCGCCTATCACGACGACGGCTTCGCCATGGACGACCGCGAGTTCCTGACCTGCTTCGTCCTGGGTTACGAGATCGGCACGCGGGCCGGCATCGCGCTTCATGCGAGCGTGCCCGACTATCACACCTCCGGCGCCTGGACCTGTGTCGCGATTGCGGCGCTGGGCGCGCGCCTGATGGGCCTCGACCGCGAGACGACACGCCATGCGCTGGGCATCGCCGAGTACCACGGGCCGCGCAGCCAGATGATGCGCTGCATCGATCACCCGACCATGCTGAAGGACGGTTCCGGCTGGGGCGCCATGGCCGGCGTTTCCGCCGCCTATCTGGCCGCCGACGGATTTACCGGCGCCCCCGCCATCACCACCGAGGCCGACGACCTCGCCCATCTGTGGTCCGACTTGGGCGCGACCTGGTACATGACCGATCAGTACGTCAAACCGTATCCGGTCTGCCGCTGGGCGCAGCCGGCCGTCGAAGCGACGCTGCAGCTGCAGCGCCGACACGGCTTCGATGCCGAGGCGATCGACGTGATCGAGGTCGCGACGTTCCACGAGGCAACCCGGCTTGCCATGCGCCATCCCGCCGATACGGAGCAGGCGCAGTACAGCCTGCCCTTCCCGGTCGCGTCCGCCCTGGTCAAGGGCGCGCTTGGCACGGCGGAGATTACCGGCGACGGCCTGACCGATCCGGTGGTCGCCAGGATCAGCGATGTCGTCAGGCTGAGCGAGGACGATGCCTGCAACGCCCGCTTCCCGGCCGAACGGCTGGCCCGCGCCAAGGTCACCTTGCGCGACGGCCAGAGCTTCGCGACCGACCTTGTCGCCGCCAACGGCGATCCCGACGACCCGTTCGACGACGACTTCATGATGGAGAAGTTCCGTGGCTTGGCCGCGCCGGTCATCGGCGCCGAACGCGCCGAAGCGATTGCGCAAGCGGCCAACGCGCTCGGCACGTCGAACGGCGATACGGAGACCCTTGCCGACCTTGTTCTTGCCTCTGTCTGAGTTTGCCCGTGCCCGAGCTTGATAACCGGATGACCGGCGCCGATGCGGTCGTGCGTCTGCTGCAGCACCACGGCGTCCAGCACGTCTTCGGCCTGTGCGGTGACACCAGCCTGCCGCTCTATGACTCGCTGGCGCGTCTGGATCACGGCATCACGCACATCCTGACCCGCGACGAACGCCATGCCGCTTACATGGCGGATGCCTATGCGCGCCTGACCAACCGGGTCGGCATCTGCGAAGGGCCGTCCGGCGGCGGCGCGACCTACATCCTGCCCGGCATCGCCGAAGCCAATGATTCGTCCGTACCCTTGATCGCCCTGACGACCGACATCGCGGTCAGCGGGCGCGGCAAGTTCACGCTGACCGAGCTTGACCAAAAGGCGCTGTTCGCGCCGGTCACCAAGTACAACGACGTCATCGACCGTGCATCCGACATCCCCGCGACGTTGTGCCGCGCCTTCAAAGAAGCGACATCGGGCAAACCCGGCGCGGTGCACCTGGGCCTGCCTTTCGATGTCCAGCGCGACCCGGTCGACGGCGAGGTCGACGGCGATCCGGCTTTCGGCCGCGTACCGGCAGAGCGCCCCATGGGCGACCTGCGCGCCATCGCGCGCACCGCCAGCCTGCTGGCCGACGCCCGGATGCCGATCTTCATCTGCGGCGGCGGTATCGTGACCTCCGGCGCCGAGGATGTGCTGCAGTCGCTCGCCGAACGCCGCGACGCGCCGGTCGCAACCACCATCACCGGCCAGGGCGCGATTGCCGAAACCCACCCGCTGGCGTTGGGCGTGGTCGGTTCCAATGGCGGCACGCCGGAGACCCGCGCCGTCGTCGAACGTGCCGCCCTCGTTGTCTTCGTCACCTGCCGCGCCGGTTCGGTGAC
>JANQGO010000493.1 GCA_028277285.1 Alphaproteobacteria bacterium | reverse complement strand
TCTTCGCCCGCAAGGCGTTCGACGAAGCGGTCATGCGCCCGGGCGCGCGCGAGCCGTTGCTGGTGCCGGATGTCGCCCTGCAGCGCGAGTCCGGCCAGGTCGACGTGGCAGTCTGATCATGGCCGTCGCCGCGGTACCGGCCGCCGTCCCGGACGTCACATCGCCCTTGGACCAGGCGCTCGCGCGATGCATGGCGCCGGTCGCGGAGGCCGATAGCCTGCCGCCCGCCTGTTATCACGATGCCGACGTCATGGTGCGCGAAAGGCCGTCGGTGTTCCGGCGCGGCTGGCTTTCGGTCGGGCGCGCCGACATGGTGCGCGAGCCCGGCGACTACGTGACCATGACCATCGCCGACGTGCCGTTGATCGTGCTGCGCGACAAGAAAGGCGATGTCCGGGCGTTCGCCAACACGTGCCGCCATCGCGGCGCAAAGCTCTTGGCGGGCGAGGGGACGACCGATCTGATCCGCTGTCCGTTCCACTGCTGGACCTACCGTCTGACCGGCGAGCTGGTCGGCGGCGGTTACATGGAACAGACCGCTTCGTTCGACAAAGCGGACTACGGCCTGATCGCGTTCCCGACCGAGGTGCGGGCGGGCTTCCTGTTTGTCTGTTTGGACCCGGACATGCCTGACCTCGACCGGCAGATCGGCGACTTCGTCACCATGCACGCGCCGTGGCCGATCGGCGATCTGGTGCTGACGCGCCGGCGCGAGCTGCACGTCGACTGTAACTGGAAGGCGTTCCTGGAGGTCTTCAACGAGTACTACCATCTGCCGTATGTGCATCCGGACTCGTTGAGCGATCTCTATGACCCACCGGCACCGGCCGATCCGGTCACCGGCGATTACGCGACCCAGTACGGCGTGACCGAAGGCACCGGCGGTTTGCTGGAGAGCCAGCAGCGTTATGCGCTGCCGAAGATCCCTGGCCTGACAGGCAAGGCGGCAAACGGGGTGCGCTACACGTGGCTTTTTCCGAACCTGACCTTTGCCGCCGGCACGGACGCGCTGTGGGTCTATGAAGCCTATCCGGACGGACCCGAACGCTGTCGCGTCATTCAGTCGGTCTGTTTCCCGAAAGAGACGATGGCGCTACCCGACTTCGAAGCCAAAGCCGAGCAGTACTATATCCGGATGGACGCGGCCTTGGCCGAAGATGTGCCCGCTCTGGTGAACCAGCAGCAGGGTATCGCCTCGCCGTTCGCACAGCCCGGCCGCTTTTCAGTGTTGATGGAACCCAACGTGGCGAGGTTCGCCGCGTGGTATGCGGGGCGCCTCCTGGCGGCCTGAACCGCCGTCCTCCATGCTTTCTTGACGGAATGTGAGCGCCGACACCGGCCGGGGGATTGGTCGCGCAGGGATGGCTGCGCTACGTTAGGACCATGAAACCGTGCCGTTTTTTGCGTGCGAGGCGTTGCGCCGTCGCCCTGGCTGGACCGCTTCTGGGCGGGCTCTTGTTTATGTTGGCGAGTGCACCACAAGCGGCGCTCGCCGATTTTGCGGCCGGCGCGGCGGCCTACGAGGCCGGCGATTTCGATACCGCGCTCGCCGAATGGCAGCCGCTTGCCGAGCAGGGCATGCCCGGCGCGCAATTGGCGCTCGGCATCCTCTACGAGAACGGCCGAGGCGTCTTGAAGGACGATGCGCTCGCGGCGAGCTGGTACCTGAAGGCCGCCCAGTCCGGCCATCCGGTGGCGCAGTTCAACCTGGGCAATCTCTATCAGCAGGGCCGCGGCGTCGAGCGCGATGTCTCTCAGGCGCTCTTCTGGTGGAACGAAGCCGCCGCGCAGGGTCTGCCCAATGCGCAGCTGAACATGGGCATCGCCTATCATCTGGGTGAGGGCGTCGAACCCAATCCCGAGCTTGCCTTTCGTTTGTTCATCAGCGCGGCCAACGCGGGCAACGCCTCGGCGCAGTTCTCGGCCGGCTATGCCTACGAGATGGGCTTGGGCACGCCGGTGAACCTGAGCGAGGCGCGTCGGCTCTATGGCCTGGCCGCCGCCGCCGGCGTTGGGCTGGCGGGTGAACGGCTTGCTGCGCTGCCCGCGGCCCAGACAACGGTGACCGCGACGGACACCGCGCCGATCGCGCCGCTGCCGCGCGCCAAACCTTCGGATGAGGTGACGGTCGCCCTCATTGAAGATGTTGAGGAAGCGCCGGCGGCGGTTGTCGACGAAGAAACCGTCGTTGCCAGCGTGACCGATGCCGCGCCGATCGATGACGGTGAGGGCGGCGCCGTCGCCGTGACCACCGTTGCCGCAAGCCCCGGCGATTGGCCGTTCATTCAGTTGGCCGCCTATCAAAACGCCGGGCGCGCGGAATCCGCCTGGCAGGATCTGGGCGAGCGGTTTCCCGATCTGCTCGGCGATCTTCCCTACCGGATCCAACCGCTTGAAACCGGCAGCGAACCCGCGCTGATCTATGGCCTGCAGGCCGGCCCGATGCCCGACCGGGACGAGGCCGAGGCCATCTGTGCGGCCTTGCGCACGCGCGATGCCGACTGCTTCTTGTTCGGCCCCTGACGCGAAAAAGGCTTGTCATCGCAGCCCAACAGGCGCAATTTAGAAACGAATCGCTTTCTTTATTGCCAAGGAGGGTTTCGTGATGGCCGCATATGGTCAGGGCGTGTTGCCGTTCCTGCTGGACATCGCGCGGCTGCACACCGCAGCGCGTGTCGACGGTTCGCCAAGGGTCGGGCGTGGCGGTAGACGAACCGCCGATCCGAAGCATGTTGTGATCAAGACGTCGGGGCGCTCCGGCGTCACCTGATGTGACGCAGTCAGACAAACCAGCGGCGGCGCAGTCCGTGGGATTGGCGCGTCTGTGGCCGGTCTTCCTGTTGCTGGTGCTCGGTATGGCGTGGGGCGGCCACTTTTCGCTGTTCAAGATCGCCGCGGAATCCGCTCTCTCCTATCTCGGGATCATCGCTTTGACGACAACCGGCGTCGTCATCGGCATGACGGCCGTTGCGACCCTCCGCCAACGTTGGCCCCGCTTCACCGGGCGTCATCTGCGCTTCTATTTGATCTGCGCGACGCTCGGCTACCTCATCGAGTTTCCCTTGAGCCTGTTTGTCGCCGAGGAGATCCCTGCCGGTCTGCTCGCTATCATCGCGTCGACGTCACCGGTCTTCACATCGCTGATTGCCATCGTGGCGAAGGTCGAGACGGTATCGCGCCGGCGCATGGCGGCGGTCGCCGTCGGCCTGGTGGCGGCCGCGGTCGTGCTGGTGCCGGGCACGGCCATCCCCCAGCCGTCGATGCTGACCTGGGTGTTGATCGCCTTCCTGATCCCGGTCGTCTACGCGAGCTATCACAACTACGTAGCCTATGACTGGCCGGACGGTTCGGACTCCTGGCAAGTCGCGTTTGGCGAAGTGCTGATCGCAACGGCGATTGTGTTGCCCCTCTACCTGGTCTTCGACCGTTCGGTCGTTGTGTTCGGCGCCTGGTCGCCGGGAACCTGGACGGTTCTTGTGATGGCGGCGCTGGCCGTGATCGAGATCTATCTCTACTTCGAGATCGTCCGGCTGGCGGGCGCCGTTTTCGTGTCGCTGACGAGTTTCGTCAGCATCATCGCGGGCGTTCTGTGGGGCATGGTGCTGTTCGGCGAACAGCACAACGCGTGGATCTGGCTCGCGGTCCTGCTGCTCAGCGTCTCGATATTCCTGGCCCGGGAGAAAGATGCGAAGGGTTGAACCCATCGCCTGAGCCGGCGGACCGGGCGGCTGGAGACGGGCCAGATCGTCCTTAAAACCCAGGTCAATCAGGGCGTTGGTTTTCGTTGCGAATGTGACTTTGCTTTCGCTCCTCTATGACCTATATGCATTTCGGAATTTTTCGAAATCCAGGAAACGCCGCGCATGCACCTGCCGCCGCTTCACCAGGAGTTCGTCCTCCACTTTGGCGAGATGGGGTCGCGCTGGGGTATCAACCGCACGGTCGGCCAGATCTATGCCCTGCTGTTCTTGAGCGAGCATGCGCTGAACGCCGACCAGATCGTCGACAAGCTGGGCCTGTCGCGTTCCAACGTCTCGATCGGTCTGAAGGAACTGCGCGCTTGGAACCTGGTGCGCCTGACCCATCTGCCCGACGACCGGCGCGACCACTTTTCCACGCCGGACGATCTGTGGGAGATCGTCCGTATTCTGGTCTCCGAGCGTAAACGGCGCGAGATCGACCCGACGCTGAGCAAGCTGCGCGAACTGGAGATGCAAAAGCCGTCCTCGCCGGACGAGGTCCATGCGCACAACCGGATCGGCGAACTGAGCGGTCTTATCGAGTTGCTCAGCAATTGGTATGAGGACATGGACCGGTTGGAGACCGAGCGGCTGATCCAACTGCTGACGCTGGGCAGCAAGGTGTTGCGGTTCGTCGAAACGACCGAGAGAGTCGTGCCGTTGACCGCGCGCAGAAAGCGCGACGGCAAGCATAAGGGAAGCTCTGTTCAACAAGCGGCGGAAGAGAGCTGACCATGGACGCATTGATGCTGTCGCGCATTCAGTTCGGCGCGAACATATCGTTCCACATCCTGTTCCCCACCATCACCATCGCGCTCGCCTGGGTGCTGCTGTTCTTCAAGCTGCGCTTCAACGCCACCGGCGACATGAAGTGGATGGATGCCTACCGCTTCTGGGTCAAGGTGTTCGCGCTGTCGTTCGCCATGGGCGTCGTCTCCGGCATCACCATGAGTTTCCAGTTCGGCACCAACTGGCCGGGTTTCATGGAGGCTGTCGGCAACATCGCCGGGCCGCTTCTGGCCTATGAGGTGCTGACCGCGTTTTTCCTGGAAGCCGTCTTCCTGGGCATCATGCTGTTCGGCTTCTCGCGCGTGCCGGGCTGGCTGCATACGCTGGCGACCGTGCTGGTCGCCGCCGGCACGGCACTCAGCGCGTTCTGGATCCTGGTGCTGAACTCCTGGATGCACACGCCCGCCGGATACGAAATGCGCGACGGCGTCGCCCACGCGGTCGACTGGGTCGCCGTCGTGTTCAATCCGTCGATGCCTTATCGGCTGACCCACATGCTGCTGGCCAGCGGCCTGACCGTCTCGTTCCTGGTCGCCGGGCTGTCGGCCTTCCGCCTCCTGTTCGGCGACCGCTCCGCCGGCGCGATGACGGCGCTGAAGACCGGCGTCACCCTGGGCGCGGTGCTGATCCCGATCCAGATGTTCGCGGGCGACATGCACGGCCTGAACACCCTGGAACACCAGCCGGCCAAGATCGCCGCCATGGAGGCAAACTGGGAAACCGGCACCCATGTGCCGCTGGTGCTGTTCGCCTGGCCCGACGAGGCGACGCGCACCAATCTCTATGAGGTCGCGATTCCCAGCGGCGCGTCGCTGATCCTGACCCACCAGTTCGACGGCGTCGTGCCGGGGCTCAACGAGTTCGTGACCGCCGACGGCCAGGTGCTGCATCCGCCGGTCGCGCCCGTCTTCTGGTCGTTCCGGGTCATGGTCGGCGTCGGCATTCTGATGCTGCTGGTCTCATGGACGGCCGCCTGGATGCTTTACCGGCGCGAGGCCGGGGTCGAGGGCTTTGCCGGGCGCTGGACACTGCGCGTGCTGGTCGCCATGACCTTTTCGGGCTGGCTCGCGACCCTCGCCGGTTGGTACACCACCGAGATCGGCCGCCAGCCCTGGCTGGTTAGCGGTGTCCTGAAAACCGCCGACGCGGTCGGCGACGTGCCGGCGGCCATGGTCGGCACCAGCCTGACACTCTATCTCATCACCTATGCGGTGCTGATCACCGCCTATGTCGGCGTGCTGTTCTACCTGGCGCGCCGGGCGGCGGCGCCGGGCGCTGTCGCTGGGCCGGAAGAAACGCGTTCGGGAACCGCGCCGGTCACCATGATCACGCCCGGGGAGGTGCGGCCATGACCCTGTTCGGTGATCCCACGATCTGGCTGCCCATCGCCTTTGCCACGCTGATGGGCGTGTCGATCCTGATCTACGTCGTGCTGGACGGCTACGATCTGGGCGTTGGTGTGCTGTTCCCGTTCGCGACGCCGGACGATAAGGACCGGATGATCGCCTCGATCGGGCCGTTCTGGGACGCCAACGAAACCTGGCTGGTGCTGGCCGTCGGCCTGTTGCTGGTCGCGTTCCCCTGGGCCCACGGCGTGATCTTGACCGCGTTCTACATGCCGGTCGCGCTGATGCTGTTGGGTCTGATCCTGCGCGGCGTCGCGTTCGAGTTCCGCGCCAAGGCGCCGGCCAGCCATAAGCCTTGGTGGAATGGCGCCTTCTTCGCCGGTTCGCTGATGACGGCGCTGTGCCAGGGTTTCATGCTGGGTCTCTACATCATGGGCTTGGAGTGGACGTGGCCGAACGTCGCCTTCGCGGTTCTGACGGCGATCTGCCTGACCACGGGCTACGCCTTCATCGGGTCCGCCTGGCTGATGATCAAGACAGAGGGCACGCTGCAGCAAAAGGCCGTCGCCTGGGCGCGCCGCGGGCAGTGGGGCGTGCTGGCCGGCATCGCCGCGGTCTCGCTGGCGAGCCCCCTGGTCAGCCCGCGCATCTTCGACAAATGGTTCGCGGTGCCGGAGGTGTTCATCCTGGCGCCGCTGCCGATCGTCTCGATCGCCCTGCTCGGCGTCATTTGGATGTCGCTGCGCCATCTGCCCGACGCCGCGGACCGGTGGACCTGGATCCCGTTCGTCGCGACGATGTTTCTTTTCGCGCTGGCGTTCGCCGGCCTCGCCTATTCGTTCTATCCCTATGTGGTCCCCGAACGGCTGACGATCTATGAAGCTGCGAGCGCGCCGGAGAGTCTGTTTGTCATTCTGATCGGCGCGCTGGTCGTGCTGCCCATGATCGCCGGTTACACCGTGCTGGCCTATACGACGTTCCGCGGCAAGGCCGCCGACCTGCGCTACGACTGAGCCGGGCCGATGATGTCAACTAGAACGGCCGTGCTCGAGGGTCTGTCGAGAGGCGCGCGCCTGTTGACGACCGCTGTTTCCCCCTCACCCAGCTCCGGCTAGGGATCATTCGATCCCAAGCCTGCGCAACCCTCTCCCCCACTGACGTGGGGGCGAGGGAGAAACAGGTTGGCGAAGGTACCCCTCTACCGCGTGCGGGAGAGGGAGGGGCCCAGCGCGTTAGCGATGGGAGGGTGAGGGTCCCGCCTCCATGTCAGGGCCGGGCAAACCAACAATCGCCGTATCTCAACAGTCCCTAGCCCGCCGGCCCGGGCGGCAGCGGTCCGGTTGGCGGATAGGCGCCGTCCTCGTCGTGGGTCTCGTGGCCTTCGAGCGGCGGGTTGAAGACGCTGATCAGACGGACGTCCGTGACCGCCTTGATGTGATGGGGATCGTTCGGGCCGACGCAATAGAGCGCGCCCGGTCCCATCGTGTGGACGTCGCCGGAATTGCGCTCGGTAACCTCGAACGTGCCGTCCAGCACCAGGTTCGCTTCCCAGTGGTTCTTGTACCAAAGGTCGGCCTCGCGCCCTTGTTTGAAGCGCACCTCGCTGATCGCGAAACCCAGTTTGTCGCCGGCGGTGACGAAACGCGCGATACGGCTGGCGCCATCGGCGCGTGAGAACGCGAGGCCCTGGGCGTCGACATCGGCGCGGCTTCTGACCAGCATCCGTCCGGGGCCCTCGGGGATGTCGCCGGTCGGCGGATAGGCGCCGTCGTCATCATGGGTTTCGTCGCCCTCGATCGGCGGGTTGAAGGTGCTGATAATGCGCAGCGCTTCCTCGTCGCTGCTTTGGATGTGGTGGCGGTCCTTCGGCCCGACGATGTACATCATGCCCGGTTCCAGATCCCACTTCTGACCGCTGGTCAGATCCTGGACCCAGCCGCGGCCCGAGCGCACGTAGTTGGCCTCCCAGTGGTTCTTGTACCAGAGGTCGCTGCCGCTGCCGGCGCGCCCGCGCGCCTCCGACACGCTGAAGCCCATGCCATCGGACTTGGTCAGCGGCCTGACCGCGGTTGCGCGGCCATGGGAGATCGAGACGATCCGGCCGGCTTTCTCCATATCGTCCATGGTGCGTATCAGCATCGTCGTTTCCCCGTTGTGTTGGTGTGTGTGCGTCCGCTGTTCTAAGCCGCGGCCGGACCGGGCGGCACCGGTCCCGAAGGCGCCAGCGTACCGTCGGCGTCGTGGACCTCATCACCCTTCAGCGCCGGACAGAAGACGCTGATCAGGTGCAGATCGGTCTCGGCAGACATGCTGTGGCGGTCGTCGGGACCGACACAGTACACCATGCCCGGCGCCATCGCCCAGCTCTCGCCGGTGGTGAGATCGGTGACCTCGCCGCGTCCATCGAGAATGTAGTTGGCTTCCCAGTGGTTCTTGTACCAAAGGGTGTTGCGGTTGCCGGCGGTCAGGTTGACGTCGGACAGGCTGAAGCCCAGGCCGTCGTCTTGCAGCAGAATGCGCACGGTGCGCGCCGAACCGCCGGCGACGACCATCTCCTTGCCGGTCGCGCGGAGCTCGCCGAGCGTCTTGACGAACATCGCGTCGCGCCCCGGCGGCACCGGTCCGCTGGGCGCATAGGCGCCGTCGGCGTCGTGCGCCTCGTTGCCCGTGATCGGCGGATCGAAAATGCTGATGATGTGGACATCGGTTTCGGCGACAACGCGGTGCCGGTCCTTCGGCCCGACCGTATAGATGACGCCGGCTTCAAGCGGCCAGGTGCGGCCGGTGCCGGTTTCTTCGACATGGCCGGTGCCCGAGACGACGTAATTGGCTTCCCAATGGTTCTTGTACCAGAGGTCCTGTTCGAGACCGCTCTCGAGCCGGACGTCCGATAAGGCGAAGCCCATGCCGTCGGCGGCTGTCAGGAAACGTGTCGAACGGACCTTACCGCCACCCAGAATCTTGTCGGCGCCCGCGCCGCGCAATCCGTCCAGTGTCTTCGCGAACATGCCGATCCCCGCCATGCCGATGGGAGTGGCATTGGATCAGGATGCCTCTCCCGCAGCAAGGCCCCGTGCGCAAGCCGCGCCGGGGACGGCCTCATGAAGCGAGATTACTCGAAGGGATTCTGCGCGGTCGGCTGAACGAATCTGTTCAGGAAGCAGCCGACATAGATGTCTTGGGCCGCGGCCGAACCGTCAAGCGGCAGATTGTAGTCCTTGCGCGCCGCGCCGACCGTGAAGACCGAACCCTCGCGGAAGGCGGTGCCGAAATCATGATCGTGGATCTCGACCCGGACATAAGAGACACTCTGGCTGCTGATGATCTCAGCCGTGCTGCCGAGGCGCCATGGCGCATCCTGAACCTTGAGGTCGACCGGATACTCGCCGCCGGGCGGCAGGCCGCCCAGCTCCGGCGAATAGAACAGCACCGTCCAGTAGAACTGCTTGGCGGTCTGATCCCACTCCGCGCCGATGGCGTAGAACTGGTCGCCGACATAACGGCTTAAAACACAACTGCCATGATCGTTAACATTGATGATCCAGTCACCAGACGTGCCATAGATCTCGCTTTTGGCTGGCGCAGAAAACATGATGCCCGCCAATAGTAACGGCAGCGTGAGTAGCAATCGGATGTGTCGTTTTCCCGGACTCGGAACCATGGTGCCGCTCCGTTTACTTTTGTTATGCAGCCTATGTTACCCCTATCCAATGTATGATTGGTAAACGACAAAGGGGTATGTTGGGGATATTCTCCGAAAATGATAATCCATTTGGGTTAAGCAGGGGTCGGACGACCTTGGATTCCGCCACGTCGCGCGGCTTGACTTGATCACCCCGGTTGCCGACAAGAGGGCTCCCCGGCCAGTCCCGAGCCCCAGTTCCATGCCCCATTCGATTGAGACGATTCCTTTGATGTCGCCGGGTCCCGGCACCAAACGGGCGCTGACCGTGCACCGATTCGGCAACCCCGGCGCGCGTCCGAAGGTCTATCTGCACGCCGCGCTCCACGCCGATGAACTGCCCGGCACGCTGGTACTGAACCGTATGCTCGG
Source organism: Alphaproteobacteria bacterium (assembly GCA_028277285.1). Taxonomy (GTDB): domain Bacteria; phylum Pseudomonadota; class Alphaproteobacteria; order SP197; family SP197; genus JANQGO01. The sequence continues at coordinate 2,682 of JANQGO010000493.1, read as the reverse complement.
CTGGCTCAAGGATGCCGACGCCAGAGGAGAGGTTAACGGTGAGATCGTTGTCTTGCCGTACGCCAACCCGGTCGGCCTGGCGTCGCAGATCTATGGGTATCACCTGGGCCGCTACGATCTGGATGGCGACGGCAACTTCAATCGTTGGTATCCCGACCTGACCGACCGCATCGCCGGGCGCGTCGGCAATGTCCTGGGCGACGACATGGAAGAAAACCGCCGGCTGATCCGCGACGGGGCCCTTGCGGCCCTTGACGACTGGCGCGCCGAGGGCGAGGCCAATGTGTTGCGCAAGGCGCTGCTGACGCTGAGTGTCGATGCCGATTACATCTTTGACCTGCATTGTCACGGTCAGGCGGTGCAGTACCTCTACTTCCCGGCCGATTACTGGGAGACCCATGCGGATCTGGCCGCCGAGTTGGGCTGCCGGGTCGTTCTGCTCTACCGCACCGACGAGGGCACCAATTTCGACGTCGCGTCGACGGTCTTCTGGCATCGGCTGCGCGAGCTGTTGCCGGAGCGGGTGATCCCGTCGCCACCCTTTACGACGACCTTGGAGTTGCGCGGACAGCCGGACGTTGACGAGGCCCTGGCCGAGCGCGATGCACGCGGGTTGTGGCGGTTTCTGCAACGCCACGGCGTTATCGCCGGCGACCCCGGTCAGCCGCCCGAACCGGTCGGCGCGCCGACGCCCCTGGAAGGCGTCGATCACGCGGTCGCGCCTTGCGCCGGCGTCTTGTCATACGCCGTTGAGCTTGGCGCGCGCCTTAAGAAAGACGACGTCGTGGCCTGGGTCGTCGATCCTTCGGAGGCGGATTTCGATAAGGCGCGCACGCCGGTCAAGAGCCGCACCGACGGTGTGTTCTTTGGCCGTAATCTCTCCATGCTGGTGCGCCCAGGGCAAGGTTTTGCCTCGATTGCGGGCCCAGAGCCGCTGCCGGAGCCCGACCTGCCGTACATCGACTACTGAACGCGATGGCGCATCAGGTCGAGACCCTGGCCCTTGGCTCGCCCTCGCTCGGTACCGAGCGCACCCTGACCGTGCACCGCTTCGGTCACCGTGGCGCCCGTCCCAAAGCCTATCTTCACGCCGCGCTGCATGCCGCGGAGTTGCCGGGCATTGTGGTGCTGGAACACCTGCTGGGGCGCCTGGAAGCGGCGGATGCGGAAGGGCGCATCGCGGGCGAGATTGTTGTCGTGCCGTTCGCCAATCCGATCGGCCTGGCCCAGCAGATCATGATGGAAAGCCAGGGCCGTTACGACCTGGCGACAGGCCGCAACTACAACCGCGGTTTTCCCAACCTGACCGACGCGGTCGCTGAACGGGTGACCGGGAAGCTGGGCGATGACGCGCAAGCCAATGTCGCAACGGTGCGCCAGGCGATGGGCCAGGCGCTCGAGGCGCTGGCCGCCGCGCGCGAGCCGGAGGTCCTGAAGCGCGAACTGCTCAGGCTCTCCCACGACGCCGATATCGTGCTCGACCTGCATTCCGCCTGGGAGGCGCTGCTTCACCTCTTCGTCACCGACGTTAACTGGCCGCACGCCGAAGACCTGACCCGCCAGATGCGGGCCGAGGTCGTCTTGATCGACCGCGGCAACACCATGATGACCTTCAAGTCCGCCCATGCGCTGGTTTGGAGGGCGTTGGCCGAGCGCTTTGCGGACGTACCGATTCCTCCCGGCGCCATGGCGGCCGTGGTGGAGTTGCGCGGCCAGCGCGATGTGGATGACTATCTGACCCGCCCGGACGCGGATAATCTCTATCGTTTCCTGCAACGCCGCGGCGTCATCGCGGGCGATCCTGGACCTTTGCCCGAGGCGCTGACCGAACCGCGCGCGATCCGGGGCCTGAAGCGGCTCATGGCGCCGGCCGGCGGGATTGTCGTCTATCACCGCGACCTCGGTGATCACGTCATGGCGGACGAAGCGTTTTGCCACGTGATTGATCCACAGACGCGCCGCCGTACGGCGGTGATCGCGCCCCAATCGGGGTTGCTCTATGCCCGTCGCAGCCACCGATTCGCGCGGGCCGGCCAATACATCTGTGCCATCGCGTCGGATACACCGTTCCAGGCGGCATCGCCTCCGATCGAACGGTCGTGAATTCGAGTAGATAGCCCTATCGAAAGAGCTAATTGGTTCTCTTTAGTTTAGCGAACACTCTCGTTCGAGAGGCCGGCTTTTCGAAGGTGGCAGCCCCTTCGAGAGGGTCGCCTATGCATTGTGAGTAAGTAATTCTCTTTGGATTATTACTAAAGACGTAGTTTTTGTCGTTGCTCACGGAAGCATTACGATTGGTTCGCTGCCATTATACATTATATTCTGAAATACTGATAAAATGTCTATTAGTATCCATCACCGCTAACAACATTCCTTAACGGAGGATGGTACCTTGAAACATACCAAGCAACAGAGGCTGGCCTGTTACGCCTGGACGCGCGCCGCGGTCATCGGCGCCGGGTTCCTGGCCGTCGCAGTCGCGGCAAATGTCGAGTCCGGCCGGGCCGCCGATGATGGGCGGTTGATGGTGTCGCCTCAAGCGTTCGCATTCTGCTCGGTCATGTCGCCCGACGAGCTTTCGAGGGCGGTCGAGGCCGGTCAGTGCATCGCATATCTGGAAGAACTGAGCCTGCAGCTCCAGCAGATTGCGCCTGAAGCCGGACCCGCCGCGCCGGACCCGGT
>JANQGO010000141.1 GCA_028277285.1 Alphaproteobacteria bacterium | reverse complement strand
CCGGATCGCGCCAGGTTGCGGCTGAGCAGCATGACGACGTCATCGGATGGGGCCGTCACCACCTGGCTCGTACGGAAGGCCGCGTCGCCCTGCCGCCGCTGGCTCACGACCGCGAGGATGATGTTCTTCCACTCCGCTTCGAACTGCGCCAGCGGCCGGGACAGGTTGCCGAAGGCGGGGTCGGCGATCAGGACCCGGCCGTTCTCGACGCCCTTGACGACCACGAAGTGGGCATAGCCACGGGTATTGACCAGCGTGATGACCGGCACCTTGAGCTGCAGCAGGTCGCGCACGCTGCCGAGCTGGAAGCCCTCGGCCGCATAGCCGCGGGCTTCCGCCGCCCGTTTCATTTCCAGCATCGAGAAGCCGCGCTTCTGGATCTGCTCGACATCGCCGGCGGTGACCATGTCGTCGATCAGCTCGCGTTCGCTGCGGGGATCGCCGTAGAAGTAGGTGAACAGGGTGGCCATCGCCGCGGCGCCGCAACTCACGTCGAAGCCCTGCCGCACAACCTTCTTGAAGCGCAGGCTGGCCAGGCTCTCGACCGGCACGTTGAGCACCGTGTTGCCGGGAATGGCGAAGGTCTGCGCGGCGGCCGGCGCCGCCAATGCCAGCGCCAGCGCCGCGGGCAGGACCGGAACCAGGCGCCGGCCGGTCATCGTGGCGCCACCACGTTGACCGACATGGCCAGCGCGTTGCGCGCGATGTTGCCGTCGCCCGAGGCTTGGCCGATCTGGGCGATGCCGCGGAAGTTGGTGAAGGAATCGGTGACGAAATCGCCGCGCGGCCGCTGCAGCCCGTCCGCCTGCCGCACGGTGGTCAGGCTGTTGTTCGCCACCTGCTCGTCGAGCGCGATGGTGTTGAGCGGCGACAGGGTCCGCGGGTCGTCGGCGATGCCGAGCGCCAGCACGTTCGCCTGCTGGTTCAGGTTGCCGGCCGACTGGTTGACGCCGACCAGGCCGGTGGCGTTGTCGAAGCTGTTCATCACCGTGTTGTCGCGGGCGATATCGGTGACGGTGATCCGGTTGTCGACCAGCCTGGTCTCGACGACGATCTCCTGCAACTGGGTCTGGTCGGCGGCGGTGCCGAGCGTGACGGCGCGCACGTTGGCCTGGTTGTTCAGGCTGCCGACCTCCTGGTTGATGCTCATCAATCCGTGCGAGGCGTCGAACGACTCGAAGACGGTGGTGCGGCGCACCGGTTCCTCGGGCGCGCCGACGAGCCAGATGAAGGCCGGATTGTCCTTGAAGGTCTCGTAATAGAGCGTGCCGGACAGCGGGTGTTCGGCCTCGTCCTGGGTGATGGTCAGGCGTGTGCCGATGACCGACTGTCGCACCGTGGTCCGGGCGGTCGCGGTGCTGGCGGCCAGCGCCGAAACGCCGGCGATGTCATTGACATCGGTCGACTGCGCCTGCGCGACAAGCGGCGGCATCGTCACGGCGGCGACCGCCAATGCCCGCGCAGCGTTGCGCTTTGTCCCTTTCCACGACATCGTCCGTCACCAGAAGCTGCCCGGCCAAACGCGAAATGTCCTAAATGAACGGTCCTAGATGACGAAAAGGGCGGGGAGGGGGCGAACCCCCTCCCGACCGAAGGAAGGATCAGATACCCGGGGCACCGATCGTGACCTGCGACGTCTGCGCCGAGAAGGAAACGACCGAGGCCTGGT
>JANQGO010000341.1 GCA_028277285.1 Alphaproteobacteria bacterium | reverse complement strand
ACCGCTGTGCTGCGGGTCGACGATATCGAGATCCTGGTGGTCAGCCTGCGCACGCAAATGCTGGATCAGCAGCAGTTTCGCGCTTTCGGTATCGACCCGGCGGCCAAACGCGTCGTGGCGCTGAAATCCCAACAGCACTTTTATGCCGCGTTCGCGCCGATCGCCGGCAAGATCGTTGCCTGCGACAGCGGCGCGCTGACGACCTCGCGTCTCGATGTCTTCCCGTTCCAGAACGTGCCGCGCCCGATCTACCCGCTCGACCGTGACATGTCGTTCTAGAGTCTGCCGCGATTCATTATCTTGTTGTTTCCCTCGCCCCTTGAGGGAGAGGGACACGCAGGCTTGGGCGCGTCAGCGCCCTAGCCGGAGTAGGGTGAGGGGTGGGGCGCATAAACGCGAGCTTTCTCCATGATGCGCGCTAACGCGCGCGGCCCCCTCACCCCGGCCCTCTCCCTCGTTGGGGAGAGGGTGCGTTGCGGCGCTGGTCGCGCGTTGTCCCAGGGGTCGTTACGACGGCTTCATCGAAGGTCCGCGTTACCACGTCGTATCGTCATCAGCACGGCGCTACAGTGAGGTCGCACGCTCCTAGCTTGACGATGCCCTCAGCGCATTGAGGGCCTTGGCGATGGCGACCAGGCCGTCGTTCATCTCGCGGGTCAACTGGCGGAAGTCCTTGTCGCCGGCCATGCGGTCGCAGCCGTCGACCATCTTCGCGCGCAGTTCTGGCGTCAGCTCCGGCGCGACGAGGCGGGTCCACGGGAACTTCAGCGCCGGGCCGAACTGCTCCAGGCAATATTCCATGCCGCCTTCGCCGCCGCCGACGTGATAGACCATGCACGGGCCCATGATCGCCCAGCGCGGCCCCGGCCCGTTGACGATGGCGGTGTCGATTTGCTCGGGCGTGGCCTCGCCGGCGTTGACCATGTGCAGGGCCTCGCGCCAGATCGCTTCCTGCAGGCGCGTCGCGACAAAACCCGGCACCTCGGCGGTCATCATCAAGGGCGCCTTGCCGGCGTGTTCATAGAAGGCGCCGGCCCAGGCGACGGTCTCGGGCGCCGTCTTCTCGCCGCCGACGACCTCGACAAGGGGCATCAGATAGGGCGGGTTGAAGGGGTGGCCGGTCACCGTGCGTTCGGGCGTCGAGCACTTGGCCTGGATGTCGGTCATCATCAGGCCCGACGTGCTGGATGCGATAACGACGTCCTCGGGTACGAGGTCGCCGAGTTGGGCATAGATCGCCTGCTTGAGGTCGAGGATCTCCGGCACGCTCTCCTGGACGAACTCGGCCTCGGCGACGGCGGCCGCCAGGTCGGTCGTGCAGGTCAGCCGGTCGCGCGACGCGCCCTCGGCCAGGCCCAGCTCTTCCATCGCGGGCCAGGCGTTGTCGATAAGCGCGCGCAACGGCGCCTCTTCACTGACGTCGTGGACATAGGCGGTGACGTCATAACCCTTCGCCAGGAAGTAGGTCGACCAGCCGCCGCCGATCGGACCGGCGCCAATGCTGGTGATGCGCGTGACCGCGCCCGGTTCTTGTCTTGCCATCGTTCTCTTCCTAGGCGCCTTTGAAGTTTGGTTTACGTTTTTCGACGAAGGCGCGGACGCCTTCCTTCGCGTCGTCGGAGCGCAGCATATGACGATAGGTCGGCAGGTCGCCCGTGCGCATGGTGTGGAACGCGTTCTGGATGGTGTCGTCCTCGACCGCGCGCAGCACTTCCTTCACCGTCTGGACGGCAAGCGGCGCCGACTCGGCGAGCTGGTCGGCCCAGGCGCGCGCTGTCGTCATCAGATCGGCTGCCGGTACGATCAGGTTGATCAAACCGTGACGCTGGGCTTCTTCGACCGACATGCGCCGGCCCATCAACAGCATCTCCAGCGCGATGGTGTAGGGCAGACGGCGGGGCAGGCGCTGGAGCGCGCCGGCGTCGGGCACGATGCCGAGCGGCATTTCCGGCAGTTGGAATTGCACGTGGTCGGCGGCGATGATCAGGTCGCAGGCCAACGCGATCTCGAAACCGCCGCCGATCGCCATGCCGTTCAGCGCGGCGATAACCGGTTTGTTCAGGTCCCACATCTCGGTGATGCCGGCGAAACCGCCGGATGCCGCGTCCTCGCTCTCCCACCAGTTGTCGAGCGCCTGATCGCCGCTGTCGAGCGCCTTCAAGTCCCAGCCGGCGGAGAAGATCTTCTCGCCGGCGCCGGTGATCAGGCCGACACGGAGATCGGGATCGTCGCGTAAGGTGACGAACGCCTTGCCGAGCTCGCGGCTCATGGCGTTGTCGATGGCGTTCACCTTGCCCCGGTCCAAGGTGATCTCCAGAACGTGACCGCGCCGCTCGACGCGCATGCCGGTATCCGTCTCTTCCATGGGCGGTTCTCTCCTGTTGTTTTTTGCGACATGCCACGTCGCGCGGTCCGCGGCAATCGCAGACCGACCGGCGGGTGGGTAGGCTGTGGACTCAGGCGGAGGCGGCGAGCGAGACGAAGCTGCGGTCGAGATAGACCAGGGGATTGACTGTTTCGCGCGGCAGCATGATGTCGCTGACATTGCCGATGAAGACCATGTGCGTGCCGTGCGGGACGCGCTGGGCGACGTCGCAGAAGATCGCGGCCTGGGCGTCTGCCAGGTAGGGCAGGCCGTCATGGTCCAGTCACTCGCCGTGCTCGAACCGGGTATGGCGGGCGTCCGGGCGGCCGAAGCGCGCGCAGTGGTCGCGGTGATCGTCCGCCAGCACGTTGACGCAGAACTGGCCGCGTTCGTCGATCGGCGCGCAGGTGGCGGCGTCGCGGTTGATGCATACCAGGATGGACGGCGGCGCCATCGAGACAGACGACACGGCGGTCGCCGCCATGCCGTACCAGGCGCCTTCCTTGTCGACTGCGGTGATCAGATGCGCCGTGCCGGCGACGCCGCGCATCGCCTGGCGAAAGGCGTCGTGAAAGCCGAGACGGGGGGCGCATTCAAAAAAGCTCATGATCGGACCTCTTGCCTGCGGCGGCATGCGACAACCGACAGTAGAGGCGCTTCGCGGCGCCACGGTAAACTTGAAAAAGGCTGATCTTCGCGTAAGCTTTTTTTCATGCAAAGCCTGCGTATGCGTCTGCCGCCGGTCAACAGCCTGGTCGCCTTCGAGGCGGCCGCGCGGCATTTGAGCATCACCCGCGCGGCCCAGGAGCTGACCGTCAGCCGCGAGGCGGTGAGCCGGCATATCCGCATCCTGGAAGAGCACCTGGGCACCGACCTGTTCTTCCGCCGCCATCGCGCGATCGAACTGACGGAGGCCGGCGACGCACTCTATGCGACCGTCTCCAAGAGCCTGGGTGCCATTGCCAAGACGGCGGGCGAACTGGGCCACGCCGCGGGGTCGTCGCGCGTCACGGTGACGGCGACCGTGGCAATCGCCTCGTTCTGGCTGACGCCGCGCCTGCCGGCGTTCCGCTCGGCCAACAAGGACTTGGAGCTGCGCATCAGGGTATCCGACGCGCCGCTCGATATGATTGAGGAAGGCATCGACGTCGGTCTGCGTTACGGCGACGGCGCCTGGGCCGGTCTTAAGGCGCACCATCTGTTCGATACCGATACGTTTCCGGTCTGCGCGCCGAGTTTTCTGGAAACCGCCGGGTCGATCGCGAAACCGGCCGACCTGTTGTCGCAGCCGCTGCTGAACCTGGACGGCGCGCCCCATTCCGACGAGGACTGGACATGGTGGCTGGAAGGCGCCGGCGTCAGACTGCCGTCAACCTTCCGCACACTGGGCTACGACAACTACGCCAACATCATCCAGGCCGCTATCGAAGGCCACGGTGTGGCGCTCGGGTTCAGCCGTATTGTCGATCATCACCTGGCGCGCGGCGACCTGGTGCGGCCGTTGGAAGCCGTGCAGTCGAAGGGTTATGGTGTCTACATGGTCACACCGCGCGGCGTGCGTCTGGGCCCGGCCGCGCAACGCTTCCACGACTGGGTTGTCGCGCAGGCCTAGCCGTTACTGCGGTGCATAGGCCACGACCTCGATCTCGATACGGACGTCGACCAGAAGTTGGGTCAGCACCGCCGAGCGCGCCGGCGGGTCTTTCGGGAAGTACTCGGCATAGACGCTGTTGAAACCGGGGAAGTCTTCGACGTCGCGTAGCCACACCATCGCCTTCACGACGTCATCGCGTGTGCAGCCGGCCTCGGAGAGTGTCTCGGTGATCAGGTCGAGGGTGACACGCGTCTGGTCTTCGATCGTGCCATCGGTCATCGGCGCGCCGTCCTTCATTGGGATCTGGCCGGTCAGGTAGACCATGTCGCCGGCGCGCACGGCCTTTGACAGCGACAGCGTTCGCCCGCCGATGACCAGCGGCCCGCCGATGATTTCTTTTGCCTTCGCCATGACGATCGTTCCTCCGTTGATGATGTCTATCGTGCCATTCATCTAGCCACGACGGTGAAACCTGCACTAGGTTCAAACGCGAATCGAGTCGGGGAGGTCGCGTCATGAGCGAAGCAAAAACCTATCAGATGTTCATCGACGGCGCGTGGTGCGACGCCGCAGACGGCGACACGTTCGACAGTGTCAACCCGTCGACCGGTGCCGTGTGGGCGAAGATACCAGCGGCGACCGAAGGCGATGTCGACCGCGCCATCAAGGCCGCGCACCGCGCTTTCAGCGAAGGGCCGTGGGCTGCCATGACGCCGACCGAACGCGGCAAGTATCTGCGCCGCCTGGGCGATCTTCTGGCCGACAAGTCGGAGGACCTGGGCCGCACCGAGACGATCGATACCGGCAAGATGCTGAAGGAAACGCGCTGGCAGGCGAAATACATCGCCGAGTTCTTCCATTTCTATGCCGGCCTCGCCGACAAGGTGCATGGCGAAACGCTGCCGATCGACAAGCCCGACCTCTGCGTCTTCACGACGCGCGAACCGCTCGGCGTTATCGCCGCCGTGGTGCCGTGGAACAGCCAGCTTTTCCTGGTCGCGGTCAAGATCGGCCCGGCGCTGGCCGCCGGCAACACGGTGGTCTTGAAGGCGTCTG
>JANQGO010000285.1 GCA_028277285.1 Alphaproteobacteria bacterium | reverse complement strand
GCGACGCCGAGCAGCATCGTGGTCGAATGGCCGATCGCGAACAGCGAGACGTACGTCGCGATCTGCTTGAACCCGTACAGGAAGAAGATCACGCCGAACAGAAACAGAAGGTGGTCGTACCCCGTCACCATGTGCTTGGCGCCGAGATAAAGGAACGGGATGAGATGAACGCCCGTCACCTCCTGGATATAGCCCTTGTCGCCGAGCGTGACGGCATGGGCGAAGGCCGTCTCCACCCAGGCGAGAGACAGGGCGACGGCGAGCAGGAGCAGGGTCGCGCGGCGCACGACGAGCCCCCGCCCGCGCGACGCGGCCGGTGTTAACATCATGGGATGGTCCTTGTCCGAACAGTTCGATAATGCGCCGGTCGGCGCGGTTTGTGCTTCCGTTCAGACGGACCGTGGCGGGCGCCTCGGCCCTTCGGGGGTGAGGTTTCGAAGGACGTCGCTCAACCCGCACCGACTCCTGTCGGGAAGCGGTTGTGGCGTGTTCGTCGGTTGGCAGATCAAGGCGTGAAGCGGGTGGTCGTGGTCGGCCGGGTCATGTCCCCCAAACGATCTGCCATGGCCGCCGCGCTCCGCATCGTCATGGGTATGGCCGTGTCCCTGGTCGTGACCGTGACCGTGCGCGGCGACCTCCACAGGCGCCGAGGCGGCGGCCGCCTGCGCTGCGGGACCATGCGTCAGGGTGAGAAGGAGCGGCGCGACGATCAGCGCAAAGGCGGTCGTCAGCGCGATCATGCGGCGCGGCGCATGCCGAGTCCTGCGATGGCGCGGCGTCTCGCCCATGCCTGCCTTCTCTTCAGATTGCTCTTCAGGTTGCCATATCCCCCCTAGGGGGATATCTTGTGTTTATGACGGAACCTCATCGGCACGCAACCCATCCCGATATCGTCAAGCGGCTGAAACGCGCCGACGGCCATCTGCGGCATGTCATCGCCATGATCGAGGACGGCCGGGCCTGCATCGACATCGCGGTGCAGCTCCAGGCCGTGGAGAAGGCGGTGACCGCCGCCAAGCGCACGCTGATTCACGATCACATCGACCATTGCCTCGGTGCCGGCGGCGAGACCGATCTCGTCGAGATGAAGGCGCTGGCCAAACTGCTTTAGCCGCTATGCTCGGTATCCTCTCCAACCGCACCTACCGCCATCTGTTCGCCGCGCAGGTCGTCGCACTGGTCGGCACCGGGCTCGCCACCGTGGCGCTGGGGCTCCTGGCCTGGGAGTTGGCCGGCGGCGATGCGGGTCAGGTCCTCGGCACGGCGCTGGCGATCAAGATGGTCGCCTATGTGACGCTGTCGCCGGTGGCGCAGGCCTTTGCCGACCGTGTGCCGCGGCGCACCTTCCTGGTGGTGCTGAACCTGGTTCGGGCCGGTGTGGCGCTGGCACTGCCCTTCGTGACCGAGGTCTGGCAGATCTACGGGCTGATCTTCCTGCTGCAGGCGGCGTCGGCGGGCTTCACGCCGGCGTTCCAGGCGACCATTCCGGACGTGCTGCCCGACGAGGAGGACTACACCAAGGCGCTGGCGCTCTCGCGGCTGGCCTATGATCTGGAAAGCCTCCTGTCGCCGATCCTGGCCGCGGCGCTTCTCACGGTGGTGAGCTTTCCGGTCCTGTTCGGCGGCACGGTGATCGGCTTCGTCGCGTCGGCCGCCCTGGTGCTGTCGGTGACGCTGCCCTGGCCGAAACCGGCCGAAAAGCGCGATGTCCTGACGCGCATCACCCGCGGCAGCCGCATCTACCTCGCCACACTCCGGCTGCGGGCGCTGCTCGCGCTGTCCTTCTCCGTTGCCGCCGCCGGCGCCATGGTCATCGTCAACACCGTGGTGCTGGTGCGCCAGGACCTTGGCCTGACCGACGAGGCCCTCGCGCTGACGCTCGCGGCCTTCGGTGCCGGATCGATGGTCGCGGCGTTCGGCCTGCCGCGTCTTCTGGAAACACACAGCGACCGGCGCGTCATGCTGGCCGGCACGGCGGGTATGACGCTGGCACTTTGCCTCCTGGGGATCGCAAGCGCGATCTGGGGCGTCCGCTGGAGCTGGCTCTTGACGGCCTGGTTCCTGGTGGGCGCGGGGTATTCGGCGACGATCACGCCGTCCGGGCGGCTCTTACGCCGATCGGGCCATGCGGAGGACCGGCCGGCGCTGTTCGCCGCACAGTTCGCGCTGTCCCACGCCTGTTTCCTGATCACCTATCCGCTGGCCGGCTGGCTGCAAGCCGCCCATGGCAGCGTCACGGCGATGCTGACGCTCGCCGCGCTCAGCGTCATCGGGCTCATGGCCGCCCTGGCGCTCTGGCCGCGCCGCGATCCCGTCGAGATCCCGCACACCCATGACGATCTGCCGGCCGACCATCCGCACATCGCCGAAGGGGCGCGGCACAGCCACGCTTACGTGATCGACGATCTGCACCCGCGCTGGCCGGCGGACAGGGAGATCGCGCGCGGCGTCTAGAGCATCCTGCGTCCTAACGGACGCAGATAAGATGCTCTACATCTTTGAAATAGATCAACTTATCTGCATTCAGATGAGTCCATCTGAATGCAGATAAGTTGATCTAGAGCGTTTTCAGGGAATGCCGGGCCGATCTGCCGAGGGGGATGGGCCCTGATGCCAGGAGCGAGGAGGAAGGACATGCCGGGGCATATTCGACGACG
>JANQGO010000213.1 GCA_028277285.1 Alphaproteobacteria bacterium | reverse complement strand
ATCAATCGCGACCTGTTGGGTGATCAGCCCGCCCATGGAGAGGCCGCACACAACGACAGGACCGTCGCAGCATTGATCGATCAGCGCCGCGCAGTCGGCCGCGAAATCTCCCATGGTCCACGGGCCCGCCGGCGAGGTGGTGCCCGGAATGCCGCGGGGATCATAGGTGATGCAGTGGAAGGCATCGGTCAGTTCGTTGAAAAGGTGAAGATTGCTTTCGGCCGGTGCGTCGCCGCCGGGGACGAACACAATGTCGGGTCCCGAACCCTCATCGACGACGCGCATCGATACGTCGCCGGCACTGATCTGACGTACGCGGGCGTTGGGCCCGAAAGCCGGATAGCCTGACATCGCCGCCTCCCGTCCTACCGTGCCTCGTCCTTAACCGATTTTCTTCTGCAGATTCTCGTCGAGCTTGGCGAGGAACTGGTTGGTCGTCAGGAAGGGCTGGTCCTTGCCGATCAGGATCGCCAGGTCCTTGGTCATGTCGCCGGACTCCACGGTCTCGACGCAGACGTTCTCCAGCGCATGGGCAAACGCCGTGACATCGGGCGTCTCGTCGAACTCGCCGCGATAGGCGAGGCCCCGGGTCCAGGCGAAGATCGAGGCGATCGGGTTGGTCGAGGTTTCCTTGCCGGCTTGATGCTGACGGTAATGGCGGGTCACCGTGCCGTGCGCGGCTTCGGCCTCGACCGTCTTGCCGTCGGGCGTCATGAGGACGGAGGTCATCAGGCCGAGCGAGCCGAAACCCTGGGCGACCGTGTCGGACTGCACGTCGCCGTCATAGTTCTTGCACGCCCAGACGAAGCCGCCGTCCCATTTCAGCGCCGCCGCGACCATGTCGTCGATCAGGCGGTGTTCATAGGTGATGCCGGCGGCGTCGAACTTGTCCTTGAACTCGGCGTCGAAGACTTCCTGGAACAGATCCTTGAAGCGGCCGTCATAGGCTTTGAGGATCGTGTTCTTGGTCGACAGGTAAACCGGCCACTTGAGGTTCAGGCCATAGTTCATGCAGGCGCGGGCAAAACCCCGGATCGATTCATCCAAGTTGTACATGGCAAGCGCCACGCCGCCGCCGGGGAAATCGAAGACGTCGTGGGTGATGGCCTCGCCGCCGCCCTCGGGCTGGAAGGTGATGGTGAGCTTGCCCTTACCCGGAACCACGAAGTCGGTCGCGCGATACTGATCGCCGAACGCGTGACGGCCGATGACGATCGGCTTCGTCCAGCCGGGCACCAGGCGCGGCACGTTCTTGCAGATGATCGGCTGGCGGAACACGGTGCCGCCCAGGATGTTGCGGATCGTGCCGTTGGGCGAGCGCCACATATGCTTCAGGCCGAACTCCTCGACGCGCGCCTCGTCGGGCGTGATGGTCGCGCACTTGACGCCGACGCCGTGCTTCTGGATCGCGTGCGCAGCGTCGACCGTGATCTGGTCGTCGGTGGCGTCACGGCTTTCGATGCCGAGGTCGTAATAGAAAAGATCAACGTCCAGATAGGGCAGGATCAGCTTCTCCTTGATGAAGGCCCAGATGATCCGTGTCATTTCGTCGCCGTCGAGTTCGACGACGGGATTCTTGACCTTGATCTTCGCCATGGGTGCCTCCGGATCAGCGTAACGTCGTGGTGGGGTGGGCCGTCATTGTGCGGTGCAACATAAACCGCGCTTCGGCCGGTTCAAGGGAAATCCCCGGGCAAGTTGCGTCTAGGTGGTTGCTGCGACACCGAGAGCGGGTAGGACGGACTCGGCATCAGGCACCAGCGAATAGAACTCGCGGATCGTCTCCGGCGCGAAGCGGTGCGCGACCAGACCATCGAACATCGCCGTCAGCCCACTCCAGTAGCCTTCGACGTCGACCAGAATCGACGGCTTGGCATGCAGGCCCAACAGGCGCAGCGTGACGACCTCCATCATCTCGTCGACCGTGCCGATGCCGCCGGGCAGGCTGACAAAGGCGTCGGCCCGCTCGATCATGACCGCCTTGCGCGCGAACATGGTCTCGACTTCGATCATGTGGGTCAGGCCCTGGTGCGCCACCTCGACCCGGCGCAGCATGGTCGGAATGATGCCGGTGACGACGCCGTTGGCGGCGAGTGCCGCGTCTGCCACGATGCCCATCAGGCCGACATGGGCACCGCCATAGATCAGCTCGATATCGTGCCTGGCGATGGTTTCGCCTAGTATCTGGGCCTGCTGGCGATAGATCTCCCGGTCGCCCAGGCTTGAACCGCAGAATACGCAGATGGACCGGATCTCAACCATGATGGATCGTTTCGTTCTTGTGTTGCTGGTGCTGGCGGTCGTGGCCGGCATCCGGCCGGCGGGTGCCGGCGAGGCGGATGTGGTTGCGGTTGAGGTAATCGAAACCGCCGAGCGCGTCTATACGTTCCACGTGACGGTGGCGCACGCCGATACCGGCTGGGAGCACTATGCGGACCGATGGGACGTCGTGGCGCCCGACGGCACCGTCCTGGGCTCGCGGGTGCTCTATCACCCCCATGTCGAGGAGCAGCCGTTCCGGCGCAGTCTGTCGGGCGTTGCGATTCCGCAAGGCATCACCCAAGTGGAGCTGCGCGCCCATGAGAGCCAGCACGGCCTTGGCGGTGCCGTCATGTCCGTCACCCTGCCGTGAAGCAGGCCCTAACCCGTCGATTTGTTGCCTTCTTGACAATCATGCTACACCGGGGCGCTTGGACCGCACCGCAAAGAAGTCGACGCTGCTGACATGAGGACCGTTCTCGCCCTTGTAGTGCTGCTTGTGCTCGCCGCTCTGGTGTATTTTGTGCTTGAGACCGGCGATACCGAGCAGAACGCCGAGGTCACCACCGAAAGCAGCGATGTCTCCGGCAGCGACGATGCGGAAGATGTCGAGACGGGATCACAGACATCAGACACCGCCGAAGACGCTGCATCCGAGGACCCGCCGGAAAGCGCCGAGGCCGAAACAGACGAGACGGATACGGCCAGCGGAACCGAGTCCGCGGCCCTGCAGGAGGAAACGACCGGCGATACAACCGCGGTCGAGCCGGTCACGCCGAGTTTCGACATCGTTCGTGTTGAGACGACGGGGGACGCGGTGATGGCCGGACGCGCGGCGCCCGGTGCGACCGTCCAAATCTATAGCCATGACGGTTTGGTCGCGGAGACCACGGCGGACGATCGCGGCGATTGGGTCGTTGTTCTGGAAGAGCCGCTGGAAGCGGGCAGTCATGAGTTGTGGCTCAAGTCCGAAGAGACCAACGGTGCTGTCAGTGAATCGCGCGAGAGCGTGGCGATGCTGGTGCCGGAAGCCGGTGCGACAACGGGTGCCGACACTGAGGCGTCGTCCGACACGACGTCGGCGTCCGGCGACGCCGAACAGGCCGATACGGTGGCCGACAGTCCCGACGAGACGATCGCCGTTCTCGTGCCGCGCGATGACGACGGCCAGGTCGAGATCCTGCAGGAGCCGGAAGACGGAGTAGGATTGGCCGGCGGCGACGGTTTGTCGCTCGACACGCTGAACTATGACGAAGCCGGTGAGGTCTCGCTTTCCGGCAAGGCCGAGGCCGGGGCTGAGATCCGCGCCTATGTCGACGGCGAACTCGTTGGCCGCACGCTGGCCGACAGCGCCGGCAACTGGCGCATGATGCTGGAGAAGCCGGTCGCGGAAGGGCTGCACGCGCTCAGGATCGATCAGGTCGACGAGGGCGGCATCGTTATGGCGCGCGTCGAGACCCCCTTCGACCGCGAGGCGCTGCAGCTACCGGCGAGCGCGGAGCCGGTGGTGATCATTCAGCCCGGCAACAATCTGTGGACCATCGCGCGCCACTCCTATGGCTCCGGCGTCCACTACACGCACATCTTCGAGGCCAATCAGGGCCAGATCGCCGATCCCCACCTGATCTATCCCGGCCAGATCTTCGTCCTGCCGACCATCAACTGAGGCCGTTGACGGACGCAACAGGGCGGTTCACGACGCCGCCGGACAGCCCACCTCGTGGTGCGTATGGCGGCCAAACCGCACATGGCCGTTATCCATCCACGGTTGCGGCCGTGCGCAGTTGCTGGCGACCGGCTGGGCCGCGTTGCTGGCGCCGCGATCGGGATCAAGGGCCGCTTTGCACGGTGAATCGTCGTCGTCGGTCAGCCCCAGGATCGGCATCAGCGCTTTCACCGGCGCCAGAATTGAACTGAGCAGGCTGCCGCCCACGCCCGTCGCCACGTCGAGCGGGCCGACGGAGAGTTTGGGGTCGTCGATCGGCCCGGTAATCTTCACCGCCGATGCCAGGCTCAACAGTGTCGCGTCCTTAGGCGTCGGGGCCAGGCGCAGGTTGAACGTCTCCTCCAGCATGTTGATGTAGCCGCTGCCGGCAACCGTCATGGTCGAGGTATCGAGCAGGGTGACCTCGCTGGTTGCCTTGCCGTCGGCGAGATCGTAGCGCAGCACAAGACACTTGATGACGCTTGGGTCCTGTTTGTTGCGCCATGGCGCCAACAGGTTGACGAAGCTGTCAGCCTTGCGCAGCACGTCGCTGCCGACATAGCCGTTCTGCAGCACGATGTCGGCATGGCCGGTGACGTCTTTCAGCGTCTCGTTGACATCGGCGATATCGCTGTCGGCTTCGACATCGATGTTCAGCGGCCCGCGAACGTCGCCGGGCAGGTCGAACATTGTCGAGATGTCGGTGGTCGAGGCCTCGACCAGTTTCAAGGTGCCGTTGATCGGCGGGTTCTCCACGCTGTGCGCGATCTTGAAATCCGTTGTCAGCTTGCCGGAGGCGAACAGCGCGGTCAGACCATAGACCCCGACTTCCCGGTCGTCGGTGCGAATGCGCAAGTGCGCGTTCTGAAACTCGAGATCGTCAATGGTCACCTTCGTGCTCTGCAGGGTGATGTCCAGGTCGATGCCGGGATCGGGGATGATAAGCGGTTCGTCCTCGGCCAAAGTGCCGGCGGCCATGGAGTCCGCGATATCCGCGACATCGAGCTCGTCGGTTGTCAGATTGCCGGCAAAGGCCGTCCGGCCGCCGCTGTCGTCGATGTCGAGCGAACCGGCGAACGTGTGGTTGTCGATCTGGGCGTTCAGGCTGCTCAGTGTGTAGTTGTCGCTGTCCTTCTCAATCAGATTGGTCGACATGGTGAAGGGCAGGGCCGGTAGGTCGATGTCGTAGAGATTGCCGATCGCCTGCATGTTGTCGGTTGTTGCCTGAAGCGGCAGCGGCTGGTCCAGGGGATCATCCAGATTGGCAATCGTTGCGCCGAACGTCGCGTTGGCCGAGCCGGACGCTGCGACGCCGTCGGTGATGACAAACTTGCCGTCGGTTTCCGTTCCCGTCAGCGACATCGTGAATTGAGCAGCGGGCAACTCGATATCGAGCCAGTCGCCAAGGCGCGACATGTCGGGACCGGCGAGCGACAGTTTGATCGACTGCGGCGGAATGCCGTCCCAGGACGCATCGGTGATGTCAAAGGAGATGTCGGTTTCGCCCAGCTTACCGTTGCCCTTCGCCTGAAGCTTGTCGGTCAAGCTGAACTCGGCATCCAGGTTGTAGGTCTCCGTCGGCAGATCGACCGTTGCCACCTTCGCGATCCACGAGGGGTCGTCGCCGGCAACCGAGACCTTGCCGGAAACCGACGGCGGCGATACGTCGGTACCGACCGTGACGTCAAGCTTGATCGTCGCGTCGGTAAGCGTCGCATCGCCCTTGGCAACAATCTGATCACCCGTCACGCTGGCATTGCCGGTGAAATGAAGCGGCTGTGACGGCAACGGCACGCCCGCCAACGGTGTCAGCGTGGAGATGTCGTCGCTGTCGATCGTGATATCGGCCGAGCCGGTCGCATTGCCGCTATCATCCAGCCCGACCTGACCGTCGATGGTCACCGTAACGCCCAGCGCCACGACATTGCCTTTTACCGGCGTGTCGAGATCGGGGTCGACCACCGCCTCCAGGCTCGGCAGACTCAGATCGATGGTCACCGGCGTATCGTCGATCTGGCCTGTCGTGGTGATGACGAGGTTGCTCGCCGATGACGTCAGATGCACATCGTCGAACCAGCCAGACAAGCTGTCGCCGGCGGCCCGGTCGTCGAACTTCACGTTCAATCGTTTGATGCTGAGATCGTCCGGCAGCGTGACCGCCATACCGCCACCGCTGCCGTCGCCGGCCGTCCCCAGGTTCCAGTTGGCTTCGCCGTCGCTCGACAGCTCAAGATTGGCGTCGACCTGTTCCGCGTCCAGTTTGTCGAACACCACGTTGCCGCTCAGCAGAGGGAACAACTGAACGGTCGCATCCAGCTTGCTTATCACAAGCATGTCCTCGTCACTCGCCCACGACGCGTTCTTCAGTTTGACCTCGGTAGCGGTGATCTCCGGCGTCAGGGAAAGCGAGACGCTGAGCGTGCCGTCTATGTCCAGGCGCCGGCCCAGGTCCTCCTCCAGCCGGTCGGCCAGAATCTGATCGAACATGTCCTTGTCAAACTGACTGACAGCCACGACCAGTCCGACGAGAACGGCGATTACGACCAGACCGGTCAGCTTGAGAAGGCGCCGCCGCCATGATTTGCGGCGTTGACGACGTTTAGCCATGGCCGCACTGTAGACTGAATTTCCGGCGCGGTAACCCGTCACAACGGCGTGTCGCGCCGGTCTGGCCCGGTACGTCGCTGATGGTTTGGAGGCGAAGTTAGGTCACGTGTCTAAGTCCGACGAGCCTCTGAGCGAGGCCACCTTGTCTCTTTACCTCCGGCGGCTGGTCCAAGAGGAGATCGACCGGTCGTTCAAGCTCGGGTTGTCGGCACCGAAGGAAGGCCGCCATCGTGCCGAGCGCCCCAAATCCGACCGACAGCATAAAGGCGGTCCGGCACGGCGCGGCAACGGGAGTTTATGAGCGCACGAGAGCGGATCATGGTTGGGTGGAACCGTTTGACGGTACCACGTAACTATGTGAATCCGCTTTCCAGTTATGAGCAGAGCAGATTCCCTTAAGACAGGATCTGCTCCGGGCACGGGGTATGGCGAAGCCGTGTGACCGGCTATACCAAGTCGCGATGGCGTGCGTGACATCCTACAGACACTGTTTGACGTGCTTGATCGCGGTGCTGTGGCTTGTTTCGTCCACGGTCGTTTCGTCCGCGACTTGGGCCGACGAGCACGAGCGGGTCGATCAGCCGGAGACAGAAGAGGAAGCGCCACAGGTCGACTATGATGTCGTCTTGAACGTTCCGAACATCGAGGGCCTGCGAGGACAGATCGAGGAAAGCTCGCAATTGATCAGCCTTTCCGATGATCCACCGGCCAGCCTGAGCGGTCTGAGGCGGCGCGTCGACGCGGATATCGAACGGTTCGACGCGGTCATGCGGTCGCGCGGCTATTATGACAGCGAGATCGTTTCGCGGGTCGATACGGAAACCGAGCCGGTCACCGTCGAGATTTCGGTGACGACCGGCGAGCAATACCTGATCGCCGCGTATGATATCGCCTATTTCGGCGGCGCCCCCGCCCATGAGGCCGCGCGCGTCGAGCTGGACGATATCGACATCACTCTCGGTGAGCCGGCCTTGGCGGAGGCCGTCGTCGGCGCGGAGTCCCAGGCGGTGCGGCATCTGCGCGACAACGGTTATCCGTTTGCGGCCTCCGACGATCGGCTGGTGCTCGCCGATCATGCCGACAAAACCATCTGGGTTCAGGTGACGATCACGCCCGGTCCTTTCGTGCGCTACGGCCCGACGGCGCTGTCGGGCCTTGACCGGACCGAGGCCAACTATTTTCTGCGCCGCGTCCCCTGGCAGGAAGGCGATATCTACGATCAGTCGGTGGTCGACCGGTACCGCCAGGACCTCGTCGATACCGGGCTCTTCAGCCAGGTGACGGTCAGGCCCGACGAGGACACGGACGAGGAGATCCGCACGGTCGAGGTGACCATCGAGGAGGGACCGCCGCGCACCGTCCGCGCCGGTGTCTCCTATTCGACCGAGGACGGGGTCGAAGTCCGTTTCGGCTGGCAACACCGCAACATTCTGGGCGAGGCGGAACTGCTGGATCTCTCGACCACGCTGGGTCTGATCCGCCAGCGGCTTGATGCGACCTATCGCCAGCCCGGTTTCCGACGTCTGGAACAGGACCTCGTCGTGACCGGCGCCGTGCTCAACGAGGAACTGGAAGCGTTCCGGCAGACCGGCGCGACCGGGTCGGTCGCCATCGAGTGGCCGGTCAGCGAGTACTGGACGGGTTCCATGGGGATCGCCGCGGAGTTCCTGGAGATCAACGAGGAGCAGACTGGCGAGGACGACCAGACGGTCTTTCTGGTCGGGCTGCCGGTGTCCTACAGCTATGACGACACCGACGATCTGCTGAACCCGACCGAAGGGTTTCGCCTGACCCTCGCGGCGACGCCGTGGACCGGACGGATCGGGCCGGTCTTCAACGTCGTCTCCTCGGCCGTCGGCGCGGTCGAGACGGACAGCAGCGCCGCCGTCTCGTTCCTGTCTTCGGAAGTCTCCGGCTCGACCTACTATCCGCTCGACGACTACGACGACTACATCATCGCGGTCAGGGGACGCGTCGCGTCGGTCGGCGGTGAGCCGACCCAGACCTTGCCGGCGAACAAACGGCTCTATGCCGGCGGCGCCGGTTCGGTGCGTGGTTACGAGTTCCAGAAGGTCGGACCGCTGGATGCCGACAACAATCCTGTCGGCGGTCGTTCGCTCATCACCGTGGGCACGGAGCTCCGCGTGCGTTTTCTGGATGATTTCGGCGTTGTCCCGTTTCTCGACGGTGGTGGCGTCTATGACTCCACGCTCCCAGATTTCGAGGAGGATTTCTTTTGGGGCGCCGGTCTGGGTGTGCGCTACTACACCGATTTCGGGCCGCTGCGCCTGGATGTCGCGGTGCCATTGGATCGCCGCAAGGATATCGATGATCCCTTTCAGTTCTACATCAGTCTGGGTCAGGCGTTTTGAAACGGCGCATCCTCATCATCGCCGCGGCCGCTGTCGCGCTGCTCGTTGTCCTGGTGCTGGCCGTCGTTGTCGGTGGTCTGATCTACATCGATTCAAGCAGCGGCCGCGCGTGGTTGGCGCAAACGATCGAAGACGCGGCGAGCGACCCCGGTGTCATGGAGGTCGAGATCGGCGCCATCGCTCCGGGCTTGCCGGGCACGATCGCCATCGACCAGGTCGTCGTGTTGGACGGCGAGGGGCCGTGGCTGACCTTGGAGGACGTCGCGGTCGCCTGGGATCCCTGGGCCCTGCTCACACGCAATCTAACCGTCGACTCCTTCAAGGTCGGCGAGGTCGTGGTCAGCCGATCTCCCGCCGCGGCGGGGACCGAGAAAGACGTCTCATCAGACGATGACAGCGCGGCGATCCCGGATCTGCCGGTCGGGGTGACGATCGACGAAATTGCGGTGGCGCGCGTCGATCTGGACGAGGCGCTGTTCGGTGTCGCCGCGACCTTGAAGGTCGAAGGCATGGCGAGCGCGTCGCGCGCGGGCGAGGTCGCGCTGGACCTGGGCGTCTTCCGCACCGACGGCGTGGGTGGCGCCGTGCAGACCAAGGCCGATGTCGATCTGGCCGCCAACCGGCTGTCGCTGTGGGCAAACGTCTATGAACCCGCCGGCGGTGTCATCGTCCACATGCTGGAGCTGGACAATGCGCCGGCCTTCGATCTGACGTTGGAAGGCGACGGCCCGGCGAGCGACTGGTTGGGTACGCTGACCGCCAATGCCGGTGACGACGTCGCGGTTGACGTCGGTCTTCGGGTGCAGGCGGGCGACGCGCTGTCGGTGGCGCTCGACGGCGATGCGACGCTGACGCCCTTGGTACCGGCCGACCTTCAGCCGCTTGTCGGTGCGCCGGTCGCCATCGATACCGCGGTTGTCATCGATGGCGACCTCTATCGCATCGAACGCCTGATCGTGGACGCGCGCGCGCTCGCGGTTTCGGCGACAGGCGAGGCTGATCTGGCGGCGAACACGATCGATGTCTCGGCGACGCTGGAGAGCCGCGACAACGAGCCGATCCAGGCATTGGCCGATCCGCTTACCCTGGGCACCTGGCAACTCAGCGTGACCGCAATAGGCGATCTCGCCACACCTGAACTGACCGTTGCGGGATCGGTCGATGCGCTGGATGTTCCCGACGCGGTGGCCGGGGATGTCACGCTGACGGCCAGGCTCACGCCGGACGGCGCTCAGGGCTGGCAAGGCGAGGGGCAGATTGTCGTCGACAGCCTTGTCGCCGGCGAACCTGCTCTCGGCGCGCTGCTGGAAGAGAAGGCCCACATCGACATCGCCGTCGGCATCGACGGCGGCTTTGCCGAACTCTCTGTGGCGACCTTGCAGGTCACTGGCGGCAATCTGAACGTCGCCGCCGAAGGTGTCATCGATCTCAACGACCTGTCGGGCGAGGTCGATGCCGACATCGACGTCGCCGACCTCTCAGGCTTCAGTGACATGGCCGGCTTGCCACTCAGCGGCGGCCTGACGGTGCAAAGCAATCTGACATTGGCGCCCGATCTATCGCTGATCACCGGCCCCGTTGCGATCGACGGCGTCGGCCTTGAGATCGCCATGAACAGCGTCTCACCCTTCATTGGCGACAGCTTGGCGGTGACGACCGAGCTGGAGAGCGATCTCGCGACCTACGCGGTTCTCGACGCTCTCACCGCAACCACCGAGTCCGTCGATGTCGCCGGCCGCATCGACCTTGTCGAGGGTTTTGCGGTTCTGGACGGCAACCTGGCGGGCGACCTCACGGTCACACCGGCCGTTGCCGGGATGCTGGGCGCCGATGCCGGGGGCAGCGCCGCGTTTCAGGCCCTGCTCTCAGGATCCGTCGATGATCCCGTGATCCGCGCAGAGGCGGTTCTCAACGGGGTCAGCATGGCCGGCATCTCTGCCGACGGCGTGACGGCCGCGGCGGAAGTCGGCGACCTTTCCGGCGCGCCCAGCGGCAAAGCCCTGATCACCATGCCGCCTCAATCGGGATCGTTGAAGATCGCGCTCTCCTTCGTCGAAGAGGGCGAGGATATCAACCTGCCGGTGATCGCGTTGAACGGCCCCGGCCTCGTCGGCAATGGATCGCTTCGGGTCGATGGCGCCGGTGTGGTCTCCGGTCTCATCCAGGCGAGCGATGCCGATGTCGGGCCGCTAGCCGGGCTGGCCGGCATGGATGGCGACGGGGCCTTGTCGTTCCGTATCGATGCCCAAGTCGGTGCGAATGGCGGGCAGGACGCCCAAATCGCGCTCAGCGCCAGCGATCTGACCCTGGCGCTGCAGGACGGCGGTCTGATGACGCTAGGCGATATCCGGGTCGACGCGGCGCTCAGCGATCTCGATGGCGCGCCGGGCGGCACTGCCGACATCTCGTTGAGCCAAGCCGCGTTTGACGCCTACATGCTGGACGGGGCGGTCGTGCGCGTCGAACTGGCCGGCGACCTGGCGACGGTCGATGCGCAGGCCAGCGGCAATGCCGGTGTACCTGTCAGCATCGACACGGCCTTTCAGGCCGACCTGGCCAGCGATGAACTGGAACTGCTCTTCGACCGCCTGTCGGGGCAAGTGAGCGAGCAGGACTTCGCCCAAAACGGCCCGCTTCGCTTGAGACTGGGCGACGGCACGGTCGTCGTCGAGAACATCGTTCTGGAGATGGGCGGAGGCACGGTGGCGGGCGATATCGTGCGCACGCCCCGGTCGCTTGAGGCCGGCCTTGAGATCACAAACCTGCCGTTCGAGCTGATCAGGGTCGTCGCGCCCCGATCGCGCGCGACCGGCCTGATCGAGGGCACGGCCCAGATGACGACGCGCGACAACGCCGTGGTCGGCTCCGTCGCGCTGGCGG
>JANQGO010000102.1 GCA_028277285.1 Alphaproteobacteria bacterium | reverse complement strand
AGGCTGGCGACGATCGCCGCACGGTCCGCGGCGTAGAGCAGGGCGCGGCGAACCCGGACATCGGCCAGGATGGGATTGGAGAGCAAAACGTCGATGTGTTCGTACTGTAGGCCCGGTTTGAAGACGACGTCGTAGCGGTCGCCGAAGCGTTCCTGCAGATAGAGGCCCTGATCAAGCGACAGGCCGAGTTCGCCGGGAACATAGTCGACGGAGCCGGACAGCAGATTGGCCTGCAGCGCCGACGTGTTCTCGATCGCGCGGACGGTGATGCGATCGAACTGCGGCTCCTGGCCCCACCAATAGGGATTGCGCTCCAGAACGATATAGCTGCCGGTTTCGACAGCCGTGACCCGATAGGGACCGTTCCACAGGCCCGGATTGGTGGGATCGCGGTCGAAGGCGGTCTGGTGGCGGTAGTTCTCGGGATCGGCGAGGGCATCCCTCTCGACATGGGCGGGAAGAACGGCAAAACCATTAAGAGATTGATACTGATAGTCCAGTTTATTGACATGCAGCGTGAAGGTCTTGTCGTCCTTCACGTCGATGGTGAGGATATCGCTGTAACCTTCTTGTCCGATGAAGCCTGCGGCCGGCTCGCGGCCTAGATTCCAGGTGAACAGGACATCGTCGGTCGTCACCGGCGTACCGTCGGCCCAGGTCGCATCGGGATGGATGGTGTAGGTGACGGCGACGCCCGTCGTGCCGTCAGGCAGGGTCTCCTTCACCGCCAGGCCGTTCTCGAAGCTCGGCAGGCCGGTGCACAGCAGGCAGACGAGCTCCCAGGCTTGGTCGAACACGGTAAACGGCCGCCGGGTCATGCCCAGCACGAAGCTCTGCGCCAGGCTGGTGTCGAGCACGGGGTTCAGGGAAGGCGGGAACTGGCTGATGCCGATGACAAGCTCGGTGCGTTCCGCTTCGGCCGCGCGGGGCAGCAGCAGGACGACGAACGCCACGACGGTCAACAGTCTGAACACGATCGGCACGTCCTCCCGGCATCCGCCGCGCCGATTGTCACCGTTCAGTCGCGGTCTGCCAACCGATAGAGCGCACTTTCTGTCACCACGAAGTCGACGCGGTCGTCAAGCAGGGCCCGCTGACACTGTTCCGGCGTATCGACGATCGGCTCCTCGTGCACGTTGAACGAGGTGTTGATCAGCACCGGCAGGCCGGTCGCCTGTTTGAAGCCTTGCAGGATGTCGAAATAGAGCGGGTTCGCGTCACGCCGGATGACTTGCGGTCGCGCGGTGCCGTCGACATGGACGACGGCGGGAATGCGCTCGCGCCAGGCCGGCCTGACCGCGCAGGTGATGGTCATGAAGCGGCAGGCATAGCGGTTGAGGTCGCCGACCTCGAAAACGTCGCCCGCGTCCTCCTCCGCGACCACCGGCGCAAACGGCATGAACTCGCTCCTGGCGAGCCGCTTGTTCAGGCTGTCATTGATGCCGGGATCGCTCGGATTGCCCAGGATGGTGCGCGCGCCAAGTGCCCGCGGGCCGTATTCCATGCGCGCCGTATAGATGGCGCCGGCCTGCCCGGTGCTCAGGCGCGCAACGGCCGCGGCGACCGGATCGCCCGGGTCCGCCGCCACACCGGGCGTGTTGCCCAAGACCGTGTCGATGGCGTCACCGTGGTCGCGGCCCAGGTAGACGTCTTCCAGCCGGTAGCGCTGGTCGAGCCAGTGGCCGAACCCGTCGCGTTCGCGCAGGGCATCAAGGCATGCGCCGACCGCCAGCCCGTCGTCGCCCATGGCCGGGAAGACGAAGACCTCATCGACATCGGTCTCTTCGGCCAACAAACGGTTCAGCCTGACATTGGCGAAGACGCCGCCGGCCAGGCCAAGACGCCGTGCCGGGAAACGCGTCAGGAACCGCCGTGCCGAGGCAAGAACATGATGCTCCAGCAGATGTTGAATCGAGGCCGAGAGGTCTTCGCGACTGACCTCTTCGGCGAGGCCGGCCAGGAACGTTTTCATCTCGGCATAGCTGCCGAAGTCGCTCGTGATTTCGCCGTTCTCAGCGACGCGAAAGTGCTCGGCAAGTTGCTCGAAGCAGACGGGTTCGCCATAGGCCGCCAGCCCGGTCAGCTTGCCTTCGTGCCGGTTCATCCTCCAGCCGAGAACCTGGGTGCAATAGCCGTAGGCCATGCCAAGGCTATCGATGCGGTTGGGCTTCAGCAGTTCCTCGTCGCCGCCATAGAGCGTCTGAAGCGCGCCGTCGCGGAAACCGCGCATCGAGTACTGCACGTTGTCGCCGCCGCCATCGGCCGTATAGAGCAGGGCCTGGTCCCAATCGGTGAAGAACAGCGTCGGCAGGGCATGCGCTTCGTGGTGGTTGACGAAGAAGAGGTCCACGTTATCGCGAAAGCCATAGCGCTCCAGCACGGCCGCGCGGTCGATGATGTCGAGCGCGTTCACGCTGTCGGCGCGGCGCAGTTCGAGCGCAAGAAAACGCAGCTTCTCCGCATCCAGGACCTGGCGCACGCGTCCCTCGATGGCGCGGCGGCCGCGAAAGTGGGTATAGAGGCTTTGGGGTAGTGCCGAACGGGTGCTGGCCACGACATCGACATCGCGCCGCGTCGCGCCGGCGATCCCCAGGACCTCGTCGACGCAATCGGCGGGCACGTCGCCGCGGCCGTCGCCCTTGCGGCGCGTCAGCCGCTCGCGTGCGACCGCCGCCACCAGGCGGTAGCCGTCAAACAGCGCGGCGGCTGCGTCGTGATAGCCGGGATGGATCCCAAGGGTGAGCATAGGGCCGATGCTGAGAGGTTGGCGGGCAGGGGACGCATAACGGTTTCGCCCTGCTTGTTCAATGGCCGCCAGGGGCCGCTGGAGCGGATCATGGTTAGGTGGAACCGCTCGACGGTTCCACCTAACCATGTGAATCCGCTCTCTATCTATGAGTAGAGCAGATTCGCCCGTCTTGATGTCATCGCGAAGCGATTCCATCAAAACAGGATCTGCTCTAGGGGCCGCAATGCTGGCCGTCAGGTCCGAAAATTGCCATCTTGGTCGGCGACGCTGTTGCCTGTGGGGCTGATGGAGGGAGAGGGGAGTTATGACGACGGATTACGACCTTGTCGTGGTCGGCGGCAGCTTTGCCGGCCTGATCTGCGCGCGCACCGCGGCCATGCGTGGCCTGAAGGTCGCCGTCATCGACCGCCGCCGCGAGCCCGGCGCCGCCGTCCACACCACCGGTATTCTGGTCAAGGAAGCCGCCGAGGAGATCGACCTGCCGCCCGATGTGGTGCGTCGCATCCATGGCGTTCGCCTCTATGGCCCCTCACTCGCGTCCATCGATCTGGCCGAGCCCGGCTATTACTTCTTGGCGACCGATACCGCGCGTCTGTTGCGTTGGCTGGCGCTGGACACGGCGATGGCTGGCGCCAGGCTGTGCTACGGCACGTCCTACCGCGGGGCGTGTTACGAGGAGGACAGGCTTCGGCTGCGCGGCGTCGACATCACGACACGCTATCTGGTCGGTGCCGACGGCGCGCGATCGGCCGTCGCGCGCACCTTCGGGCTGGGGCTGAACAACCAGTTTCTTCAAGGCATCGAGGCGCATGTGCCGCTCGATGGCGACATGGCGCCGAACTTGTTGCATTGCGTTCTCAACCGGCGGCTGGCGCCGGGCTACATCGCCTGGGCGGTGCCCGGCGTCGAAACGCTTCAGGTCGGCTTGGCCGCCGCGCGCGGGGTCAAGCCGGATCTGGACGCGGCGCTTGCCATGATGAACCGGATTGGCGGCATCGATACGTCGCAGGTATTGGAACGGCGCGCCGGTCTCATTCCGTGCGGCGGTCCGGTCCGGCCGTTCGCCACCGACCGTGTTCTGCTGGTCGGCGACGCCGCTGGCCTGGTGTCGCCGTTGACCGGCGGTGGCATCTATAACGCCTTCCGCTACGGACGCCGCGCCGCGCAGGCGGTCAGCGATCATCTGCTGGACCACGGCCCCGAACCCAGCCGCGTGCTGGCCGGCGAGTATCCGGGTTACGGCGCCAAGCTCATGATGCGCCGGGCGATGGATCATGTGGTCGGCGACCGATTGGTCGACATGATGCTGAAGACGCCGTGGTTCGCCGAAGCGGCACGTCAGATTTACTTCCGCCCCAGGGGACTTCTGCGCGGCGTCAAGCTGGCGTCGGCGTTCCGGCCATCGACGGTGTCACGCGCCGCGCGTTAGATCGCTCAACGCCGGCCGCCGGCAAGCTTGCGCGCGTCCGGGTGAGCCCTCAGACGCAGCATGGCGATGACGCCAGCCGCCGGACCGATCGCCAGGAACATGAAGGCATAGTGCCAGCCGACCAGATCGACGACCCAGGGCACGAGCTGGATGGTGACGAGCGTGAGAAGAAAACCGCCGCAGGTCTGGGCGGTCAGCATGGTGCCGACCAGATCCGGTTCGGCAAGCTCGGCGACACTGGCGGAGAATTGGGCGGAGTCCGCGATCACGGCAAAGCCCCAGATCGTACAGACCAGTATCAGAAGTACCGGCGAACCGCCGAACAGGAAACCGATGGCGATGGCGCACGCGCCGCTTAGGGTCATGGCTGCCGAGGTCAGCAACGTGCGGCCCCATCGGTCGGCGATCACGCCGCCGGCGAGGCAGCCCAAGGCGCCGCCCACGCCGATCGTGGCGAACGTCATGAAGCTTGCCCAGACCGGCGCCGACGACCCGCCCGGATTGATCGCGAAGCTCGCGTTCAGGAAAACGATCAACCATGCCCACATGGCATAGAGTTCCCACATGTGACCGAGATAGCCGAGATTGGCCAGGCGCAGCGAGGGCACCGTCCAGGCCTTGAACGCGAGCCTTGGATCGAGCCTCGGCGATTGGCCGAGGTTCGGACCGGGCTGGAAGAACCGGATGAGAAGGCCCGCCGCAGCGGCCGCGACCGAGGCTGCCGCGATCGTGAAGCGCCAATCGATGCCGCCGAAACCGTTGAACAGATGGGGCGCAGCCGAACCCAGCGTCAGCGCGCCGACCATGATGCCGACCAGGGTCCCCAGATCGCCCTTGGCCCAACTCGCGGCGAGTTTCATGCCGACGGGGTAGACGCCCGCCATGCAGGCACCGGTGATGAACCGCAGCACCAGGATCCAGACGGAGTCCGGCGGCACGACCAGCATGAGCGCGTTGGCGGCGGCGGCGATCAGGCAGCTTGCCATGAAGAAACGCCGGGGGTCGAACCGGTCGGCCAGCGCCAGCAGGGCGCTTGCCAGCGTGCCGGCGACAAACCCGATCTGAACGCTGCTGGTCAAGAGCGAGGCCTGGGTGCCGGTCAGGCCGTACTCCAAAACCAGGGTGGGTACGACGGCGGAAGCGGAAAACCACAACGCCATCGCCAGCACCTCGCCAAGCGCAAGAATGGCGATCGAACGTGATTTGGAGGATGCGAACACCAGGAGCTCGGCGGCAGACAACTTTCGGCGGCACTGCCATCTTGCAATCTCCGTTCACAGCAAACCAGAGCATTCCTGGCCGACCGGCTTCGCGGTCAACGTGTTGCTTGATAAATGCTTGGGATCAGTGAAAGACTCCAGCGAGGCATTGGTGCCGACGCAGCAGTCCAAGGGGGCCGACCATGACCGTGCGGTCAATAGCAGCGACCTTTCTGAGCGCTTTCGCGCTGGTGGCTTGCGCCAGCGAGCAACCCTACGAGCCGCCGCCCGTGAACTCTTGGGTCACCGCGTCGTCCGTCGACATCGCATCGGCCTGCCTGGTGCCGGCGATGGATGGTTCGCTTGAGGGCAAGATGCACTACGAGTTGCCGCTCCTGCCGGGTGAGTACGCCGAGGTCCGTCCGGAGAATGCAAAGGTTATGGGCGGCGGCGATCTCTACTATGTGAGCGTGCGCCGCCATACCGCTGGTTCGACCGTTGAGCTGCACGGCTATGGCGAAGCATCGGAGGTCCTGCGTCCGGTGATCGAGGGTTGCGTCGGGTAGCGCTGCGCCGGGCGAAACGACAGCCATTGAAGCTGTCGATTGCCGCTTCGCGCGGCATGAGGAAAGGGGCACGAGAGTAATCTCGCCCTGAAGCATGGGGCAGGGATGAAAGGTCCGGCAAAGCCGCAGGGAATCAAAACCAAGATTGCTGCGGCCGGCTTGGGCAACGTGCTCGAGTGGTACGATTTCGGTTGTTTCGGGTTCTTTGCCGTCATCATCGGGCGCCACTTCTTCCCGTCCGACGATCCCTTTACCTCTCTGCTGTCGGCGTTTGGCGCGTTTGCCGCCGGTTACCTGGCACGCCCGATCGGCGCGCTGGCGCTTGGTCATATTGGCGACAAGCTGGGCCGCAAGACGGCGATGACCATTGTCATCTCGGCCATGGGGGCCGCGACCGTCGCCACCGGCTTGCTGCCCGGCTACGACACGATCGGTTTGGCGGCACCGATCATCCTGGTTCTGTTGCGCCTGCTCCAGGGTTTCGCGGTCGCCGGCGAGTATTCGACGTCGACGGTCTTTCTCATCGAACACGCACCGCCGGAGCGCCGGGGCTACGTGTCCAGCTGGTCGACCTTCGGCCAGTTCGTCGGCCTGATCTTGGGATCCGGTGTCGGCGCTCTCGTCAGTTCCGTGCTGACGGAAGCCCAGGTCGATGCCTGGGGATGGCGCGTGCCCTTCCTGTTGAGTGTCATCATCACCGCCCTGGGGTTCTACTACCGCGCCGGCATCAATGAATCGCCGGCCATGGAAGAAAGCGAGGCCCAACAAGGCTCGCCCGTCGTCGAGGCGGTCCGTACCGAATGGAAGACCATCTTCATCTATCTGTGCATGATCGTCATGACCGGTGTCGGTTGGTTCGTCGCCTATGTCTACGCGGTCAACGATCTGACGTCGCGCATGCACGTCTCAACCGCCAAGGCGTTGGACATCAACACGCTCGCGCTGTTCGGCATTCTGGTCGTCACGCCGTTTGCCGGCATGCTTTCCGACAAGATCGGTCGCAAGCCGTTGGCGATCTTTGCCGCCGTCGGCACCGGCGTGCTCGCCCTGCCGCTGTGGTGGCTGATCCACCATGAGAACTCCGTCTACATCATTATCGGCCAGCTCACCTTCGCCGTCCTGTTCGCGGTTGGCTGGGCCGTCTACGCCGTCATGATGGTCGAGATCCTGTCGCCGCGCGTGCGTTGCACGGTCATCAGCATCGGCAACGGCATTGCCTATGGCGTCTTCGGCGGGCTGACGCCGCTGATCGCGACCTACCTGGTCGAGCGGACCAGCGACGACTACGCGCCGGTCTATCTTTTGATGGTGATGGCCGTGATCTCGTTCGTCGCCACCATGACCGTGCCGGAAACGCTGAAGCGAGTCGGCCGCAAGCAAAGCGACGTGCCCTAGAGAAGATCGTCATCCACCCGGGGAGCGGCTGTCTGTTGCTGTCGTCCGGGCATGGCATTGCCGGACCTCATGGGGCGGGACCGTTGCCGACTGCGTTCTCGGCTGCTGCCAGACGAGAAGGTCGCTTTCGCCGCCAGGTGAGGCAAAAAGTCGAGCCGTCTCCATTCCTGGAGACAACTCAGCTCTAAGAATCCACTTTTAAAATTCCATACAGAATATTGATACAAAACGAAAAAGGGGCCGATCAGATGATCGGCCCTAAGTTCATACCACGTTTATCAACATCGCGTGGCCGGGAACCCTGTTCACGCTCTGGATTGCCGTCGACGCGACGCAGCAACCATACACAATCCTCACTGTCTATCAATAAGGATTACTACTTTTGGAGTATAATTCCATAAGCTGTATCTGTTACGTTCCCTTGGGGGATTACTCGCTCATTTTTGTCGGAGCGACTTAGACGACCGGAGTCGCTGAGAGCCTAACAACACGCGACGCCTGCTGTTCGAGTCTGTGGTCTCATCTAAATGGAGACACGACACGTGGTTGGGTCATCGTGGTCTTAGCAAGCAATGCACCGGGCGAAAACGAACCCACCGGTACAGTATCAGTCTTCGTTATCTGCGCGGAGCTTCTTCAAGAACCACTCCATAACGGGGCTAGGGTGGCGTTCATCTGGCCGCTTCCCGTCGAGTTTCTCTGCAGGATTAAATGCCAATTCGAAGAATGTGGCGGCTGCGATTTCGTCCGAGTGCTTTGGTGCCTGTTGTTTGAAGCCCTCGACCGACGCAGCAATCGAGTACTTGTATGCATAGTGCTCTTTCAACTCAAACAGCCTTGCATGCCGGCCTGCCGAAAATCGAACCAACCAAATCGCTGGAATCAAAAGAAGGGCCCTGGCTGCGACTTGGCCTAGAAACTCCAATGCACTAATATCATTAGAGCCCGGTGACAGTATCGTTGATTTAACGCCAAATATTTCTTCAGAACCAGGTAAAACATATAGCATCAGAGGCAGTACCGCTACAAACATAATAGCAATAGAAATATAAAAAACGCTCGCCGCTCGATTCAATTTTTCGTCTAAAGTGTTTCGATAATTTCCAAAGTCACCGGCAAGTCCAGCAACTGTTGCTCCTGAGAGCATCCTCTTTGACTCTTCAACAGTATCAAACATCCTCTCTTTAAGTTCATCCAACTCGCCAACGAGTTTCTCGTAATGGGATTGACCCTCCGAGAGCGTAGCCTCTCTTTCGTCCAGTAGACGCTGGAAGTTGGTAAATGACGTCTCATAGTTCTTTACTGCGGCTCTCAGACTTTCTGCCTGCTCGTTCGCAGAATTTATGTTTGCGATCGCATCCGTGCCTTGGCTTCTGTATTCGTCCAATGTTTTTCTATCGTTATCACCTTCTTCTTTCTGTCGGGAGAGTTCCTGGTGCAGGGCGCGAACTTGATCTTCAAGAGCAGCCAGATTTTCTAAGTGCTTTTGGCTCCGCGTATCGTCTTCTGCCAAGAGATTATTGAGATTTGCCCGAGTCTTTTGAACTTCACCAACCAACGTCGCAAATGAAGCTGCGGATGACGAGTAATCAATAAAACTTCTGTCTCCGACGGCTTGAAGAAGAGTAATAAGTGCGGAAAGCGCGGTGTCAGACTGTTGCCAGATTGTTTTGTAATGATCACCAAGTCTTACGACGATGGCGCCGTTGCTACTCGTCAACGTGCCATTTATCGGGTCGAGTTGTCCCGCCCCATTTCCTTCCCTCACTAATCTCTCAATGTCGGATATGATCGAAACGTAAACAGGTGTTAGACTATCAAGGGACTGAGTAAATGGAACGATAGATAAGTGTGGAATAAGTAAATCGTCTGTATCTGGATTTATTGACGAGGCCATTTCAAGAATTGAACCAACTCTCGTCTCGACCTCTGAGTATGTGCGCCCCAGATCCGGGATGCTCTGGGATAAGGCGAACATTTCGTCATTCGAGCCTCGGATCGCTAGGAACTCTGACACTGCCTCGTCCCGCACAGATCTGAGCGTGGAAAGCTTCTCGAATACTGTTTCTATTTGAGTTGCCATTCCGGATAGCCGACATTGGTTGATATGGAGATGACGTTATTCTAGCGTAAGAATGTCCGTGCCGCACGAAACTGCAGTCGCGCAGCGGAATAGCCAAACAACAGCTATCCACTAGCTTTTGGATCAATACATCCTGTGCGGGTCCCGTCGAAATCCCGGATCCTGATCGGGACACGCATTAGGGGACACGCGTTACAAGAGTGGCGTGTCGCACTGGAGGCCCGGACCGGAATCGAACCGATGTAAACGGATTTGCAGTCCGCTGCATAGCCACTCTGCCACCGGGCCTTGGGGTCAGAACGAGCGGCGCTTGTCATAGGCCCGGCATGGCTCCCGGTCAACAGGCCTCACACATGCCCGTGTTCGCGTTTGTGCCGATTGGGATCTGGGCCTATAAAGCGCCGCAAGATCGGTTGACGGAGAATCCATGCTCGATTTCGACCAGGCTCGCGAAAACATGGTGGAATGCCAGATCCGCACCAACAAGGTGACGGATGAGCGCCTGATCGACGCTCTAAGAACCGTTCCGCGCGAAGCTTTCCTGCCCGAAGCGCTCAAGAGTGTCGCCTATATCGATGAGGATCTGCACCTGGGCGGCGGTCGCTACATGACCGAGCCGATGGTCCTGGCGCGCCTGCTGCAGGCCGCGGATGTCGGGCCGGGCGATGCCGCGCTGGTCGTTGGCTGCACGACCGGATACGCGGTCGCCCTGTTGGCGCAGTTGGCCGAGACCGTTGTCGGCATCGACGACCGTGCGGAGCTGGTTGCCGCGGCGGAGAAGAACCTGTCGGCCCTCGGCATCGACAACGCGCCCGTCATCGAGCGGCCGTTAACCGAGGGTTACCCACAGCAAGCGCCTTATGCGATCATCCTGATCGAGGGACGGTGCGGTGAGGTGCCCGATGCCATTACCAGCCAGCTTGCCTCCGGCGGTCGGCTGGTGACGGTGATTGACGACGACGGGGTCGGTAAGGCGACACTGATCAAGCGCAGCGGCGATGCCGTATCAAGCCGTGTCTTGTTCGATGCGCAGGTTCCGCCACTGACATGTTTCGCGCGTAAACCGGAGTTTGTTTTTTGACCAGCCGACGATCTCGACGCAGCTTTGGGAGTAGTCCGATGAACGTTGTGTTCAGAAGCGTGTATGCCGGATTGGCGGCGGGCGCGGCCCTGTTGGTGAGCGTGGCGCCGCTGCATGCACAGTCTCTGGAAGAAGCGCTGGTTCAAAGCTATCTGAGCAACCCGACCTTGTTGGCGGCGCGTGCCGAGTTGCGTTCGGTGGACGAGAACATCGCGCAGGCGCTTGCCGGTTACCGGCCGACGATCTCGGCGACCGGCGATCTGACCCAGGAATGGACCGACAGCAACACGTCGTCGTGGGATAGCTCCAACCCGAACTCCCTTAACCTGACGATCACGCAGCCGCTCTATACCGGCGGCGAAACTGAGGCCAGCACGCGCGCTGCCGAGAACCAGATCTTCTCGCAGCGCCAGTTCTTGCTGGCGACAGAGCAGACGGTTCTGCTCGACGTTGTGACCGTCTACATGGACGTCGTTCTGGCGCGCGCGGTTCTCGAACTCAACCGCAATAACGAAAGTCGCCTGGAACGCCAGTTGCAGGCCACGCAGGACCAGTTCCGCGTCGGCGAGGTGACCCGAACGGACGTCTCGCAAGCCCAAGCAAGTTTGGCCACCGCGGTCGCCGATCGTCTGGCCGCGGAAGGCAGCTTGGCGTCCGCCGGCGCCGATTATGAAGAGATCATCGGCAGCCCGCCGGCCGAGCTGTCGAACCCCGGACCGCTTGTCGGCATCCCCGGCACCAGCGAGATCGCGTCGGAGATTGCGGAGAGCGAACATCCTGAGATCCTGCAGGCCCAGTTCGCCGAACTGGCCGCGATCGATGGCGTCGACGTGGTGTTCGCCGACCTGCTGCCCGATGTCGACCTGATCGGTTCTTACACGCGCAGCTACGACGTAAGCACCACCATTGACCGCCAGGATGTCGCGTCAATCATGGCAGAGGTCACTGTGCCACTCTATCAGGCGGGCACCGTGTCTTCGGAGATCCGCCAGGCCAAGCAGGACGTCTATCAGCTCCGCGAGGTGGTGTTCGAAACGCGCCGCGAGATCCTGGCGGACGTGATTACGGCCTGGGAAGACCTGATCACGGCGCGCGCCCAGATTTCGGCGTTTCAGGAGAGCGTGGCGGCCAACGAAATTGCCTTGGAAGGCACGCAGCGCGAGGCCGAAGTCGGCGAACGGACGGTCCTGGACATCCTGGACGCGGAGCAGGCGCTTTTCGAAAGCCAGGTCGATCTGGTGACCGCCCAGCGTGACGAGGTGGTCGCGAGCTATACGGTTCAATCGGCCATCGGGCGCCTGACCGCCGAGCGCCTGCAGCTTCCGGTAGAAATTTATGATGTTGAAACGTACTATCGCGAGGCGCGTGACGCCTGGTGGGGCTGGGGCGGCCTTGAAGTTGAGGAGTGAGTGAGGCATTGCCGCGGAAGGGCGGCACCGGTAACCTTGACCCTGTCGAGTGCAGCGCAGGCCTGAAAAGCGAGGTTTAATGGCGAATCGACCCAGTGGGCAGGATCCCTCGATGGAGGATATCCTGGCCTCGATCCGTCGGATTATCGTTGATGACGACGACAAGGCTGCGGCGCGCGGGGATAGCCCGGGTGCGGAAGCCGCCAACGATTCCGACGATGACGACGTGTTGGAGCTGACCGAAGTGGTTGCCGATGAATCTGCCGGCGAAGCCACCGCGTCGGATGAGAACGCGTCGAATAGTGATGACGACGACACCGATGACGACGACGTTCTGGTACTTGAGACGAAGTTGGACGATGAGGCCGAGGATGACTTGGCCATTCCGTCAGAGCTAGAAGAGACCCGGGATAACGAGGAGACCGCCGACGGCGGAACAGACACAACCATGGCACAATCACCCGACAAATCCGACGAACGCCTGATGTCGCAATCCGCCGCCACGTCGGCCGCGTCCGCGCTGTCGAACTTGGTTCAGGCGTCCGATCCCGACCCCATGCGCGACGTGCCGAAAGGGCGGCCGGTCGAAGACCTGGCCATGGAGCTTTTGAAGCCGATGCTGCGCGAGTGGCTGGACGAGCACCTGCCGGCCATTGTCGAGCGGATCGTCGAGCGCGAGGTACGGTACCTGTCGCGGCGGCCTGCGGACGACTGATTACGCTGAAGTTTCGAACAGATCGTCTATAAAGCGGCGCCGCCGGGGAAACCTGGCGGCGCCGTTCTCTGTCATTGGGATGAAGTGATGTTGGACAAGACGTACGACGCGCACAGCGTCGAACAGAAGCTCTATGAAGGCTGGGACAAAGCCGGCAGCTTCGCCATCGGCGGGCGCGACAATGCCGAGCCGTTCACCATCGTTATCCCACCGCCCAACGTGACGGGCAGCCTGCACATGGGTCACGCGCTGAACAACACGCTGCAGGATATTCTGATCCGGCGCGAACGCATGCGTGGTCGTGATGCTCTGTGGCAGCCGGGCACCGATCACGCGGGCATCGCGACGCAAATGGTGGTCGAGCGCATGTTGGAGGCCGAGGGTGCCAACCGTCGCGACCTCGGCCGCGATGCCTTCATTGACCGGGTGTGGACGTGGAAAGCGGAGTCCGGCGGTTTGATCTCACGCCAGCTTCGCCGTTTGGGTGCGTCGGCGGACTGGAGCCGCGAACGCTTCACCATGGACGAGGGCCTGTCGAAGGCCGTGCTCAAGGTCTTTGTCGATCTCTACCAGCAGGGCCTGATCTACAAGGACAAACGCCTGGTCAACTGGGACCCCAAGCTGCTCACCGCGATCTCCGATCTGGAAGTGCAGCAGCAGGAGGTCAACGGCCACCTCTGGCACTTCAAGTATCCGATCGAGGGCCAGGAAGGCCGCTTCATCACCGTCGCGACCACCCGGCCGGAGACGATGCTGGGCGATACCGCCGTCGCGGTGCATCCCGATGACGAACGCTACAAGGACCTGATCGGCAAACACGCGGTGCTGCCCCTGGTCGGGCGCAGGCTCATCATCGTCGCCGACGACTACGCCGATCCCGAACAGGGGACGGGTGCGGTCAAGATAACGCCGGCGCACGACTTCAACGACTTCGAGGTCGGCCGGCGCCATGACCTGGAGATGGTCAGCGTCATGGATCGCGAAGCGCGCATCACCGGCGACGTGCCCGGTGCCTACAAGGGGCTTGACCGGTTCGAGGCGCGCAAGAAGATCGTCGAGGACATGGAGGCCGAAGGGCTGCTGGCCGGAATCGAGGACCACGTGCACATGGTCCCCTATGGCGACCGCGGCGGCGTGCCGATCGAGCCCTACCTGACCGAGCAGTGGTATGTCGACGCCGCGACATTGGCCAAGCCGGCGATCGAGGCGGTCGAGCAGGGCCGCACGCGCTTTGTGCCGGAGAACTGGACCAAGACCTATTACGAGTGGATGCGCAACATCCAACCCTGGTGCATTTCGCGCCAGCTCTGGTGGGGTCACCAGATCCCCGCTTGGTACGGGCCGGACGGCGAAATCTTCGTCGCGCACAGCGAAGAGGAAGCCGGCGCGGCGGCCGCCGAGCACTATGGCAAAGCCGTCGACCTGGAGCGCGACCCCGATGTTCTGGATACCTGGTTCTCGTCCGGCCTCTGGCCCTTCTCGACGCTTGGCTGGCCCGACGAAACGCCGGAGTTGAAGCGCTACTACCCGACCGACGTCCTGGTCACCGGTTTCGACATCATCTTCTTCTGGGTCGCCCGCATGATGATGATGGGCCTGTACTTCATGGGCGAGGTGCCGTTCCACACGGTCTACA
Source organism: Alphaproteobacteria bacterium (assembly GCA_028277285.1). Taxonomy (GTDB): domain Bacteria; phylum Pseudomonadota; class Alphaproteobacteria; order SP197; family SP197; genus JANQGO01. The sequence continues at coordinate 7,436 of JANQGO010000102.1, read as the reverse complement.
TCCACGCCCTGGTCCGCGACGAGAAGGGCCAGAAGATGTCGAAGTCGAAGGGCAACATCATCGATCCCCTGGACCTGATCGACGAATACGGCGCCGACGCCCTGCGTTTCACGCTCGCCGCGCTCGCCGCGCCGGGCCGTGACATCAAACTCTCCAAGCAGCGGGTCGAGGGCTACCGCAACTTCGCGACCAAACTCTGGAACGCCGCGCGCTACTGCGAAATGAACGGCTGTCTGCCTGACCGGTCGTTCGATCCGGCGTCGTGCAAGGAAACCGTCAACCGCTGGATCGTCGGCGAGATGGTCAAGCTGCGTCAACAGATCGACGGCGCGCTCGATGCCTACCGGTTCAACGACGCCGCGCAGGCTGCCTATCAGTCGACATGGAACACCTTCTGCGACTGGTATCTGGAGTTCACCAAGCCGATCCTGAATGGCGATGACGAAGCGGCTGCCGCCGAGACCCGTGCGGCGACGGGCTGGGCGCTTGATCAATTGCTGCTTCTGCTACACCCCTTCATGCCTTTCGTGACCGAGGAGCTTTGGGGGCAACTGGGCGGCGAGGCGCGCGGCGACAAGCTGATCAAGGCCTCCTGGCCAGACTATGACGACGGTCTTGTCGATCAGGCCGCGATGGCGGAAATGGACTGGGTCGTCCGTTTGATCCAGACCATACGCACGCTTCGTGCCGAAATGAACGTGCCGGCCGGCGCCAAGATTCCGTCGCTGCTGCGTGGTATGGATGGTGAAACGGCGGCTCGGCTGGAGCGCCACCGCGATCTCGTTCTGCGGCTTGCGCGGCTCGAGACGATCCAGGCCAGCGACGACACGCCCAAAGGTTCGATCCAGGCGGTTGTTGACGAAGCGACGTTGCTGCTGCCGCTCGCCGACGTCATCGATATCGACCAGGAACGCGCACGGCTCGAGAAGGAAATCGCCAAGCTGGAAGGTGAGATCAAGGGCTACGACAAGAAGCTCGGCAACGAGAAGTTCCTCGCCAAGGCGCCGCCGGAGGTGGTCGAGGAGCAGCGCGAGCGCAGTCAGACCGCGAGCCAGGCGCGTGATCGCCTGCGGGATGCCCTGGCGCGCTTGAGCGCGGCATGAATCCGCCAATTAGCTGAAGTCAATTCAGCGTCTTGCTGAGAATTTGAAACTGGATTCATGTGATAGGTCGGTTAGCCTCACGGAAAGATAATTGCTGTCCGTGAAACCGAGGAAATCATGTCAACCCGACGCCGCGTCCTTTACCTCATTCACAACCCCGCATGGACCGACTGCCGCATCGCTGACGTCTTGCGCGCCCGCGGCTACGAGGTCGAGTATCTCTGCCATCCGCACGGGGATCCGCTGCCGGTTTCGATGGACGATTACGCCGCCATGATCGTCGGCGGTAGTGACGAGGGCCACGCCGGCGAGCCCGGCCGCCATCCCTGGGTAGCGCGCGAAATCGCCTTCATTCGCGACGCCGTGGAGGCCGGCATGCCCTATCTGGGCATCTGCATGGGTTCGCAGCTTCTGGCCGCCGCGTTCGGGGGCAGCGTCTTGGCGCGTCCCGACGGTCTGACCGAGCTCGGCTTTTACCAGATCGAAGCGACACCGGATGGCGTCGACCTCTTCGCCGGCACCAGCCACTTCTATCAGGCCCATTACGAAGGCGTGTTTGTTCTACCCGATGACGCGATCTTGTTGGCGCGCGGTCACCAGTTTCCCGTGCAAGCGTTTCGTATCGGACGGCATGCCTATGGCCTGCAGTTCCACCCGGACTACAAGCTGTCGTCGGTGACCTACGAGGCGCTGGCCGACGAACCTTACCTCGCCCGAGTGGGTGTCCAGAGCGTGCACGAGCAAGTCCGGCTTGCACCGGTTTATGAAGAGTCAATTCAGAGTTGGTCCGAACGGTTTGTCGACGGGTGGGTCGGTATCGCCAGGGCCGACGCCGCGGCCTGACGACGGTTCAAACTTCTTCCGACACAAACGGGGTCATGCCACAGTTGGTGCATGGCTGAACGTATCAATCTTCCCGCCGGGGCGGCGCGCGCGATCGCGTTGAACCCGGGTGAGCGCGTGCGCATCGTCAACGTCGAAGGCCATCAGGTCGTCGATACCTGGGCGTTCGCCGCTGACGACGCCGACGAGTACCTGTCGATGGAGCACAGCCGGTCGGCGACCTATCGCATCCTGTTCAAGCCCGGCGATAGACTCGTCACCAATCAGTTCAGGCCGATCCTGTCCATCACCGACGACACGTCGCCCGGTATCCACGACACACTGCATGCCGCGTGCAGTGCGCCCAGCAATGTTTTCTATGGGGCGCCCGACACCCATCCCAATTGCGAGGACAATCTGAAGGAGGCCATGGCGATGCGCGGCGTCGCGCTGGTTCACGTCCCGTGTCCGTGGAACCTCTTTGAACATGCCTTGGTGGCACCGGACGGATCGCTGTCCGATGAACCGTCCGCGGCCGAACCCGGCGACTATGTCGAGCTTCAAGCCGAGATGGATCTCGTCCTTATCTGTTCGGCCTGTCCCTCGACGGTCGGCGATATCAGCGCAGGCCCGCCCCGGGGTGCGGCGATCGACTGTCTAGGGCGCTCCGATCCCACATGATCTCCAGCGTGCCGGCAGCGAGGATCAGCGCGCCGCCAACGATCTCACGCCAGCCGAAGGCTTCGCCTGCCCACAGTGCGGCGCTGACCATGCCGACGATGATCTCCGACAGGATCAAGATGCCGAACATGCCTGGCCTGATCCGCGTCGCCCCCCACAGCAGGATCGCGTTCGATGGAATGAGAAAGAAAAGCGCCAGCAGGATCAGCCACGGCAACACGCCAAGCATGGTTTCGCTGGACGGCGTCGCGCCCAGGTGCGCACTGAGCAGCCAGGCAAGAACGGCGGCTATAATCGAGCCGTAGAGAAAGTAGGCGAACAACTGCGGGAACATACCCGCCGGTTTGACGGCGTTCAGACGCGCCGCGCCGGCGGCGATCATCAGGCCGCCGGTCAACGCCAGCCAGTCGCCGGCGTTCTGCGGCCAGGGAATGCCGGTTTCCTCGGCAAACACGACCCACAGACCGGCAAGCGCCAGGAACAGCGCAACCCAACGGGCGCGGCTTGGCAGATGGCGGTGAACCACGCACTCGATCAGCGTGCCCCAGACAGGCGTGATGTAGAAGAGCAGCAGCGCGCGCACGACATCGGTCAACAGGAAGCTGTTGGCATAGCATGCGATCGCGCCGCCGGTCAGAACGCCGATGATGATCATGTCGATGCCGGTCGCTTTGCCTTGGCGCCAGCGGACGGCTGCGACGGGCGCCATCAGCGCCAGGGGAACGAGATACTGACCGAGCGTCGCCCAGCCACCTGTCAGGCCCGCGTCTTCCAGCGCGCGCTGAGGCAGCCAGTAGATGCCCCAGGCCGCGGCGGCCACGGCGACGGCGAGGGCAGGGATCAACTCGGTCGATCGTTGCATGAGGACTGTCTGAGATTGCAATGCGACGGGTCAGCCTGCCTATACTAGCTGGCGGCGATGCGCACGGTTATTGTCGGCGCCCAACGAATTGAACAGGAGATGGACATGGCGAGTTTGGATGAGCGGCTGTCAAACGGCACAACCGTCATCATGGACGGCGGCGTCAGCACGGAGATGGAGCGCAAGGGCCTGGCCATGAATGGCGAGGTGTGGAGCGGCATCGCTCACGTCGTTAATGCGGATATCGTGCGTGAGGTCCACGAGGACTACATCAAGGCGGGTGCGGAGATCATCACGGCGAACTCGTTCGCCGCCGCGCCCCACGTGCTCGACGGTGTCGGCAAGCGGGACGACGCCGACCAAATCAATCACGACGCCATCAAGCTCGCCCAGCAGGCGCGCGACAATGTGGCTTCCGGTGACGTGTGGATTGCCGGCTCCATGTCCAGCATGCCGAGCCTGGAGAACATCTCGGTCACGGCCACCGGCCCCGATGCGCGCGACAGCTACCGCCAGCAGGCCGCGGTCCTGGCCGAAGCCGGCTGCGATCTGATCCTCGCGGAAATGATGATCGATACCGAGAACACGAACCTCGTCTTGGAGGCAGCCAAGGAGACCGGCCTGCCCGTGTGGATCGGCTTCAGCGCCGCCACGGACGACAAGGGCGAGGTCACGGCCTATCACGCCGAGATCGATTTTGCCGACATGCCGGCCGGCGATTTCGGCGAAGTCGCCGATAACGCCCTGGCCTTCGGTGGCCAGGCAGCCGGCATCATGCATAGCGAGATCGAGGCGACGACCCCGGCGCTCGACATGCTGCGCGAGCATTGGTCGGGGCCGCTGATGGCTTATGCGGAGACTGGCAAGTTTACCAACCCCCACTGGGATTTCTCTCGGGCCGTATCGCCCGACGACTATGCCGAGATTGCCGCCGATTGGGTCGCCAACCACGGCGTCACCATCGTCGGCGGCTGTTGCGGCACCGGCGCCGATCACATCCGGGCGCTCAGTGCGCGTCTTGCCGGCTGACAGGCGGCTCAAGCGGCCTTATTGTCCGCGCAACCTAGCGTAAGAACTCTTGGGAGAAACACCCCCATGACACGATGGGACAAATCGAACCTGCCCAGCCGCCACGTCTCCGTCGGCCCGACCAGCGCGCCGCACCGCGCCTTCTATTACGCCATGGGCATGACCGACGAGGACGTCGCGCAGCCCTTCGTCGGCGTCGCGACCACGTGGAACGAGGCCGCGCCCTGCAACATCACGCTGATGCGCCAGGCCCAGGCGGCCAAGAAGGGCGTGAAGTCGGCCGGCGGCACGCCGCGCGAGTTCACGACGATCACCGTGACCGACGGCATCGCCATGGGCCATGCCGGCATGAAGGCGTCGCTCGTCAGCCGGGAGGAGATCGCCGATTCCGTCGAGTTGACCGTCCGCGGTCACTGTTACGACGGTCTGGTGGGCCTGGCCGGCTGCGACAAGTCGCTGCCCGGCATGATGATGGCCATGGTGCGGTTGAACGTGCCGTCCGTCTTTCTGTATGGCGGCTCGATCATGCCCGGCCGGTTCAAGGGCAAGGACGTGACCATCGTCGACGTGTTCGAAGGCGTCGGCAGCCATGCCGCCGGCGGCATGTCGGATGACGATTTGAATGAGCTGGAACATGTCGCGTGCCCGTCGGGCGGATCATGCGGCGGACAGTTCACGGCCAACACCATGGCGACCGTGTCCGAGGCCATCGGGCTGGCGCTCCCAAACTCCGCCATGACGCCCGCGCCCTATGAAAGCCGCGACAGCTACGCCGAGCAGAGCGGCGAGCAGGTCATGAAACTGATTGAGATGGGCCTGAAGCCGCGCGACATCGTGACGCGCAAGTCGCTGGAGAACGCCGCCATGGTTGTCGCGGCATCCGGTGGTTCGACCAACGCGGGCCTGCATCTGCCGGCCATCGCGAACGAAGCGGGCATCGACTTTAGCCTCGACGAAGTCTGCGACATCTTCCGCAAGACCCCGTACATCGCCGACATGAAACCGGGCGGCAAGTACGTCGCCAAGGACCTTTACGACGTCGGCGGCGTTCCGATCTTGATCAAGGCATTGTTGGATGGCGGCTACCTGCACGGCGACTGCATCACCGTGACGGGCAAGACGCTTGAAGAGAATCACGCCGATGTCGTCGTGCCTGACGACCAGGACGTCATCTACCCGACTTCCAACCCGTTGTCGGAGACGGGCGGCGTGGTCGGCTTGATGGGCAACCTGGCGCCCGACGGCGCGATCGTGAAGATCGCCGGCATGCAGCGGTTGCAGTTCACCGGTCCGGCACGGTGTTTCGATTCCGAAGAAGAATGTCATCAGGCCGTTCTCGACCGGAACTACAAGGAAGGCGAGGTACTGGTGATCCGCTATGAAGGTCCCAAGGGCGGGCCCGGCATGCGCGAAATGCTGGCGACGACCGGTGCCATCGCCGGACAGGGCATGGGCCAGAAGGTGGCCTTGCTGACCGACGGCCGCTTCTCCGGCGGCACGCGGGGATTCTCCGTCGGCCATATCGGTCCCGAAGCCGCGGTCGGCGGACCCATCGGTTTGCTGAAAGACGGCGACATGATCACCATCGATGCGGTGAAGGGGACGCTGGATGTCGACGTCTCCGATGCCGAGTTGGCGGATCGACGGAAGGCATGGACCCCCCGCGAAACCGACTTCAACGCCGGCACGATCTGGAAGTTCGCCCAGACCGTCGGACCCGCGCGCTACGGCGCCGTGACCCATCCGGGCGGCAAGGCGGAGTCCCACGTCTACAGCGAGATCTAGACGTCATTTCCATGATTGCGTGAGGCAAGCGGTCGCGCCATGATCCGCCGTGCGAAAGGGATTCGCACGCCCTGTGGCGGGGGCAGGGGCCACGTTATCTAGCCATATGGAGCCGCCGGCATGACGTCCGCTCAAGAAGAAAACCCTCGCGGCCGCCGTCGCGGTGGCCGCCAGGCGCGCGTCGCGTTGCGCGCCGCGCCGTTGGCCGAAGATGTCAAACCGGTCAGGCCGGGCCTGGAGGGCGGCACGTTCAGGCCGCTGGAAGACGACGGCATCAAACGCATCAACGAAACCGCGCTGCAGGCGCTGGAAGAGATCGGCCTGGCCGACCCGATCCCGTCATGTGTCGAAATCTGCACGGCCGCCGGCGCGGTGCTGGGTGACGACGGCCGGCTGAAGTTCCCGCGCGCGCTGGTCGAGGACACCATCGCCAACGCCAACCGTGACCTCGTGCTTTATGGCCAGGAGCCCAAGCACGACATGGAGGTCGGCGGCCGGCGTGTCTATTACGGCACCGCGGGTGCCGCGACCCAGGTCATCGACCCGATCGAACGCACCTACCGCAACGCGACGGTCGAGGATCTCTATGAGGCCGCGCGCATCGTCGACGTGATGGACAACATCCATTTCTTCCAGCGGCCGCTGACGCCGACGGACGTGTTGGATTTGCAGGTCCTAGACATCAACACGCTCTACGGTCCGATCGCGGGCACCACGAAACATGTCGGCTGCAGCTTCACGTTGGGCGAGAACATGGACATGGTCTTCGAGCTGCTGCACCACGTTGCCGGCGGCGAGAAGAAGTGGCGCGAGCGCCCATTCGTCTCCAACTCCAACTGCCATGTCGTGCCGCCGATGAAGTTTGCCGAGGATGCCTGCCGCGTGCTCGAAGCGTGCGTCAGGAACGGCATGCCCGTCCTGCTGCTGTCCGCCGGCCAAGCCGGCGCGACATCGCCGGCGGCGCTGGCCGGCGCCGTCGTGCAGGCGGTCGCCGAAGTGCTTGGCGGTCTGTGTTACGTCAATGCGATCAAGCCGGGCGCGCCGGCGATCTTCGGCACCTGGCCGCTCGTCTCGGATCTCATGACCGGCGCCATGTCGGGCGGCTCGGCCGAACAGGCGCTGCTCAGCGCGGCGTGCGCGCAGATGGCGCAGTT
>JANQGO010000415.1 GCA_028277285.1 Alphaproteobacteria bacterium | reverse complement strand
TCTTCATGGTCGCCATCGGCATGTCGGCGGCAACGGCGGTCCGTGTCGGCAATGCGGTCGGGCGCCGCGACATGCCGGGCATGCGGGCCGCCGGATGGGTCGGCACCGGCCTGATCGTGGTCATCATGCTCGCGATCGGTGCCCTGGCGCTGACATTCCCGGACGTTATCGCGCGGATCTATACCAGCGATACGGACGTCCTGGCCGTCGCCATTCCTGCCATGACCCTGGCCGCGTTCCTGCTGGTGGCCGACGGCCTGCAGGGCGTCTTGATCGGCGCGCTTCGCGGTGCCGGCGACATCTGGCCGACCACCTGGATCGGCTTGACCGCCTTTTGGATCCTGATGGTGCCGGCGGGTTATGGACTCGGCATCGCGCTCGACTGGAAGGTCCAGGGGCTGCTGATCGCCGAGCTCATCGGCGTCGGTGCCGCATCGGTCCTGCTCGCCTGGCGCTTTCACGTGATCTCGCGCCGCGACATCGCGCCAGTCTGATACGGTCTTCACCTCTTCAGATCAAAGCCGACCTCGCCGCAGGTCTTGCCGTTAATCAAGAGTTCAAAAACGTGCCGGCCCGGGTGATGCGTCCGCGTCGAGAAGTCTTTGAACGTCTGACGCTTTTCGATTGTCTGCCGTTCGCCCGCTTGAAGGACGACCTCACAGAGCTTGAAGACCTTGCGCGATGGCCGACCCGATGCCTTGACGTAATGGATGGCGTAGTCGACCGCCAGTTTCTGATCACGCCTTGCGCGCGAGGCGATGTCGAAACTGAAGGTGACTGTCTGCCCGAGTTTGATTCGCTTTGGCTTTGCCTTCAGGTCCTCCACCGCCAAACGCGGCTTGGCTTCGAAACCGAACAGCGCGAAGGAACGCGGGTGACCGGCCTTGATCAGACTGCGCGCGCCATGGCGGACGATCCATGCCGTTCGTTCGTCTTGCCGGTCCCAGCTTTCGACCCAGTCCAGCATGATCTCCGGATTGTCCTTTGAGATGTCGTTCAAATGATTGGCGACGGACTTGCGGACATAGAGTTCGGGGTCGGCGTTGAGAGCGTCCAAGATCGGATAAACCGGCGTCGGGTCGTCAATGAGCGCATCGAGCCGCGATGACCAGGGAAGGCGCGGCCTGCATCCTTCGCTCGCCAGGCGCCGAACATGATGGTTCTTGTCCTTGGTCCATCGCGCCATCAGCTTCAGCGTTCCCGCCAAATCCTGCTCGATGAACGGCCTGATCGCCGACTCCGATGTCGAAAAGCGCGTCAGAAACTTGAGCGCCTCGAGCGAGCGTTTGCGGTCGTCGAGGCCATAGAGACCGACGAACTCCGGCGCAAACATGCCGCGAAACTGACCTTCGTAGCGTGGCGCGACCTCGTACAGGATATCAAGCGCCTCTCCGTAGTCCGAAGGCAGATAGCGACGGCACAGTTCAGCCGTTCGGAGCAGCCGTTGTTTGAGCTCAAGCGCGTCCAGGCCGTCGGTTGCCGAACCAACGAAAGCCTGTTGATCGAATGGTGGGTGGGCATCGGCAAGTGCTGACGCCAGGTCCACGTAGAACGCCTTATCAAACCAGTTCTTCAGCTCTTCAGGCATTGCTTGGACCCCAATCCTAGACGCCAGCGTGGCGGTAGTATGCCCACAAGAGACGTGCCGCGACCGCACGCCACGGCCGCCACGGCTCGGCCAGGATTTCCATCGCCGCCGTGTCCGGACGCTCCGGTAGCGTGAACACGTCCTGCGCCGCGCTGCGCAAGGCGACATCGCCACCCGGCCAGGCATCGGGGCGTCCCAGGCAGGTCAGAAGATAGAGCTCGGCGGTCCACGGCCCGATACCCGGCAGCGCAATCAACGCCTTACGCGCGGGCCCGTCCTCCAACGCGGTGAGCGCCTCCAGATCGAACCGGCCGTCGACAATCTGTTCGGCGATCGCCAAGCAGGACCGAGCCTTGGCAAAGGTCAGGCCGGTGTCGCGCAGGGCCTGCTCGTCGAGAGCCGCAATGGATGACGGCGACACGGGTCCGGTCCGTTCTTCCAGCCTTGCCCAGGTTGCCCCGGCGCTGGTCAACGAAACGTGCTGATAGACGATCATCCCGATCAGCGACGCGAAACCGCCGGCCTCGCGCCTGAGCGGCGGATCGCCGGTCGCCGCGTGGACATCGGCAAAGCGCCCTTCCAGCTCGCCCAACCGCGTGATGCCGTGGCGCAGGTCGTCCAAGGTGTCGATGAGCCGGCTCATGCCGGGGTTACCGTGGACACCATTGCGCGCGCCGCGCAGATGACCACAATAGCGTCGATCTCTTGTTGGAAACCGTTCAGGGAGGTGCACGTCATGTCTGACGAGACTGTCACAGTTCCGGCGCGCGGCGGCAAGGCCGCTCATGTCAAAAAAGGCCAGCACATCAAGATCATCAACACCCATGGCGAGCAGGTTGTCGATACCTGGGCGTTCAACGCCGACGATGTCGCCGAGTTCATGGCCATGGACGCGACGCGCGCCTATAACCAGCGCATGGTGCCGAAGGTGGGCGACCACCTGGTAACCAACCAGCGCCGCCCGATCCTGACCCTGGTCGAAGATACCTCGCCCGGCGTGCACGACACCCAGATGGCGGCCTGCGACCGCTGGCGCTACGGGCTTTTGGGAGTCAAGGAGTACCACGACAACTGCGCCGATAACCTGACCGCGGGCCTCGGCGAACTGGGCCTGAAGGAAACCCACACGCCGGCGCCGCTCAACCTCTTCATGAACATCCCGTGGACGCCCGATGGCGGCCTGTCGTTCGAGGCACCGGTCACCAAACCGGGCGACTATGTGGTCTTCAAGGCCGAGATGGACTGTGTCGTCGCCATGTCCGCCTGCCCGCAGGACCTACTGCCGATCAACGGCAAGGGCGGCGAACCGACCGAGGCGCACTTCGAGGTCTACTAGACCGACACCGGCCAAGCCCGTTGCCGATCGAAAGCTTCTGGTTCTACGCCGCCGCGGTGCCGGCGGTGCTGATTTCGGGCGTCTCGAAAGGTGGCTTTGGCGGTGGACTTGGCATTCTTGCCGTCCCGTTGATGGCGATGAGCGTCTCGCCGATCGAGGCCGCGGCGGTCATGGCGCCCGTGCTGTGCGCCATGGATGTCTTCGGGCTCAGGTCTTATTGGGGCACCTGGCAGCGCCGGATGATCCTGCTGATGGTGCCCGGTGCCTTTGTCGGCATGGGGCTCGCCGCGCTCACCTTTGGCACCATCGATGAAGCGAGCATCCGCCTGATCATCGGCGGCATCGCGCTCATCTTCGCCCTTAACTACTGGCTCCAGCGCGTCGCGCCGTTGACCCGCCTGCCGATGCCGCCGTGGATGGGACCGGCCGCCGGCGCGATTTCCGGCTTCACCAGCTTCATTGCGCATGCCGGCGGCCCGCCGGCACAGGTCTTCCTTCTCGCCCAGAACCTCGACAAAACACTCTATGTTGGCACCACCGTCGTCTTCTTCACCGTCATCAACTACATCAAACTGGTGCCCTATGCCGGCCTCGGCTTGTTTACCGAGACCACGCTGCTCACCGCGCTCGTCCTGGCGCCGTTGGCACCGCTCGGCATGTGGATCGGTTTCCGCCTGCACGGACGCGTGCCGCAGGAGCTGTTCTATCGCTTGTGTTACGGCTTCCTGGTCATCGTCGGCGCCAAGCTGGTGCTTGACGGGCTTGGTATCTAAGCACCCCCTCACCCAGCTCCGACTAGGACGCTGACGCGCCCAAGTCTTCACAACCCTCTCCCTCACTCTCGTGGGGGCGAGGGAAGAAGGCTGGCGATGAGTTCCCTCTCCCGCATGCGGGAGAGGGGGGGGGGCGTCGCGTTAGCGATGGGAGGGTGAGGGTTCGAGCCTACTCGGCGGCGTCGGCGGCTGCCGCGACGGATTCCTTCGGCTGGAAAATGCAGAAGATCTTCTTCACGAAGTCCGTGCTGTCCCACTGATAGGTGATGCCCTTGGGCACCAGGAACGTATCGCCGGCCTTGTAGGTCGTCTTCTGACCCTTGTCGTCGGTCAGCGTGACCTCGCCCTCCAGGATGTGCATCAGCTCGTTCCTGGGGAACGGCAGCGGTTTGGTATGCATCTCCGTCGTCGTCCAGATACCGACGGTCATCTGTTCGGTCGCGTCCTGGAAATAGACCTTGACGGTCTGCTCGGGCACGTCGCCGATGTAGCGCGACGTATCCTGCTCGCCGACCGGCGCCAGCTCGTCGGCCGGATTGGGCAGGCGCACGTTGAGCGCGTCATCGCCCAACACCTCGCCCGACGGATCGTCGTGGATCACGTAGAACTTCAGGATGTCTTCGGTCTGCTTCCACGTGCACGGCATGCCCTTCGGGATAACGAAACTCTCGCCCGCCCGGATGGTGTGCTCGTCGCCGTTCTCGTGGATGATGGTGACGGAGCCGTCCAGCACCAGCATGAATTCGTTGACGTCATAGGGTCCGGGCTTCGCGGTCATCGGCGTGCAGTGCCACACGCCCGCGGTCAGCGTACCGGTATCGTCGGTGAAATAGTTGTGGCCGGACTGGACCGGCGTGCCGGCGTCCAGCGAGGACTGGGGGATCTCTTCCCACTCGACCATGCCGGTATCGGCCGGCCCGCCGTTCTCGAACTTCAGGACCTTCAGCTCACTCATCGTCTATCTCTCCATCGTGGATTGCCCGGTGACGCGGCGACGTCACATCCCAGGGGGCTCAGCCGGGTGCTGGGGCCAGTTTCGCGCTTTTCGGCGGTTTTGGCCAGTCCCGGACGCCGGCCTACATGCCGGCGCGGTCGTAGATCTGCTGAAGCCTGTGATGAAACTGCCAGACCCCCCGCTCGGTCTGGTACGTGTCCGCGTCGTTGATCACATAGGTACCCTGCCCGCCGAATCCAAGCGAATTCATACCCTGCCAGACACCCTCCAGGATCGGGTTATCTTCCTGCTGCACCTTGTCGATGGCGTGGATGAAGGCGAGCTGTTCGGCATCGGGATCGACGTCATAGAAGAAGTAATTGTGACGGAAGACGATACGGTCATGGGCGACCGGCTCGATGGTCCAGACCATCAGATGGGGCCGCGGCGCCCAGCCCAGCAGGTACATGATGTTGGGCCAGGCCCAGCTATAGCGGGTCTCCGCCACCAGCGGCCACCCATTCGCTTCGCACGCGCGCTTATAGACCGCGAGGGTCTCGGTATCCGGCGGCCCACCGGCCAGCACACCCCAGTCCTGCACGTCGGCAAAGGTCTTTTCGTATTCGAAGAACTTTTCGATGCCGGGATGGGCGACCGGGCAGTGGTAACACTCGACATAGTTGTCGATGGCGATCTTCCAGTTCGTCTCGACGGGATAATCGACCACCTTGCCCAGGTGGAAACGCGCGGGATCAAGGCCCAGGTCCGATATGTCGTCGAACACCGGCCCGATGGTGTCGGCCAAGGCTGGCGCCTCGGGATCGAAGTTGACGAAGACGAGGCCCTGGTGCCTGGCAACCCGGACTTCCTTAAGCGCAAAGCCCTGGCCGTCGAAGTCATCGAGGTGACCGGTATTGCGCGCCGCAACCAAACGTCCGGAGAGGTCGTAGACCCAGCCGTGATAGGGGCATTTCAGCGTGTTGGCGCAGGTCGGCTTGCCGACAACGGTCATGCCGCGATGGGCGCAGACATTGAAAAACGCCCTGACCTCGCCGTCGCGATCGCGCAACACGACAAGCGGCTGTCCGCCGGCCTCGACCGGCAGCTGATCGCCGGCATTGGCGACCTGGTTTTCGTGGCAGGCATAGAGCCACGCCTTCTGGAAGACGTCGCGCTTCTCAATCTCGAAGGCGCGGGGGTCGGTGTAATAGAGTGGCGCCAGGACCTTGGATTCCAACGCGTCGTCGCCGACCCGTTCAAACCCGGTTGGCTCAAGATTATGCACGGCCATGGACAACCTCCCCTTACCGGGGGTGAAGTCTGGGTTGATAGACCGGGCCGGTCAAGCGATCGGCACGCTAAGGAATCTGTCTGGCCGAACGCCATTTTCTGGTTAGTCTTGTGCCATCAAACAGGCCGAGGGGAGCAAACACCATGACCGCAGGCACGGCGCTTCAGTTAAGCCGCGACAGACTTTTGGCAGCCTACCGCACGATGCGCACGATCCGCGATTTCGAGGAGCGCGTGCACGAGGAGTTCGAGGCGGGCCACCTGCCCGGCTTCGTTCACCTTTACGCCGGCGAGGAAGCATCGGCGGTCGGCGTCTGTCTCAATCTGGACGATGAGGACAAGATCTGCTCGACCCATCGCGGCCATGGCCACTGCATCGCCAAGGGCTGCGATGTCACCGGCATGATGAAGGAGCTGTGGGGTGCGGCCGACGGCCTGTGCGCCGGCAAGGGCGGGTCGATGCATATTGCCGACCTGTCGAAGGGCATGATGGGCGCCAACGCCATTGTCGGCGGTGGACCGCCGCTGGCCTGCGGCGCGGCGCTGGCGGCCAAGACGCTGAAGAACGGCAAGGTCGCGGTCACGTTCACCGGCGACGGCGGCTCGAACCAGGGCACGACCTTCGAGAGCATGAACTTCGCCTCGATCTTCGACCTGCCGTTGATCTTCGTCTTCGAGAACAACGGTTATGCCGAGACCACGGCATCGTCCTGGTCGGTCGCCTGCGGCGATATCGTCAACCGCGCCGAAGCCTTCGGCATGCCGGGCGTGCAAGTCGACGGCTTTGACTTCTTCGCGGTCCATGACGCCGCCGCCGAGGCGATCGAGCGGGCCCGCGACGGTGGCGGACCGACCCTGATCGAGGTCAAGTTCGGCCGCTTCTATGGTCACCACGAAGGCGACAACCAGGCCTATCGCGGCAAGGACGAGGCCGCCGACCTGCGCGAGAACCACGACTGCCTGAAGCTGTTCCGCCAGCGTGTCACCGAAGCCGGCCTGTTGGCGGCCGGCGACATGGATAGTGTCGACAGCGAGGTCGCTTCGCTGATCGACCAGGCGGTCGCGGCGGCGCGTGCCGCGCCGCGCCCCACGGCCGCCGATCTGACCACCGACGTCTACATCAGCTACTGAAGGAGGCCCGTCATGGCACGAACCCTGAGCATGCGGCAGGCCCTCTCGGAAGCTTTCCGCCAGGTCATGGAAGAAGACGACCGCGTCATCATGCTGGGCGAGGATATCGCCGGCGGCAAAGGCGCGCCCGGCGAGCAGGACGCCTGGGGCGGCGACATGGGCATCACCAAGGGCCTACAGCCGCGCTTCGGTGAAGACCGCGTGCTGGATACGCCGATCAGCGAGTCCGCGATCATCGGCTCGGCGGTCGGCGCGGCGACCTGCGGCTTGAGGCCGATTGCCGAGCTGATGTTCGTCGACTTCATGGGCGTG
>JANQGO010000366.1 GCA_028277285.1 Alphaproteobacteria bacterium | reverse complement strand
CAGACGGCAAGGGCGGATCCGGCGGCAAGGGCGGATCCGGCGGCAAAGGAAAAAGCTGAGTGAGTTAAGGGAAAAGATACGAGGGCTGTCTTAACCAACAACAACGCCCTCACCTAACTGAGCGGCCCATGCGCTAATCCCTCCATTAGCATGGGCCGCCTTTCTTATGGCAGATCCACAAGCGCGGCCTGTGCCCGGTGTCACAAACGGACGGCTTCGCCGCCTCTGTCAGCGCCGCGACCAGCCATGCAACCTACCTGACCGTGTGCCTCACCCTGCATCTAATCGTATCAAGCGATCAGTCGACGGGGTCGGCTGCGGGAAACAACTTCTCGGCGATATGGGCCTGGACATCGCTTAGATGGCTGTACATCACTTGATGCGCCCGGTCGCCATCGCGCGCCGCAATCGCCTGGACCAACTCGACGTGAAGGTCGGCATAGAGGGCCTGACGGTTAAAGCATCGCGCGTTCTCATCAAGGTTCGACCACGAGGCATCGCGGCGGACGTCGGCCAGCGCATCATAGATCGACAGGAACAGGACGTTGCGAGCCGCCTCGGCGATCTTACGGTGAAACGCCGCATCGGCCAGTTCATAGGTCGCAGCGTCTTCGGCGGTTCTCGTCTCGTCAGCCAGCCTGGTCAGACGGTCGATATCGCAGCGCGACGCACGAACGCTCGCCAGACGCGCCATAACCGGCTCGATGGCAAGGCGAACTTCCATCACTTCGATCGGGTTGGTGTGTTCGAAGGTTTGCTCCAGCTGGCCGACATGGCTCGCCGACGGCTCGTTGACGAATGTGCCGCGGCCCTGGCGGCGCAGGATGCGGCCCTCCTGTTCCAAGGCGCTCAGCGCCTTTCGCAGGGTGCGCCTGCCGACCCCGAGATCACCGGCCAGGACTCGTTCCGGCGGCAGGCGTCCGCTTTGGCTCAGTTCGCCGCTGGCAAGCAGATCGCGCAGCGTCGTCAACGTCGTTTCGTAACGTTCCATGTGCGCTTGGCCCCCGCCAGCCGCCGGTTCGGATCAGGGCCAAAGGTCCCATATTGGTTCCCTCGTTGCAAGCGTCTTGTCCGAAGCGCTGGGTGGTTGACGAGACTTTTGCAACACCTTGCTTACGCGGCCTCTTCGCAGGCGCTCGGACTGTTCGACGACAAGCAAGACAGGTGAAGCGTTTGACCGCCGGTAACCCAATGGTTACTGTTTGGTTCGGGACGCAAGAGAACCGGCAAGCCAAGGCGCCGGTTCGTAAGAACAGGTCATCCTCCGAGCCTGCGGAGGAGCGGAGCGGGAACCGTGTCAGCACAGTCGTCGGATACCAGTCAGGACAATCTGCAGTCGGCGCTCGATGCGCTTCATGAGGATGTCGAGCGTCTCAACATGGCACCGTTTTGGGCGGTCGACACCAGCACCGATCACGACGAGGACCGGCAGGTCCAGGATAAGAAAAAGGCGGTCCCCCATGTTTGGCGCTACAAGGATGAGATCGAGCCGCTGCTCTACCGTTCGGCCGAGCTGATCACGACACAGTCGTCGGAGCGCCGCTCGCTGATCCTGGTCAACCCGGGCCTGGCGCCGCGCCGCGCGTCGGTCTCGACCATGTACACGGCCTATCGGCTGAACGATCCCAACGAGATCATGCCGCCGCACCGCCACTCGCCCAACGCTATCCGTTTCGGCCTGACCGGGACCATGAACTTCACCGGCGTCGAGGGCGAGAACATCACCTTCGGCCCCGGCGACATGGTGCTGACGCCGCACGACACCTGGCACAACCACGGCAACCAGGGCGACGAACCGGCGATCAACCTGAGCGTCCTGGACCTGCCCTTGGTCGAGACGCTGAACGCGACCTATTTCGAGCACGACTACACGGAAGAGGAGGAAGGAGAGCGGGTGCGCAAGCAGGTGCAGTCCGAGCGTTTTCCGCCGGACTACAGCCAGCGCATCTATGGCCAAGGCGGACTCCAACCACGCTTCGTCAGCCATCATCGCGGCACCGGCAACGCCTCGCCCATGTATGTCTACCGTTGGGAGATGATGCGCGAACTGCTGGAGAGCTTCCGCGACTGGGACGGCGATCCCTATGAGGCGCTTTCGATCGAGTATGTCGACCCGACCAACGGCTTGCCGGTCTTCAAGACCATCACCTTCTTTGCTCAGATGCTGCGGCCCGGCGAGAAGACGCGGCCGATGAAGCAGAACGCGAGCCTCTTGTGCGCGCCCATCGAAGGCAGCGGCCACAGCATTGTCGACGGCACGCGGATCGACTGGGAGCCGTTCGACACGTTCGCCGTGCCGGGCGGCGCCTGGACCGAACACATCAACGGCTCCGACAGCGCGCCGGCGGTCCTGTTTGTTGCCAGCGATGAGCCGACGCTCAAGGCGCTTTCCCTCTTCCAGAAGCACGGCAGGACCGAGGCCGGCGATATCGTCAGGCTGGCCTGACCGTGGCGCGCGCGCTCAATACCGAACGGATCGGCCACATCGACTGCCCCGGCGGCGGTCAGGTCTGGGTCGACGGCACGACGCTTTATGTCGGCCATATGCGCCATCCCAGCGGCACCAGCATTTATGACGTCGCCGATCCGACGAACCCGAAACTGCTGCGCCATATCGAGATTCCCGATGGCTGGCATTCCCACAAGGTACGCGCGGCCAACGGATTGATGGTCGTCAACCACGAGCGCCTGGGCCAAGGCGCCAATAGCGAATTCGGCGGCGGCCTCGGCATCTATGACGTCGAGAATCCCTCCGAACCCAAGCTGATTACCAAATGGCAGACCCACGGCAAGGGCGTGCACCGCTATGACTTCGACGGCCGCTACGCCTATATCTCGCCGACCGCCGAGGGTTATGTCGGCAACATCGTGATGATCCTGGATCTTGCCGACCCGGCCAAACCGGAGGAGGTCGGGCGCTGGTGGATCCCCGGCCAGTGGGAAGCCGGCGGCGAAGAGTATCCGTGGAACGAGTGGGTGCCGCCGCGCTGCCATCATCCGCTGCGCGTCGGCGACCGGCTTTATGTCAGCTATTGGCACCACGGGTTCTTCATTCTCGATATCGCCGACATGACGCAGCCCAAGCTGATCTCCGGCGTCAACACGTCGCCATCCTTCCCGCATCCCACGCATACCTGCCTGAAGATGCCGGGGCATCTTAAGGGGCGCGAGATCATGGTGGTCGCGGACGAGGACGTCGCCAAGCTGTGGCCCTCGGCGCCGGCCTTCACATGGGTCTACGACATCACCAACGAGCGCAATCCCTCCGCGATCGCGACCTTTCAGGTCGAGGGTCTCGATACCGACGGCGCGCCCCAGCCGCCGATGATGGGTTGCCATCAGCCGTCCGAACGTTTCACCGGCACCATCCTGCCGTTCGCCTGGTTCGCGCAGGGACTGCGGCTCGTTGACTTCGCCGATCCCTACCGCCCGCGCGAGGTCGGTTTCTATGCCGCCGACCCGCCGGAAGGACACGAGCAGGCATCGTCGAACGATGTGACGATCGACGATCGCGGCCTGATCTATCTGATCGACCGTCAGCGCGGCGTCGACATCATCGAAACCAGCGTGTTTTGAACCGAGGGGTCGGACGATGACACGCGCGGCGCTTATCGGCCTTGGCACCATGGGACCGGGTATCGCCGCCACGCTGGCGCGCGCCGGCATGGCTGTCTCCTGTTACGATGTCAGCGGCGCGGCGCGGGGTAACGCGCCGGCGCAGATCGCCGCGGCCGATGACGTTCTGGCGCGCCTCGACGTGCCCGACCGCGGCAACGGTGGTCCGGTCGACATCTGCGAGAGCCTGGAGGCGTGTGTCGACGGAGCCGACCTCGTCATCGAGAACGTGCCGGAGAACCTGGAGATCAAGGCCACCCTGTTTCGCGAACTCGGCGGTCTGATCAGCGCTGATTGCATCGTCGCGTCCGATACCTCCGGCATTCCGATCAGCGCGCTGCAGAAGAACATCCCGTCACCCGGCCGCGTTGTCGGCATGCACTGGTCGAACCCGCCGCATATCATCCCGATTATCGAGGTCATTGCCGGCGACGAGACGAGCGCGGCAACCGTCGCCTGGATGGTCGAGACCATCAAAGGGCTCGGCTTGAAACCGGTGGTCGTCAAGAAAGACGTCCCCGGTTTTGTCGAGAACCGCGTGCTCTATGCCTTGATGCGGGAATGCGTCGATCTGGTCGAACAGGGCGTGATCGAAGCCGAAGCCCTGGACACCTGCGTTTCCTGGGGCATTGGCTACAAACTCTCGGTGATCGGCCCGATGGCGCTGCTCGATGTCGCGGGCCTGGATATCTACGAAGCCGTCGGCGGCTACCTCAACAAGGACCTCTCCGCGCGCGCCGACGTCAGCGACTATGTCAGCGCCAAGACCGGTCAGGGCATGCTGGGCATGAAGACGGGTGGTGGAATCTATGACTACACCCCCGAAAAGATCGCCACGTTAAGGGCCGAAAGGGCCGCCAAGCTTGTCGCGGTGCGCAAGATACTCGACAGTCAGGCCCCATGAAGGTGTTTGAAGTGGAAGCCATGACCATGCAGCATCAGCATCAAGAGCGAATCGTTGTGTGGTGGAACCGTCAAACGGTTCCACCACACAACGTGAATCCGCTCTCTATGTATGAGTAGAGCAGATTCACCTGTCCTGTCGGAATCGCGAAGCGATTCCATCAAAACAGGATCTGCTCTGGTATCAGGCCGTTCGGATCCAGCGGCCGGACGCGATGGTGCGGGGACGTTGGATCCACGTTGCAAGGGAGGAAGATGATGAGATCTTTCGTTGGTAAACTGTTCGCGGCGACGGGCGCTCTTGCCGTCGGCGCGGTGATGACGTTCTCCGCCGCCTCAGCGGACGACGTCACCAGCATCGCCATCCTGGTGCCCGAGGAAGGCACCGATTTCGGTTGGAACCAGCAGGGCGTCGACGCCGCCCGCGAGGTCGCCGATGCCTATGGCATTGAGTTCATTCCGGCCGAGGGCCTCGGTTATGGCGATGTGCGCCCGACCTTGCGCGAACTGGCCGAGGACGGCGCCAGCCTGATGATCGCCCACGCCAGCGGTTACAACACCGCGGCCCCGGAGATCGCCGAGGAAACTGGCGTTCCCGTCGCCATCGTCGACAGCCCGGATGCGATCAAGGAAGGCCTGATCGCCGACTACACGCTGTCCGGTCATGACGGCGCCTATCTGGCCGGCCGCCTGGCCGCCAAACTGACGCGCACCGGCACGGTGGGCATCGTTGTTTCCGGCGAACCGCCGTCCTGGAATTCGCAATCGGCCGGTTTCGCCCAGGGCGTCAAGGCCGAGAACAGCGACGTCAACATCATCTACGCCATCATCGGCCCGGCCGCCTATTCCGACGTTGCCGGCGGCAACAGGGTGACGGGAACGGTCATTGCGGCCGGTGCCGACATCATCTTCGGTCAGGGCAACGGCTCCAGCTTCGGCATGATCGAAGCGGTCGAAACGACACCGGCGACCGACGGCGGCAAGGTTTGGTTCATCGACGTCATCGGCGACAAGTCGAGCCTGGACAAAGGCCACCTTCTGACATCGGTCATGTGGAACATGGCGCCGGTCTATAGCGCCATGGTCGAAGACCTGAACAACGGCACCTTCGGCACGGTGGGTTATGCCATCAAGCTCGACGACGACTCCGTCAAGCTGCTGCAGACCGACCATATTCCGGCCGACATGTGGACCGAGCTGATGGTCATCCGCGACGGCATCATCTCCGGCGATGTGACCGTCGACGAGATCTATGACGCCCAAGAGGTCCGCGCCTTGATGAACCAGGTCGAAGAGGCGCCTGAGGAATAGGGTAACGAAGGAAGGTACCATGGCGGCGGGGACGGCGTTGGCAATGTCCCCGCCGTCCGGGCCAGGCGATGGAAGGTTCGGAAAACACACCAAGCCCCAGCGCAAGCCACTCCGGTGATCCCACACCGGCCGTTGCACTTCGGGGTATCTCCAAGAGCTTTCCCGGCGTCATCGCCAACAACGACATTTCCCTCGATTTCAACCCAGGCGAAATTCACGTTCTCCTGGGCGAGAACGGCGCCGGCAAGTCGACCCTGATCGGCATCCTTGCCGGCATGCAGCAACCGGATGAAGGCACGATCGCCATCGCCGGCCGTACCGTGCGCCTGAGTTCGCCACGCGAAAGCCTGGACCTGGGTGTCGGCACCGTGTTCCAGCATGTCCTCCTGGTACCGAGCCTGACGGTGATCGAGAATCTGATGCTGGGCGGTGCGTGGCATCAGCGCCTTGACCGGAACGCCGCCCTCAAACGCTTCGATAACCTGAAACGCGTCCTGTCCGTCGACATCGATCCGGACGCGCCGGTCGGGCGGTTGTCGCTGGGCCAGCAGCAGCAGGTGGAAATCATGCGCGCGCTGTGGCGTGGCGGCAGCGTGCTGATCTTGGACGAGCCGACATCGATGCTGACGCCCCAGGGCGTCAAGGAGCTGGGCGACGTCATGAAGCGCCTGCGCGACGAGGGAGTCGCGATCGTCTTCATCACCCACAAGCTGGCTGAGGCGTTTGCGTTCGGCGACCGCATCTCCGTCTTGCGGCTGGGCCTCCTTGTCGGCCAGATCGCCCCCGATAGGCTCGCTGCCATGAACGAACAGGAAGCGACGGCCGAGATCATTCAGTTGATGTTCGAAGGCCATGGCGACGCCGGCGATATCGAAACCCTGGTCGAGGAAGGGCACGCCCGGCGTCACGCCAATCCGGTCGACCAGTCGGTGTCGCCTTCCATCACGGTGAGCGGGCTGACCACCGAAGGCGAGCCCGGTGAGTGCGCGCTGGACAATGTCAGTTTCGACGTTCGGCCGGGCGAAATCCTGGGAGTCGCAGGCGTCGACGGCAACGGACAGAAACACCTGGCCGAAGTGCTTGCCGGACAGCGCGCCTGCAGCCGGGGCCGCATCGACGTCTTCGGCACCAACGTCACGCGGCTCGACGTCGCCGCCCGCGAGGCGCTCGGCGTGCGTTACGTCACCGATGAACGGCTTGACGAAGGGACCGTCGCCGGCATGTCGGTCGCAGCCAACCTGCTGCTGAAGGAGATCGGGCGCGCACCCTACTGGACCTCCGGGATCAGCCGGTGGGACAAGATCAACCGCCACGGCCGCGAGCTGATCGCGCGCTTCGATATCCGCACGCCGTCGGAGCACACCCCGATTGGGCGGCTCTCTGGTGGCAACATCCAAAAGGCGCTTCTGGCGCGCGAGCTCTCGGGCAACGCGCGGGTCGTGATCTACAACAAACCGACCTATGGCCTGGACCTGCATAACACACGTCTGGCGCGCGAGCGGATCCTGGAGGGCGCGGCAAACGGCCTGACCACCATTTTGATATCGAACGAACTGGACGAGCTGATCGAGCTCGCCGATCGGATCGCTGTCCTGCATCAAGGCCGCATGACCGGTATCGTCGACAACGGCGAGGACGCCGTTTCGCGCATCGGCCGTTTGATGACGGGGGCCGAAGCGGCATGACCAGCCAGGCCGAACCCGCGCCGGCACCGGTCAACGCGCCGCTGCCCGTCGCGCGCGGACGTCACGTGATGTCAGCTGCGGGCCGCCTTCTGTTGCCTATTCTTCTGGCGTTGATCGTCGGCGCCATGATCCTGCTTATCCTCGGCAAGGATCCGCTGGCCTACTACGGCTACGTCATCGAACGCGGCCTCTTCCGGTGGACCGGGTTACAGGCGACGCTGACCCGCGCGGCGCCGTTGCTGCTGATTGCCGCCGGCCTGATCATCGCGTTCAAGGCCGGTATCTGGAACCTGGGCGTCGATGGCCAGTTCCTGCTTGGCGCCGTCTTCATCGCCGCCGTCTCGCCGATGCTGATTGCGACCCTGCCCTACTGGATCGCGATCCTCGCCTGTTTTGCGATTGCCTTCGCGGTCGGCATGGTGTGGTCGGTGGTGCCGGCATTTCTGAAAGCGGTCTACGGCGTCAATGAGATCATCACGACGCTGATGATGTCGTTCCTGGGCGTCAGTCTCGCCAACGTGCTCATCAAGATCCCGTTCAACGACCCCTCGACGACCGTACCGCAGACGGTCACGCTGCCGGTTGCCGACCGCCTGCCGCGCTTGTTCGATACCACCGTCCACAGCGGCATCATTATCGCGTTGATCGTCATTGTGCTGGTGCATCTCATGATGACCCGCACGTCACTGGGCCTGAAGCTGCAGATCGTCGGTTCCAACCCGCGTGCCGCCGTCCATGCCGGCCTTGACGTGGTCAAGCTGACCTTCGTGACGTTCGCGTTGAGCGCCGGCCTCGCCGGCCTCGCCGGCTCGGTCGAGATCCTGGGTGTTTGGGGCAATGTGCGCGCCGACTGGAACCCCGCCTATGGCATGTTGGTGATCCCGATCGTCTTTCTGGCGCGCTTCAACGGCCTTGCCGTGATCGGCCTGATTCTGTTTTTTGCGGTCCTGATGATCGGCGGCGAAAGCGCCGCGCGCCGGGTCGGCGTGCCGCAGTTCTACGTGCTTGTCCTGGTGGCGTTGTTGTTGATCTTCATGGCGCTGGTCGAACTGCTCGGCCAGCGCTGGCGCCAGCGCACGAAGGCCTGACGCCATGCAGATGCTGATGACCGAGCAATTCCTGACCGCGCTGCTGCTGGGCGCGGTCGTCGCCGGCGTGCCGCTTCTGCTGGCCGGCCTGGGCGAACAGATCTCCGAAAAGGCGGGCGTGCTCAACATCGGCATCGAAGGCATGATGCTGTGCGGGGCCTATGGCGGTTTTGTTGCGGCCTACTACACCGAATCCTATTGGCTCGGCTTCCTTGTCGGCGGGCTGTCAGGCATGGCGGTCGCGGCCTTGATGGCGATCCTGTGCGTCTATCTCGCCATGAACCAGATCGTCATCGGCATCGGCCTCACCTTGGGCGCAGAAGGCTTGACGGCGCTGCTGCACCATTTCCAGTTCAGCCGCACATACCCGCGCCTGGGCGAGACCCCGACCCTGCCGATCCCGCTCTTGAGCGAGCTTCCGGTGGTTGGCCCGGTGCTGTTCAACCATCATCCCGTCGTCTACCTGACCGTGATCTTGATGTTCGCCTTGATCTGGGTGTTCAAACGCACATCGGTCGGCCTCAATCTGCAGGCGGCTGGCGACAAACCGGCGGCGCTTGACGCGGCGGGCGTCAGCGTGCGCCTGACGCGGGCCTGCGCGGTCCTGACCACCGGCTTTCTCGCCGGCATCGGCGGCGCCTACATGGCCAATGTCGGCGCCGGCATCTTTGTGCCTTTCATGATCCACGGCGGCGGCTTTATCGCCATCGTGCTGGCCATGCTGGCGCGCGGCAAACCGATCTGGGTCGGTTTCGGCGCGCTGCTGTTCGGCCTTAGCCTGGCGCTTACGACAGCGCTCCAGGTCGCCGGTCTCAATATTCCGACCGATGTCGTCCAGATGCTGCCGTTCGGCATGGTGATCGTGGTGCTGATCATCTTCGCCCGGCACAGCTATCTGCCACCGTCGCTCGGTCTGCCGTACCTGCGCGGGCAACGCTGAAAAACACGGGAACAAAAAACGAGGAGAGTCTTCATGTCTGACACAAAGGTTTACCTGCTCGATGGCGGCACGCTGGTCATCGACGGTTTTCACGCGTTCTGGAACCGCGGACCGGGCGGCGAGCTGCGCTTTCCCTGCTACGCCGTTCTGATCGAACACGCCGACGGCCTCTATATCTTCGATACCGGCTACGACCACGCCCATGTCATGGACGTTCTGCCGTTCGAAAAGCCGTTGCAGACGCCGGAACAGACCATCCCCGGTGCACTGGCGAAGATCGGCAAGAAACCGTCCGACATCAACTACGTCATCAACTCGCACTATCACTTCGACCACTGCGGCGGGAACAAGTACCTGACCGAGGCGTGCACCGTTTGCCACAGCAAGGAACTGGAGGCCTGCGAGTGTTTCCAGCCGTTCGAAGCACTCGGCTATTCGGATCTGAGTTTCGATTCCGATCTCGAAGCCAAGCGCGACGCGAAGGCTGGGAAAACCCCTGCCGAGCCGCCGCTCGACATCTATACGCCGAAATACGAGACAGTGACGGGCGACCAGGAAATCGCCAAGGGTCTGTGGCTCTTCGAGACGCCGGGCCACACCGCCGGCCATTACAGCCTGATGGTCGAACTCGCCAACCGGCGTCCCATGCTGTTCACGGCCGACGCCTGCTACAGCCAGAAGAACATGGATCTGATGTGCATCTCCAGCTTCCACCTGGATCCGGTGGCCAGCCTGCAATCGATGGTGAAGCTGAAGGAGATCGCCGAGAAGCATGACGCCGAAATGTTCTATTCCCACGACCCCGACAGCTTCGGCAGTTATCTCCAGGCGCCCGGTTTCTATTCCTGACGGCGCCAAAGGAAAGGGAGGACACCATGAACAGGTTTGAAGGACGGGTCGCTATCGTGACAGGGGCGGCCCAGGGCATTGGGCGCGCGATCGCCGACCGGCTGAGCAGTGAAGGAGCGGCCGTATGTTACGCCGACATCAACGGCGCCGGCGTTGAGGCGGCGGCAAAGGAAGCCGACGGCGGCCGCGCCATGGCGGTCGCCTGCGATGTCGGCGAGCCGGATTCGGTTGAGGCGCTGCACCGCGACGTCATCGGCGCCCACGGCAAGCTGGACGTTCTGATCAACGCCGCGGCGATCGTGCCGTTCGTGCCATGGAACGAGCTGACGTTCGAGGAATGGCGCCGCGTCATGCGCGTCAACCTGGATGGCTGCTATTTGATGTGCCGGGAAGCCTCGGAACTGATGCGCGCCAACAACTACGGCCGCATCGTCAACATCGCGTCCAACTCGATCTTCGCGGGCACGCCGAACATGGCGCATTACGTCGCCTCGAAAGGCGGCATCCTGGCCTTCGGGCGCGCTCTGGCGACAGAACTGGGCGGCGATACCATCACCGTTAACTCCGTCTGCCCAGGTTTGACCGACACCGAAGGCGTGCAGCAGACACCGCACAAGGACGCCTTTGACTTCGTCGAGATGCTGCAGGCCATCAAAGGGCGCGGCGTACCGCAGCACATCGTGCCCGCGATCGCCTTTCTGGCGTCCGAGGAAGCACACTGGATCACCGGACAGGCGCTCGCCGTCGATGCCGGTATGATCCGCTGGTAGGTGCGTGCAAAGCATAAGTTCGTGAGGCATTGAACAAGGGAGGACCCGTCCATGAGTGGCATCAAGGTCAAGGAACCCGTCATTACGCTGACATCCGGTCCGGCAGCGGCCTACCCGCGCGTGCTGCAGGCGATGTCGAAGCCTGTTCAGTACGACTACGATCCCTACTTCCAGGCTTTCTACGAGGAAGTCGCGCGCAAAACGGCAAAGGCCATGCGCGTCGATGAACCGGCGCTTTTGATCCACGCCGAACCGGCTGTCGGCATTGAGGCAACGGCGGCCTGTTTGATCGGGCGCGACGATGTCGTCTTGAACCTGGCGTCCGGCGTCTACGGCAAGGGGTTCGGTTATTGGGCCGTGCGCTACTGCAAGGAACTGGTCGAAATCGAAGTGCCGTACAACGAAGCGATCGATCCTGAGGCGGTCGACGCCGCGATGAGCGAACGGCCCGACATCAAGGTCGTGTCCGTCGTCCATCACGACACGCCGTCCGGCACGGTCAACCCGCTCAACGAGATCGGCCGCATCGTGCGCGACCACGACGGTCTCTTGATCGTCGATGCCGTCTCCTCGTTTGGCGGCATGGACGTGCATCCCGGCGACTGTATGGCCGACGTCTTCATCACCGGCCCGGGAAAATGCCTGGGCGGACCGCCTGGGGTCACGATCATGGCGGTCAGCGACCGCGCCTGGGACCAAATGGCAGCCAACCAGGACGGCCCGACGGCATCGATCCTGAGCCTGACCGACTGGAAGGACGCGTGGAGCAAGGACCACGCGTTCCCGTTCACGCCGTCGGTGTCGGAGGTCAACGGCCTGGACGCGGTGATCGACAACTACCTGGAAGAAGGGCCGGAGACGGTCTGGGCGCGCCATGACCTGACGGCGCGGGCCTGCCGCGCCGGCGTCAAAGCCATGGGCCTCGAGCTGTGGGCCGCCCGCGAAGAGATCGCGGCGCCGACAACGACCGCCGTCAAGGTGCCGGACGGGTTCGAGGACAAGGAGATCCGTGCCACGGCGCGCGAGCTCTATGGCGTCGTGTTCTCGGCCGGACGCGCCGAGACCGACGGCAAGCTGATCCGCATCGGCCACATGGGGCCGACCGCCGAGCCGATCTATGCGGTCGTCGCCATATCGGCCCTGGGCGGCGCGCTGCGTAAGCTCGGCCACAACGCCGACGTCAACGCCGGGCTGGAAGCGACCATGGACGTCATCGCCGCCGCCCATGCCTGAGCGCCAGCGCCGGTGGCCCACCGTCTTCGGCGCGTGCCTGCTGGCGTGGTGGTCCGGCGCCGCGGCGGCCGGCGGTGATGACACCAATGCGCGGGTCGATCTTGATCTGATCAACAACGACAGCGCGACACTGCGCTGCGTCACCGTGCTCGCCCACTTCGTATCGTTGCCGGATCTCACCATCGAGCCCGGCGAAACGCTTCGGGTCAGCTACTTTCGCGGCATGGCGGACGGCACGCTCTATATCCTGCGCGATGACGGGCGCCGCATGATGGTCGAGAACCTGCTGTGCGGCAGGACCGATGACTGGGACGCCACGCGGGGCGAGGTCCCGCTGTTGGATGTGAGGGCCGCCGCCTCGCCGCATGTGGTGATGACCTGCCGGGTGGCTGGCCGCCTGCAATGCGGCGAGGTGTGAGCTGACGGATTCGCCAAACCGTGCCCTCTCCCCGACGAGCAGGGCGATTGCATATGGAAAAATGTTTGAATGGGCGCGGAGGTATCGGGTGCGATGGCCATCGAGATCGAACATGCGTACCGGATTTGATTCGGGTTTGTTCTGCTCTGCGTCCCTCGACGGACCGCCAAGATGGAAAGCACACGGTGTCTATGGCCCACCAAATTGTCGTG
>JANQGO010000357.1 GCA_028277285.1 Alphaproteobacteria bacterium | reverse complement strand
CTGCTCTGCGTCCCTCGACGGACCGCCAAGATGGAAAGCACACGGTGTCTATGGCCCACCAAATTGTCGTGCGAGGCCATATGCAATTGCCCTGCCCCTGGAGGGAGAGGGAGGGACCCGTCGCGTCGGCGACGGGAGGGTGAGGGGGCCTGGCTCGGTTACTGATCACGATCCCGCCCCTCCACGGCTTGCTCGATGACAGTCAGTGCGCCGTCGATGTTCTTCAAGATGTCCGTGTTCCAGAGGCGCAAGACGCGGTAACCCCGCTCATGAAAGTAGGCATCTCTCTCCCGGTCGCGCGCGCTATCGGCATGCTGACCGCCATCCGCTTCAACGATCAGCTTCGCATCGAAGCAGACGAAATCCACGACATAGGGACCAAGTGGAATCTGGCGTCGGAACTTATGGCCGCCTAGGTCACGATTGCGGAGATGACGCCATAAAAACGTCTCCGCGTCCGTCTGACGCTTGCGCAACGATTGGGCCGCTTGTCTTTGCTTGGGCCGGTTCATGACGCCGTCTCCATCGCATCGACGAAGCGGTCGAAGAGGTAACGGCTGTCTTGCGGACCCGGGCTGGCTTCGGGGTGGTACTGGACCGAGAAGACCGGTTTGTCGGTCATCTTAAGCCCGGCGAGGGTGCCGTCGAAAAGGCTGACATGGGTACAGGCGACGCCATCGGGCAGGCTTTCTTTGTCGACGACGAAGCCGTGGTTCTGGCTGGTGATCTCGACCGCGCCGGTCTCCAGGTTCTTGATCGGATGATTGGCGCCGCGGTGGCCGTTGAACATCTTGACGGTCTTGGCGCCCAGCGCCAGTGCCAGCATCTGATGGCCCAGGCAGATGCCGAAGACCGGCTTGCCCGTCTCGATCAGGTCCTGGATGACCGGCACCGCATAGACGCCGGTCGCGGCGGGATCGCCAGGGCCGTTGGAAAGGAAGATGCCGTCGGGTTCGTGGCGCAGGATGTCGTCGGTCGAGGCGGACGCCGGCACCACCGTGACGTCGCAGCCGCGCTCGGCCAGATGGCGCAGGATGTTGTGCTTGATGCCGTAGTCGACGGCGACGACCTTGTGCCGGGCCTCGCCGCGCTCGCCGTAACCTTTGCCCAGCCGCCACAAGGTTTGATCCCATGTATAGGTCTGCCGGCAGGTGACGTCCTTGGCGAGGTCCATGCCTTCGAGGCCCGGGAAGGCGGCGATCGACGCGCGCGCTTCGTCCAGGTCGATGGCGCCGTGGGTGATCGCGGCGGACTGAAAACCCTCGTCGCGGATCAGCCGCGTCAGACGGCGCGTGTCGATGCCGGCGATGCCCATCAGGTTGCCGGCCGAAAGCCAGCGGTCGAGATGCTGACTGGCGCGGAAGTTCGACGGCTGCGTCACATCGGCGCGCAGCACCAGACCGCGCGCGGCGGGCACCGTCGATTCGATGTCCTCGGCATTGGCGCCGACATTGCCGATATGGGGAAAGGTGAAGGTGATGATCTGGCCGGCATAGGACGGATCGGTCAGGATCTCCTGATAGCCGGTCATCGCCGTGTTGAAGCAGATCTCGCCGACCGTGCAGCCCTTGACGCCCAGTCCATAGCCCCAAAATACCGATCCATCGCTCAGAACTAGAGCCGCCGTTGCCCAAGGCGCCGGCGTTGAATCGGATGCGACCATGCGTTCCTGTAACCGTGCGGAAGGACCGCCGTGCCCAACGGCGGATCGCGCAGGGTATAAGCAAATCCCGTGCCGAGGTCAAGCCTTCCTAGTTTTGATTTTTTGTTCTATTTCATGTATTTAGAGAAATCACGTGATTCGACACACAGGCGCGCGCTGTTTATGATGCCCGCCTTCTTCTGGGAGCCCCGTCAAGGGCATGACACTGCGACAAGAGATTGCCGACGCTTTGAAACAGGCCGTCAAAGCGAAGGACAAATGCACGACATCGACGCTGAGGCTGGTGCAGGCGGCGCTTAAGGACCGCGACATCGCCGCGCGCGGCGCCGGTGAGTCGAACGGCGTGCCCGATGATCAGGTGCTCGACCTCTTGGCCAAGATGGTGCGCCAGCGCCAGGAAGCCGCCGACCAGTTCCGCAAGGGGCAGCGGCCCGAGCTGGCCGAACAGGAAGAGGCCGAGATCGAGGTCATCCGCCGCTTCATGCCCAAGCAGATGGACGAGGCCGAGACCGCCGCGGTGATCGATAAGGTCATCGCCACGACCGAGGCCAAAGGTTTAAAGGACATGGGCCGCGTCATGGCCATGTTGAAGGAAAACTATCCCGGCCAGATCGATGCCGGCAAAGCAAGCGCGCTGGTCAAACAGCGCTTGAGCTAAAGGGGTGCGGCTCCCGTGACGATCCCGCCGCAATTCCTCGATGAGATCCGCGCCCGCGTCGCGCTGGCCGACCTCGTCGGTCGTTCGGTCAAGCTGACCCGGCGCGGCCGCGAGCATCTCGGTCTGTGTCCTTTCCATAAGGAGAAGACGCCGTCGTTCACGGTGGCCGAGGACAAGGGGTTCTACCACTGCTTTGGCTGCGGCGCCCATGGCAGTGTGATCGACTGGGTGATGCGCACGGAAAACCTGCCGTTTCCCGAAGCGATCGAACGGCTCGCCGGTTTGGCCGGCCTGGAGATGCCGCGCCAGTCGCCGGAAGAACGCGAGCGCGCCCGGCGGGCGGCGACCCTGCACGATGTGTTGGAGACCGCGTGCCGCTGGTTCGAGAGCGAACTTGCCGGCGCTGGCGGTGCCGAGGCGCGCGCCTACCTGCGGGACCGCGGCCTCAAGCGCGGGACGGTCGAACGTTTTCGTTTGGGGCTGGCGCCCGATGGCCGCGACCGCCTGATCCGCCATCTGAAGGACAAGGACATCAACCCCGAGCTGATCGGTCAGGCCGGTCTTCTGACCGGCGGCGACGACGGGCGCGATGCCATCGACAAGTTCCGCCATCGCCTGATGTTCCCGATCACCGATCGCGGCGGCCGGGTCGTCGCCTTTGGCGGCCGGGCGTTGGGCGACCATCCGGCGAAGTACATGAACTCGCCGGAGACGGCGCTGTTTCATAAAGGCCGCATGCTCTACGGCTTCGCCCAGGCGCGCAAAGCCGCCGCCGACGCGGGCACGGTGATCGTCGCCGAGGGCTATATGGATGTCATCGCGCTGGCCCAGGCCGGCTTCGAGCACGCGGTGGCGCCGCTGGGGACGGCGCTGACCGAATCGCAGTTGATGTTGTTGTGGAAGCTGGCGGATGAGCCGGTGCTGTGTTTCGACGGCGACGCTGCGGGCCTGCGCGCGGCGATGCGCGCGGTCGATCGCGCCTTGCCCATGCTGGAGCCCGGCCGCTCACTGCGCTTTGCCATGCTGCCGCCCGGCGAAGACCCCGACAGCCTGATCCAGGCGCGCGGACCCGGCGCCATGGCGCAGGTCAAGGCGGGGGCGGTGCCGCTGATCGACATGCTGTGGCGCGCCCAATGCGAGGGCCGGCGCGTCGATACGCCGGAGAAGCGGGCCGGACTGGAGCGCGATCTCAACCAGGCGGTAGCACGTATAGGCAACCAGAACGTGCAATTCCACTACAGAAGCGCCATCAGAGAGAAGCTGCGTACGGCGTTTCGGTCGACGCGCGGCGGTGCACGGCGCCACGAAACCGGCCGGGCCGGCCGCCGCTCTGACGCCCGACCCGGTCAGCCGCAACGCGCCGCCATGCCGGAAATCAAACCGTCCGATCCCCTGGGCGCCGGTGCTAAGGGTGTGAATCTACGGGCAGAACGCCTCCTGGTCGGGCTTCCGCTGGTACATCCGCCGCTAATCGAGCGGGTCGCCGATCGGATGATGGAGATTCATCTGGAGACGCCGGGTTTTGACGAGGTCCGCCGCGCCCTGCTTGATGTTGCGGCGACCCACGAGACGCTTGACAGCGAGGTCATCCATCGCCACCTGTCTGACCACGGATTGGTGGACGTCGTGAACCGGATCGCAGGCGAGCGTGGGGCGCGGTTGACCAGTCCTTTGGCGTGCTTTGAGACGGTGGACGAGGCCGAGAGATTGTGGCAACACACCTTCGACCTTCACCAACAGCAGCATTGGGATGCGGAACTGGCGGCCGACGTGGCCGCTTTTGCTGACAACCCAAGCGATGAAACGTGGCAACGGCTCAAAGCGCGGCAGGAGCATAAGCAGGCAACCGAGGCGCGGGTAACGGAGATCGACCCCGCACTGGCCTCGGCCGGAGAACGATCCTGAGCCGCGCCACGGCGAGCGGCCGATGAGACAAAGGGGCGGTCCGCAGGCGCGATGCACCGGCCGCGGACTCTAAGGAGAAGAACAAGCATGGCGACAAAACCGGCTGAAGCTGAAACCGACGAACGCAGCGGCGACGCTGGGGACGACCCGCTTCTTGATTCCGTCAATGCCGCGATCAAGAAGATGGTCGCCAAGGGCAAAGAGCGCGGCTACGTCACCGTCGACGAAATCTCAGACGCCATGCCCCAGGACGAGGTGACCTCCGAGCAGATCGAGGACACCATGGCGATGCTCTCGGAGATGGGCATCAATGTCGTCGAAAGCGAAGAAAGCGATGACGCCGCGACCGACGACAGCGCCGCCGCCAAAGACAAGACCGCCACACCGGCCACGACGACAACCACCACCGAAGCGCCCGAGATGGGCTATACCGACGACCCCGTGCGCATGTATCTGCGCGAGATGGGCCGCGTCGAGCTGTTGTCGCGCGAAGGCGAGATCGCCATCGCCAAACGTATCGAGGCCGGCCGCGACCGCATGATCCGCGGCATCTGCGAAAGCCCGTTGACATTGCGCGCCATCGTCGCCTGGCGCGACATGCTGCAGGAAGAACAGGTCCTGTTGCGCGACATCATCGACCTTGAGGGTACTTATGGCGGCGGTCCTGACGCCGCGAACAACGCCAATGGCGCCAACGGTGCCAACGGTGCCGCCACGGAACAGGCCGCGGCGCCTGCTACGTCGGGCAACGGCGCGGCGGCCAACGGCGCCGACGACAAGCCCAAGCCGGAAAAGGCCAAGGCTGAAAACGGCGAGGACGAAGAGGCCACCACCGAGGGCGAAACCGACGACGATGATGATGATGACGCCGAGGCGAATGTGTCGCTGGCGGCGATGGAACAGGCGCTGCTGCCCGACGTCATGCAGACCTTCAATCAGGTCGCGCGCGCCTATAACCGCCTGAAGAAGGTCCAGCAGGAACGCCTCGCCGCCAAGATGGCGGGCGAGGAACTGCCGGCCGCGACGCGCCGGCGCTACGACAAGCTGAACCGCGAGATCTATGAGCTCGTCAGCAAGGTCAAGCTGCACAACAACCGTATCGAAGCAATGGTCGACGCGCTCTACGGTTACAACCGCCGCCTGCTGACAGCCGAAGGCACGCTGTTGAAGATGGCCGTGCGCCGCGGCATCAAACGCCCGGAGTTCCTGGAGCACCATGTCGGCCACGAGCTCAAGCCCGACTGGATCGAACACGTTGCCGGCCTGAAGAGCCGCGGCTGGTCGACCTATGTCGAGCGCGACGGCGAACGCATCATGGAGATGCGCAACGAGATGGTCGGGGTATCGCGTGAGACCGAGCTCGACATCGCCGAATTCAAGCGCATCGTGCACACCGTCCAGAAGGGCGAAAAGGAAGCGGGCCAGGCGAAGAAGGAAATGGTCGAGGCGAACCTGCGTCTCGTCATCTCGATCGCCAAGAAGTACACCAACCGCGGCCTGCAGTTCCTGGACCTGATCCAGGAAGGCAATATCGGCCTGATGAAAGCCGTCGATAAGTTCGAGTATCGGCGCGGCTACAAGTTCTCGACCTACGCCACCTGGTGGATCCGCCAGGCGATCACCCGCTCGATCGCCGACCAGGCGCGCACCATCCGCATCCCCGTGCAC
>JANQGO010000355.1 GCA_028277285.1 Alphaproteobacteria bacterium | reverse complement strand
TTCGCTGGTCGTCGCCCGTTCCGAGCGCCATACCGAAGCGCTGGTGATGGTGGTCGAGGACATGCTGTTCAATTTCATGGGCACGACCGGCGACGTCTGCGACAAGGTGCATGCCGACATGGTATTCTTCGAAACCACGAACGGCGGCGCGGTGTTCTCGACCGGCTCGATCGCCTATGGCAGCGCGCTTCCCGTCAACGATTACGACAACAACATCTCGACCCTCACCGCCAACGTGTTGCGGCGCTTCATGGACGAGACGCCCTTTTAGAGTCTGGTTGGATCCGTGTTCGGCCAGGGTCCGTTGGGGGCACGAAAACGGCCGATTTTCTCAACACAGTAGCAGGTCCGCTCGGGCCCCTTCGCAACGTTCGGCAGGGACCAGAAAGTCGGCTCCCTGACGGAATTTCACTTGTTTACAATTGAACAATGGTTTAAATGTATACTCATGCGGAATGACGGATTACAGCCAGACCAGACAGCCCAGCTTGCCGAAACGTTCGGGTTGCTGGCGGATCCTACCCGCCTGTCGATCGTGGTGGTCTGCATGGAGCGTGAGATCCCCGCCGGCGACATCGCCGACGAACTGGGCCTCTCTGCATCCCTGGTCAGTCACCACCTTCGGCTGTTGCGTGCCGCGCGCATGCTGCGGGGCGAACGACGGGGCAAGCAGGTGTTCTATTCGATGGCCGATGCCTGCGTGCGCGATGTTCTGAAGATCATGATCGACCACCTGTTCATCCACGAACATGGCGGTTCCGATGAGCCACACGAAGGAGACGACTAATGGTGAACGTGAGCCAGCAAAAATGTGCCTGCGCGGATTGCGTCTGCATCGTCGACGTGAACGATGCCGTGAAGAAGAGCGATCGCAACTATTGCAGTGAAGCCTGCGCCGATGGGCACCCGAAGGGCGCCGGCTGCGAACACGCCGGCTGCGCCTGCCACGGTTGAGGCGAATGCGACGGGCGGCGCCGCGGCATTAACGCGCCCGGCGCCGTCCCTGCGCAGAGGCGAGCCAATCATGCGCGCGATGAATGTGCCGTATCGAGCTCTCGCCATGCGCCGCCCAGAACACGGGTCGCGGAGCGTAAGAACAGGGCCAGCAAGGCGATTGCGATCAAGATATCGGGCCACCCGGAATCAAACAGCCACACCGCAACAGCCGCCGCAATCACGGCAAGCCCTTCGACGACATCGTTGCGCGAGCACTCCCAGACCGACGTCATATTCACGTCGCCATTGCGGTAGGGATACAGCAATCGCAGACACAGCAGGTTGGCCGCCAGGTTGAGAAGCGCGGCGATACCCATGGATTCGAAGATCGGCGTTTCGAGATGGCGTAAGTGCCAACCGATCTGAACAGCCACGGCGACAGCGGCGCCGAAGATCAGTAAACCCTTGAACAAGGCGACCCGTGCCTTGGCCGCGGAACCGGCGCCGACGACGGCCAGGCTCATCGCATAGGTCAGCGCGTCGCCGAGATTGTCCAAGGCGCCCGAAAGCAGCGCTGACGAACCACTGTGCGCCGCGCCGGCAACCATCATCGAGAAGGTGCCGGCATTGATCACCAGCACATAGGTCAAGACGCGACGCTGCCGCGTCTCCAACGCCGCGATGTCCACATGTCCTTGGCAACAGCCATTGTTCATGCGTTCGATTATCGTTCATCGACCGATTTCCGTCACCACGGATGGCCGTTGACGGCGAACGGCGCCTCGTCATGCGCCCACGGTGGCCGTCTTCACGTGATGGGAGCATCAGGGGCCGGTTGCATTTAGCCTGGCTTCGCATCGCGCCAGGCGACGACCCGATCGATCGTCTGCTGAACAAGGTGGAGGCCCGGCTTGCCGAGTTCAGCGACTCCGAGCACCCTCTGCCGGGTTCGCGCAGAAGA
>JANQGO010000302.1 GCA_028277285.1 Alphaproteobacteria bacterium | reverse complement strand
ATGCTCGGTCCCGCCCATCCGGTCCTCGGGGGGTGGCCACCCCCCGAGGATCGCCCTCAAGGCTTACGCCATAAAGGCCATCAACAACATGCAAGGGATGTGAAGGCTTTGGCGCGACAGCGC
Organism: Alphaproteobacteria bacterium; assembly: GCA_028277285.1. Lineage (GTDB taxonomy): Bacteria > Pseudomonadota > Alphaproteobacteria > SP197 > SP197 > JANQGO01. The sequence continues at coordinate 3,962 of JANQGO010000302.1, read as the reverse complement.
CTTAGCCGGAGCTGGGTGAGGGGGCTGATGCCCGCTTGCCTGCCAATCCTAAGAAACCGATAGTGCCCGCTCCAATCTCGGGGCGGGCCTGCCGTGTCATCCAATCCATCCCCCGACGGCGACTGGCGCGGCCGGATGCACGGCATCGCCTTCATGCTGGTCGGTATCACGCTGTTTGCCTGGCATGACGCCCTCAACAAGTGGCTGGTGACGGCGTACTTCGTCTATCAGCTCCTCTTGCTGCGTTCGGTCTTTTCGCTGGTCCCCGTCCTTGTGCTCGTTCGCCGCGCAGGCGTGCGCAAGACACTGAAGACGCGCAAGTTCGGCCCGCTGCTGTTCCGCAGTTTTCTGTTGTTCATGGCGTTCGCCACCTGGGTCGGTGCGCTCGACATGGTACCGCTCGCCGACATGGTCGCGGTCGGCATGGCAATGCCGCTGGTGGTCACCGCGTTCGGCGCGCTGCTTCTGGGCGAGAGCGTTGATTCCAGGCGCTGGGCGGCGATCTTCGCCGGGTTTTTCGGTGTTCTGCTGATCGTCGGCCCCAGCGGCGAATTCCCGCTGGCGGCGACCATGCTGGCGATGTCGTCGGTCGTCTTCTTCGGCATGGCGTTTGTGCGCACGCGCCGCCTGGGCGTGACCGAATCCGCGGAGACGATGGTGCTCTACCAGGTCGTCTTCAACTGCATCGGCAGCGGTCTGGTGTTGCTGGTGTTGCCCGGTAAATGGCTGATGCCCAGCGCTGTCGACTGGGGTCTCTTCGCCGCGGTCGGCCTGTGCGCCGGTCTGGCCCAGTTCTGCATGACCAGCGCGTTCCGCGCCGCGCCGCTCTCGGTCGTCGCGCCGTTCGAATACTTCGCGCTCGTCTGGGCTGTTATCCTGGGCTATGTCGTTTGGAGCGACATTCCGGACCTGTGGTCTGTGGCGGGGGCATTGATCGTGGTCGCGAGTGGTCTTTACACGGTGTATCGGGAGGCGGCGCTGAGGCGCGCGGCTTCCGGCAGGCCGCCTTGATGGCCAGCCACGTCCACCGGCCGCTGCTTGGCATCGTCTACATCAACGTCGCCTTGATGATCCTTGCCTGCAACGAGGCCTTGATTCGATTCCTGACCGAGGACTATTCGCCGATACAGATTGCCTTCATACGATTCTTCGTCATGGCGATTCTGGTCGGCGCCGCCATCATCGGCATGAGACGGCCCGAGCTGTTCAAAGCCGACAGATGGTGGCTTCTGGTCGTGCGCGGCGTGTTGGGCGCCATTGCGAGCGGAAGCTTCTTTTTCAGCATCAAGTTTCTTGAGCTCGACGACGCGACCACGATCAGCCTGTCAGCGCCGATCTTCGTCGCGGCGCTATCGGGCTGGCTCTTGCGTGAACGCGTGCCGGGCGCGCGATGGGGCGCCATCGTTCTGGGCTTTATCGGCGTTGCCATCGTCATGCGCCCGGGCGCCGGCCTGTTCAATGTCTGGGCCTTGGTGGCGTTTGTCTCGGCCGGCGCCTATGCGCTCGCCATGATGGTCAACCGCGTCCTGACGCGCACCGAAGACAGTCTGACGATCGTGTTCTATTTCCCGCTCTTTGGCAGTCTGGCTCTGTTGCCGTTCATGCCCTTCCTCTGGACGTCGACGCCGGCCTGGGAATTGCTGATTCTCTTCGTCGTCGGTCTTCTGGCGGGCATCACGCAGTATCTGATGATGCAGGCCTATCGCTTCGCCGCTGCCAACACGGTGATCACCTTCGACTATATGGGCGTGCTCTATATCGCGATCGTCAGTTATCTCGTCTTTGCCGAGGTCCCCAGTTGGAACCTGATGGCCGGCGCCGCGCTTCTGATCGGCAGCGGCATCTTCATCATCTATGACGAAGCGCGGCAGTTCAGACGCATGGCGGGCGAGACCAAGGCGTGAGGGTTGGTGACAGGCCGCTGCTGGGCATCGCCTATATCAATGTTGCGGTCATCTTCTATGCTCTTCAGGACGGTCTGGTCCGCTACCTGACCGCCGACTATCCGGTGCTGCAGATCCAGTTCGTCCGCTCGGCGGTGATGCTGGCGGCCATGCTGGTGGCCATCCTGTCTCTCGGACGTTTCGCCGATCTGAGGCCGCGTCGTTTCGTTCTGCTGATGTTTCGCGGCTATACCAGCCTGATCGGCGTTGCGCTGATGTATCTGGTGCTCGCCAACATGCCGCTGGCCGACGCGTTCACCATCTTCATGACCGGCCCCATCTTCATCGCGCTGTTCGGCATTCCGATCCTGAAAGAGAAGGTCGGCATCACGCGCGCGATCGCGATCGCCGTCGGTTTTGTCGGTGTCGTGATCATCATGGAGCCGGGCAGCGGCGTGGCGACCCAGTGGGCGATCGTCGCCCTGCTGGGCGCGGCGATTTATGGGCTCGCCATGGTCACGACGCGCGACCTCACCAAATCGGAAAGCAGCCTGACCATCGTTCTCTTCACCAACCTGTTCGTCGTTGTGGTTCTCCTGCCGGCGCAGCCTTTCGTGTGGGTCACGCCGCCGCCTGGCGATCTGGCGCTGCTGCTCGCCGTCGGCGCCCTGGCGACGCTGGCGCAGTTTCTGCTGGCACAGGCCTACCGTCACGCCAGCGCCGCGACCGTCGCACCGTTTGACTATGTCGCCTTCATCTATGTCGTCATCGTCGGCTATCTGATGTTCGGCGAGGTGCCGACCTGGCAGGTCGGCCTGGGTGCGGCCGTCCTGATCGTCAGCGGTCTGGTCATGGTGCGCCACGCGCGCGGCCGCTAGGAACCCCATTCCAGAGCGGATCGCGATTCATCAGAGCCACCGAGCGTCTCTGATTAGTCGCGTGAATCCGCTCTCGATCAGATAGTTAGAGCAGATTCACGCACTTTATCTGGATCGCAAGCGATTCAGATAAAGTGCGATCTGCTCAAAGCGTTGCGCTGCGCCCGCCATGGCTCTATGCGGGAGTCTCCAACGTCCATTCGGACCACACCAACGTGACAGACTCCGCAAAACCCGCCGGCCAGGGCTCGCCGGTCGTCGCGATCGTTCTGATCAGCCTGTCGATCGCCGCGTTCGCCGTGTCCGACGCCATCGTCAAATGGGTCGCCGGCGAGTATCACTTTACCCAGATCATTCTGATCCGCAGCCTGGTCGCGGTCCCGTTTGCGTTGATACTGGTGGCGCGCAGCGGCGGTCTGCGCCGACTGGGTTTCGTCAGTCACCGAATTGTCCTGATGCGCGTCGTCTTTGGCACGACGTCCTTCATCACTTTCATCGAGGCACTCAAGGTGCTTCCCCTCGCCGAGACGGTCGCGGTCTCGTTCGCCGGACCGTTGTTCATTACCGCGCTGAGCGTGCCGTTGCTGAAAGAAAAGGTCGGGCCAAGGCGCTGGGCGGCGGTCGTCGTCGGGTTCATTGGCGTCCTCATCATTATGGAACCGGGCACGGCGGTGTTCCAGCCGGCGGCGCTGTGGGCGCTCGCCTCCGCCGCCTTCTACGCGCTTGCCGCGATCGCCACGCGCAAGCTGGCGGTGGCGACATCGACCTCGGTCATCCTGGTCTGGGTCAACGGCTACATCCTCGTCATCATGGCGCTTGGCGTTGTGCTGCTCGATACCTGGGTTGCCATGGACTGGATGGGACTGGTCCTGCTGCTCGGCATCGCGTTCGCCAGCACGATCGGGCAGTACCTGGGCGTCGAAGCGTTTCGCCGCGCCGCGCCGTCGCTGCTGGCGCCCTTCGACTATGTCGCCTTGATCTGGGCCGGGCTCCTGGGTTTCGTCATCTGGCACGACGTCCCATCGTGGAGCCTGGTCGCCGGCTCCGCCGTTCTGGTCATGAGCGGTCTCTACATCCTGCAGCGCGAGCGCGCGCTGGCGCGCAACGCGGTCACCGGCTATCGGGGTCTGCGCCGCTGGCGCTGACGCCGCATCAGGGTATGTGCAGCGTCATCTCGGCGTCGGCGATGGTCTGCCAGCCG
>JANQGO010000296.1 GCA_028277285.1 Alphaproteobacteria bacterium | reverse complement strand
TGCACAGAAACATCATCGGTCACGTCGAGCGGCATGGCCAGGGTTCGAACCCCATGGCATTCCAGTTCCGCGGCTGTGTCGGCGAGCTGATCGGCCGATGGCGTCAGGGCTGTTTGACGATCCGACGTCAGATTGCCGCGTAGATCCTCCGTCAACGATCCGATGGCGACGTCGGCGCCCGCCTCGGCGAGCCTCAAGGCGGTCGCCCTGCCCATCCCCGTCGCACCGCCGGTCACCCACGCAACCTTGCCGGAAAGTGACGCCATGGCTTCCTTATCGGCCACGTCTTGCCCGCCGTTTCGCTGGGCGCATGGTGAAACGGTGGATGACGGGATCGTAGTCGACGCGCTCTATGTCCTTGAAAAAGTGGTCGGTCATCAGATCGCGGACGCGCTCGACATCGTTGGCCTTCATCAGCCGCGCCAGTTTGCGATGATCGCCCTGTGACTTCCCGATGTCCTGCCAGTCCTCTGTCATCAGCCCCAGCAGGATGGTCAGATGGCGCGACAACGCCTCCCACAAGGTGGCGACGACATGGTTTTGCGCGCTTTGGCAAATCCAGCGGTGAAACTCGATGTCGAGCTGGTTGTAGTGATCGCGATCGTTGGCAGCGACCGCGACATCGAGTTCGGCCAGGTGTCTGTCGAGTTCCTCGCCAATCGCCGGTTCCTCGGCGAGACGGGCGCAAAGGTCGGCGATGGCGCGAAGCTCCAGGTCCAGGCGCACCTCCTGCACCTGCCGGTAAAGATCGAGGTTGATCTCCATGACACGCGCGCCGCGATGCGGCGTCGCGACCACGATCCCCTGTTTCTCAAGCGCACGGAGTGCGTCGCGTACGGGTACCCGGCTGACATGCAGCTGGTTGGCGATCTCAGTCTCAATCAGCCGTTCGCCAGGTGCCAAGATGCCATTGGCGATCGCCTCGACGATTTGCTCGACGACCTCGTCGGCGAGACTTGCCGGTTTGATGCGCGTGAATGTCGGCTTGTCCCCCGCCGCTGCGTCATCGACGGCCCGTATTTTGGTCGCCGACGCCATATCAGAACTGCTCACACCACCCCCCAACGATTGGCCTTGGCCCATCGCTGAGGCGCCGGCTGCGGCAGGAGCAGCCGGCACCTCAAACGTCCGTGCCGATGTATACAGAGTGCAGAATCGGGCACAAGGTCCAAGACGACGAATGTCGTTGCGAGGCGCATGCCGTCTTCCGCCGTCGGCCATCCGGCGCGCTGAGCGTGTGTTTTGCCCATGAAGACACCCGTCAGGCGGGTTTAGAACCCGGCCTTGATCTCTTCATACATGTTGACCAGTTGGTCGCGCAGTTGCGGTTCGAACTCCGACGCGACACGCGCGCCCGCGATCATCGCTTCGGGGTCGGCGAGTCCTTTCTCATCCAACACTTCAGGCGAGACCATCTCGAAGGACTTGCGGTTGGTGTGGCCATAACCGTAGTTCTCGATCAGCCACTTACCGGTTCCAGGCGCCAGCCATGCGTCCACATAGTCATAGGCGTTCTGTTCCTTGCCCGGTGCCTCGGCCAGTCGGACAAAGCCGGTCGCCCAACTGTTAACGCCTTCCTTCGGCGTCAGATAGGCGACGGGAACGCCTTCCTTCAAGAGATCGCCATAGACCTGGGGCCAGGCCCAGGCGGCAACGACCTCGCCGGCGGCGATGGCTTGCGAAAGCTCGGTTGGATCCGACCAATAGAACCGGATGAGTTCGCGCTGTTCGGCAAGTTTGTCGCGGATCGCGGCAACCTCCTCCTCGGTCGCGTTGTACGGGTCCTCGATACCCAGGACCAGCGCCGTTGTCTTGACCGCGGCTTCCATCTCCGCGTTCATCGACAGGCGTCCGGCATATTGGCTGTCCCACAGCATGGTCCAGCTCGGCTCGGTGGCTTCCAGATCGACAAGGTCGGACCGCACGATCAAGGCATTGATGCCCCAGTCGGTCGGGATCAGGTACTGCTCGCCGTCATACTGAGCGCCGGCCATGGTCGGGAACTGGGGGAAGACATCGTCCCAGTGATTCAAGCGCGACGTATCCCATGGCTGCAACAGGCCGGCGTCGTAGAAACGCCTGACATCCCAGATGTTCGGATGCACGGTGTCGCAGCGGTAGCCCGCCTGGATCTTGTTGAACGCCTCGTGCACGTCCGCGTAGACGGCGACGTCCGGCGACGTGCCGTACTTCTCAATGTACTCCTGGTGCAGTTCGGGGATTTCGTAACCCGTCCAATCGAAGACGACGAGATCGCTTGCGGCGTTCGCCGTCCGCGCCATGCCGCCCGCGACGACCGGTACGACCCCGGCGGCCGCCATGGCGCCCAGCACCGATCGCCGGTCCGCACCGGCAAACCTTTGATTTCCTTCGCTTTTCATGACTGATCTCCCCTCTTGAACGGCCGTTCGTCCGGCCGGTTTTCTGCCGCCATGCCACGCCGACCAGCGCGATCAAGGCTCTCAGCAACTCTGAACCACCTTCACGGACTTGTACAGTATGATGTATAATGTATACAGTTTCTACGATGCACGCGGCCGCCCATGTGGCAGTCCCGTCTGAGATCAAGCCACTGCTGTAGACGGAGATGCGTTAGGTGTTGAGCGGCGCCAGACGTTCGGCCAGATAGTCGTAGCGCGCCTCGCCCTTGATGCGGTCGGCTTCTTCGTAGATGTCGCCGACCTGGCGCTGCAAGGCGGCGATGGCGGCCTCGTCGTCATCGGATGCCGGCAGGCGTATTACCGTATCGCTGCCATAGGTCGGGATCGGGTTGTCGACATAGGCCGCAGGCTGCAACGGCACTTCGCCGGCCTGCAGTTTCTTGATCTCGTTGCGCAGGCGCAGACGGTACATCGCGACACCCCGATCGGAGGTCACCAGGTTCTCGCGCACATGGGGCGAGATCGGCCCCTGCCCGATAAAGGCTTCGTAGTCGCCGGGATTGCGCTGGCGCTCCTTATAGGGCCGGCTTCTGAGCTCGCCGATATCGATCTTCTCGAGCGCTTCCGGCGTCTTCCACTCGTCTCGCGCGGTCTCCGCCCGCTTGTTGAAATGGCGATAGGCGAGGATCGTCGTGTTGGTGTCGTCGACCGGCACGACCCAGCGGGTGAACGAGCAGCGCCCGAAGTACTTGGGCTCGGTGCCGTCGGTGTTCTCGTAGACAGCGCCGGCCTGGGTGAAGTTCGGCAGGATAACATCGTTGGTCGAGATCCAGATGTAGTCATTGACCCGCCGGGCCTTTGTATAGAACAGGCCGATCGGCCGTTCGCGCCAGTCCATCACCGGCCAGTAGCCGAGCTTTTCGGTAAACTGCACGATGTTGACGCGCGTGTGCAGGAAGACGACGTGCATGGGATCGACCGAGTTCTCGGCGATCTGCAGCCAATTGCACGGCTGCGTCACCTCATAGGGCACGAGTTCGCCGTCCTCGATCTCGAAGGTGTCGTAGATCGGAAACGCTGGCTCCTCCTCCGGCGGCCCCATATAGGCAAAGATCAGGCCGCGGTACTCGCGCACCGGATAGGCACCGAGCCGCACCTGTTGCTTGACCTTGGTGTCGTCCGCTTCGGCCGGCGCTTCCAAGAGCGTGCCGTCGATATCGAAGTGCCAGCCGTGATAGCAGCAGCGGATGCCGCATTCCGTTGGGATGCCGTATTCCAGCGAGGCGTTGCGGTGCGGGCAGTGGCGGTGAACCAGCCCATAGCGCCCCTTCTTGTCGCGGAACAGCACGAGGTCCTCGCCGAAGCGGCGGATCAGAAGCGGCACGTCCTCGACCTGCGACGTCATGGCGACGGGGTGCCAGAACCGGCGCATGTATTCGCCGCACGGCGTGCCGCGCCCCACCAGCGCGAGCTCTTCGTCAAACGCCGTGTTCTGATCCTGGTGGTAACCGGTGTAACGCAGATTGGTCGCCACGACTTCGTCCTCCTTCGCATTGAGAGTATGACGGCGCTCCCGTGCTCACATCGGCAGCGCAAGCTCCATGGTCTCACCGTTATCGTGTTTGCGCGCGATGTGAATGTCGAGTGTCCGGCGTACGGACGGGCGCGCCAGCATCGCCTTCTGATGACGGTAGAGATTGGGGTAGCTCTCGATGGGACGCGGGTAGATCTCCGGCCATGTCGCCTGCATGCCGAACAGAAAGTCGAGCACGGTCAGACGTTCCCCGAAGAAATAGGGACCGTCGGCGAGCGCGTCGTTCAGCACGTCGAAGACACCGGCCAAGCGCCGCATGGAGGCCTTCATGATCCGCGCCTGCGTCGGCCGATCCTCCGCATAGACCTCCGGATGGAACTGGATGAGGACATCCGGCTGCAACGTGGTGGCGAAATAGTGCAACCACTGCAGGAACAGCGGACGGCCGGGGTCACAGGGCGGGATCAGCAGGGCGCCGTCGCCATGCCGTTCGGCCAGATAGAGTGCGATGGCACCGGTCTCGACCATGACCATGCCGTTGCCCTTCAGCGCCGGCACGCGCAAGTGGGGGCTGACTGCGAGAAGGTCCGGATCGGGCGTCTCTTGAAAGATCTCCACCCAGTGGAGCTCGTGCGCCACCTCGAGCTCTTCCAGCAGCGCCTGGACCGTCAACGCGTAGGTGTTGGGGGCGAGATAGAGCTGATAGGTCACGACAGGAGGTCGTCTTCGAAGGGATACATCGAAAGACGTTGCACACCATCGGCGGTGATCAGGACCTGTTCCTCCAGCTTGACGCCCTCGGAACCGCCGACCTCACCGATGTAACTTTCGACGCACAGGGTCATGTTCTCCTCGATCACACCGTCGGCGGTGAAGTCGTTCCAGTCCAAGGGATGAACGATGTCGGGATACTCATCGACCAGACCGACCCCGTGCATGACGCAGGAGTAGCGGTTGGGTAAGAACGCTTCGGGGGCCTTGAAAACGCTGTCGGTCACCTCACGAAACGTCACGCCGGGTTTCAGGAGCGCCATGTTGTGTTCGATCTCGGCATGCGCGAGGGCGTAGAGCCGCTTCTGTTCGTCGGTCGGCTTCGACGGCCCGCACAAGAAGGTGCGCGACATATCGCAGCAATAGCCGAAGGGCCCGATCATGTCGGTATCGAAGGCGACGAGCTCGCCGCTGCGGATCAGTTTTTCGCCGCATTCCTGATACCACGGATTGGTGCGGCCGCCCGAGGTCAGCAGCCGGGTTTCCATCCATTCGCCGCCCAGCTCGTTGTTGGCGTTCGCCATCACCGACCACAGTTGCTGTTCGGTCAGGCCGGGCTCAAGCGCGGCGTGCATGCGGGCAATGCCGGCCTCGCAGACAGCGACCGAAACCGACATGCAGGCGATCTCGTCATGCGACTTGATGACGCGGGCCCGCTCCAGCACGGCCTGGGCGTCACAGATCTCGATGCCGTAGGCAGCGAGCGGCGCAAACCCCATGGCGCCCATACGGTCGACGGCAAGCCGGCGGTTCCTGCCGCCGTGTTGCACCAACAGATCGTTGATTTCATCGGCCCAGGCAGCTGCCGCATCGGCGACATGATCCCCATGGGCTTCGAAGTACCAGTTGCGGGGCGGGCGCAGTTCGTCGACCGTGCCGGTGAAGTCCTGAGGGCTGATCCCGACCTCGTTATCGAACAGAATGACCGGACCGTCCGCGGTCACGAAGGCATAGCGGGTCGGGTAGTGACCAGTGAAAACCGCCATGTTCCGCGTGCCCGTGGCGTAACGGATGTTCGCCATGTCGTAGAGCAGGCAGGCGGGGATATCGCGGCGCTGAAGTTCGTGGCGCACGCGGTCCAGGCGGTAACGGCGCATGCGCGCCATATCGATCTGCGGCTCGAAGTCCTTCAGGCCGGCGCCCGGCGTTTTCTTCGCGACATGAAAGGGATCGGCATAGTCCATGGGTCAGCGACCTCCCCGAACATAGGTACCGTCGCCCGGCTCGACACGAACCGTCAGATCGTTGGCGTCGAGCTCACGGGCATAGCGGTGGCCCGATGCGACGGCATGAACGATGGCGCCGGGCGCGTAGGCATCGCCGATAACTCGAACATCCTTGATGCCGGCCGCTTGGGCGTCGTCACCGCGCTCGTCAAGTGCTTTAGCAAGATCGCCGACAGGCCGGCGTGACCCGACGACGACAAGCGTGTCGCAGGCCACGATTTGCGGTTTGCCGTCATAGACAGAAGCCAGTTCCGCGCCCTTGCCGTCGACGGCCTGAAGCGCATGGCTGGTCACCACGTCGATGCCGAGTTCCAGAAGCCGCACCATGATCCGGTGCTGTTCCTCGGTAAATGCGGTCCACGGCGAGACCGCAGTATTGGGCGTGACAAGGCGGACGCCATGGCCGTCGCGCGCCAGCTTCTCGGCGATGACGCCGCCCATGTAATAGGGGTCGAGATCAAGGACCAGCACCTTGCCTGACGGCGTGGCGCCCGCCATGACGTCGTCGGGCGTCATCACCACGATCGATGATGCGACGTCCGGCGCCGCACCGTCCGCACCGTCGGGCAGGTCCGGCGCCCAGCGCGCGCCGGTCGCCAGCACGACACGGTCGGGCGCCAGCTCCAGCACATTACCAACGGTGAGGCGGCTATCGCGGTAGATCTCGACATTGGCCAGGTCATCGAGCCGGCCGAGACGCCAGTCTCGCACGCGGGCCCAGGCGCCAAGGCCCGGCAGGCGGCTTTCGCGTGCGACCCGGCCGCCAAGCTCCCTCTCCGCCTCAGCCAGCGTGACCGGATAGCCGCGTTGACCGAGCGCCCGGGCGCATTCCAGCCCCGCCGGTCCCGACCCGACCACCAGGACGTGATCCTCGCTGCCGCGCGCCGGTATGCGTTCGGGGTGCCAGCCGCGCCGCCATTCCTCGCCCATGGTCGGGTTCTGGGTGCAGCGGATCGGCACCCCCTCCGCATAGGTCGCGACACAGACATTGCAGCCGATGCATTCGCGGATCTCGTCAAGGCGGCCCTGCTCGATCTTCTTGGGCAGAAAGGGATCGGCGATCGATGGCCGCGCGGCGCCGATCAGGTCCAACACGCCACTCTTGACTTGGCGCAGCATGGTATCGGGCGAGGTGAACCGGCCAACGCCGACAACCGGTTTGCCGGTCTTGGTTTTGACGTAACGGATGAATGGTTCGTGGTACGCCTCCTCGGTGAAGCGCGATGTCACGCCGTCATCGGCGAAACCCAGCTTGACGTCCCACAGATCCGGCAAGTCGCCGATCAGGTCGAACAAGGCCTCGCCTTCGACATCGCCGCGAAATCCGTTCGCCCCCATGTTCTCCTCGGCCGTCAGGCGAACGGCAACCGCACAATCGTCGCCGACGGCCTCGCGGGTTACCTCGATCATCTCGCGCAGCAAGCGGGCCCGGTTCTCGAATGCACCGCCATAGCTGTCGGTGCGCTTGTTGTAGCGCGACACCAGAAACTGGAACGGCAGGTAACCCATGCCGGCATAGACATAGACGATGTCGAACCCGGCCGAGCGCGCCCGCAACGCCGCATCGCGCTGCCACGACAACAGATCCGCGATGTCGGCTTTGTCCATCGCGCGCGGCTGGATGGGATGGGTGACGTAGACGGGTTCGCCGATGCCAGAAGGCGAGAGCGGCGCTTCGCGCGTGACTTTGTTGGCGACCACGCCGCCACCATGCCACAGCTCGACACCGGCCAGCGCATCGTGCCGGTGCACCGCGTCGACCATCACCGCCTGCGCCTTGATGTCCGTCTCGTTCCATAAGCTGGAGAATGGGTAGTGGCGATCGTCGGATGTCGGATGGATCGAGCAATAGCCGGTACACACGACGGCCCATCCGCCCTCTGCCTTGGCTTCGCGGATGCCGGCACGGGTATTGGGCATGGCCGAGCCGGTGCCGGTCGCATGGGGCACCTGATAGAACCGGTTCTTCGCCGTGACCGGACCGATTTTGACCGGCTCGAACAGGATATCGTAGCGGGGATCGCGCACCGTCAACGGCTCTGCTTTTGCTGTCATGTCACCCCCACGCCAAACCGGACCGCTTGACGGAAACTGTGATCACAGTTCATCATCGGGCATCCACACGGTTGTGTCGAGTCCCGCGATGGGGACCAGGTGTTCGGGAGCAAAAGGCATGGGTGCATCGGCTGGAAGCGTCCGCCAGCGCGGCCGCGAACGACGCAACAAGCGACGGCAGGGCCAACACGGCGTCACGCAGGTACCGTTCAAACCGGTCCGCAATCCCTATCCGCCGGTCGCCATCTTGAGCGACGATCAGATCGAGGACATCCATCGCGCCTCGCTGGCGCTTTTGCGCGACAACGGGATGGTCGTGCTGGACCCGCCATCGCGCGACCACCTGCGCGAGCTCGGCGCCGACGTCTGCGCCGACAGCGGCCGTGTACGGCTTGACCCTGCACTTGTCGAGGAGACCATGGCCGGCCTGCCCGGCGGCTACACGGCAATCGCGCGCGACCCCGCGAAGTCGGTCGAGGTGCGCGGCGATGCCATCACGTTCGCTTCCGTCTGCGGGCCGTCCTTCGTCAGCGATCTCGACAACGGCCGGCGCGCCGGCACCTATGCCGAGATGTGCGATTTCGTGCGTCTGGTGCAAAGCCTCAACGTGCTGCATTTCGACGGCGGCGCCGGGTTCGAGCCGCTCGATCTGCCGCCGGAGTCGCGGCACATGGATATGATGTATGCCCAGATCACGCTGACCGACAAGTCATGGCATCCATGCTGGCTGAACAGCGGTCAGCGCGCCCGTGACGTCTTTGAGATGACGCGCATCGGCCTTGGCCTGGACCACGACACGCTGACCTCAACGCCGACCATCATGTCGGGGGTCAACACCAACTCGCCGCTGGTCCTGGACGGCCCCATGGCCGAGGGAATGATAGAGCTGGCGCGGCTTGGACAGCCGATTTGCCTGACCCCGTTCACGTTGGCCGGCGCCATGAGTCCAGCGACGCTCGCCGCCACCTTGGTGCAGCAGAACGCTGAATTTCTGCTCGGCGCGGTGCTGGTGCAGGCGGTGCGCCGCGGCGTGCCGGTGATCTACGGCCACTTCGCCACCAATGTCGACATGAAGACCGGCGCGCCCGCCTTCGGCACGCCGGAATATGTCAAGCTGACGCTGGCGACGGCGCAGATGGCGCGCCGCTATGGCTGCGCCTTTCGCTCCAGCAACACGACCGCATCGAAGGCGGTGGACGGTCAGGCGGCCTACGAAAGCGGCATGTCGCTTTGGGGCTGCATCCTCGCCCACACCAACCTTGTCTTGCACGCCGCGGGCTGGCTCGAAGGCGGTCTGGTCTGTTCGTTCGAAAAGCTCATCCTGGACGCCGAGATGCTGCAGATGATGGCCGAGACCCTGGTCCCGATCGTGACGAGCCCCGACGAACTGGGCGCCGAGGCCTTCGCCGAGGTCGATCCCGGCGGTCACTTCCTGGGCGCCGCCCATACCCTGGCGCGCTATGAGACCGCCTTCTATGCGCCGCTGCTCTCAGACTGGGACAACTTCGAGAGCTGGAAGGAGCGTGGCAGCGAGGACGCCGCAAGGCGCGCCAACGGGATCTGGAAATCCCTGCTGGCGGAATACGAGCCACCGCCGCTTGATCCGGCGATCGATGAGGAACTGCGCGACTATATGGCGCGGCGCAAGGAGGAGATTGCCCGAACCGGCGCGTGATTCCAGGCGGTGACCGGTCGAAACGGCCAGCTGGCCTTGAATCGTTCCAACAAGCGCCTAAAATGTGTGATCACAGTTTGAGGTTTATCGGAAACGACGGGCCCGCAGGGCCAAAAGTGACGAAGGGGAGGCATCCATGTCGCAAGTCAAGTATCTGACGGATTTGTTCATCAAGCGGCGCATCTCGCGGCGCGAGTTTGCCGGCCGTATGGCGGCCGCCGGCGTCGGCGCCGCGGCTCTGCCCGGTCTGATCACCAGTGCCGCCAAGGCGCAATCGCCGGAGAAAGGCGGCCGGATCACGGTTGGCGTCGAGTCGGCGCTGAACGTCGACACCCTCGACCCCACCGGTTTCTATTCGACCGCCGATCTGCTGCGCGGGTTCACGGTCTACGACCTCATGGTCAACCGCGGCGAAGACCTGCGGCCCATCCCGTGGCTGGCGACGAGTTGGGAGCCCAGCGCCGACGCAACGGAGTGGACGTTCGAGCTGCGCGAAGGCGTCACCTTCCACAGCGGCAAGACCTTCAACGCCGATGATGTCATCTATTCGTTCAGCCGG
>JANQGO010000267.1 GCA_028277285.1 Alphaproteobacteria bacterium | reverse complement strand
CGGGGTCGCCACCTGCCGTTCGGCCGGCAAACGCCCGCCGTTGACATAGACGCCGTCGAGGATCGCCTGGCGCAGTTGCGACGCGATCGCGGCCGCGCTCTTCGAGCTCGGCAGTGGCAATTCGCGCGCACCCTCGACGGCGTCTATGTCAACGGCGAGCGTCTGCCGGCCGAACGGCAGTTGGCGACCGCGTTGGCCAGCTCGCGCACGACCGTGCGCGAGGCGCTGCGCATCCTCGAACACAGCAAGTTCGTCACCCGCCGGGTCGGCAGCGGCACCTTTGTCACCTTCCGTCCGGAAGCGGCGGAGGAGGACGTCGCCGAGGTGACCAGCCCGCTCGAACTGGTCGATGTGCGCCTGGCGGTCGAGCCGCATATGGTCCGACTCGCCACCTTGCACGCGACCTTGCGCGATCTCGACCGGATCCGCGAGACGCTGGAGGCGCTCGACGAGGCCGGCGAAAGCTCCGAGGCGTTCACCAAGTGGGACCGCACCTTCCACCAGCTGGTCGCCGAGGCGACCCACAACCCGCTGATGATCTCGATCTACCGGCAGATCAACCACGTGCGCGGCCACCGCCAGTGGAACGCCATGAAGGACAAGGTGCTGACCGCAGAGAGCATCGAGGCCTATAACCGCCAGCACCGGGCCCTCTTCGACGCGCTGAAGGCGCGCGATGCGGATGCTGCGGTGGCGGTCGTCAACGAGCATCTTGTCGCCGCGCGGCAGCAGCTCTCCGTCACCTGATCACCGTGTCGCCCACGGGGTTTCGGGCTTTTCCATAGGGGCGCCCAATCCACGATCTCAGCGATTTCAGGCGCTTAGGGCGGCGGACACGGGCTATCAACACAATCTGTGGGTAACTCTGTAGACAGATGGCCTGACACCATGGCGCGGGCGCAGGATTCCTGCTCACCTGACGAGCTTGCCTATTTCTTAGGCAAATCCTCTAAAGTATTGATTTAAAGTCGTTATCTCGTAAATCATTGTGACATCGCGTTTACGGCCCGGCGACAGTTCGCTTGACAGACCGAGCCGACCGTCGGGGTGGAAGGCCTGTGCACAAGCGGCCGTCGAAGAGCCTGATTCTGGCCTGATCACCTTCCGCCGGGACGGTTTTGAGCCAAAACCTGACCATTTGACCGCCGGTGCCTGGGCAAGGGCCTAATCAGCCGATTCGCGGTGGCGGCTGATTTCGACGCCCGCCGCCGCGGCGCCGGAGATGGCGGCCGGTTTCTCGACCCGGATCCGGGCCGCCGTGACGCCCGGTTCGGCCAGGCAGGCCTCTGCCAGCCGCTCGGCAAAGGTCTCGACCAGATCGATATGCCCGGCCGCCAGGATGGCGTGGGCGTGTTCGACCGGCCGGCGATAGTCGACGACCTCGGCGATGTCGTCGCGCGCCAAGGGGCCGTCGTCGACGTCCAAGGTGATCGTCACGATCAGGTCCTGTGGCGTCTCGCGCTCATGGTCCAGTACCCCGATCGATGCCGTGAGCTTTAGGTCGCGCACGAAGATGCGGCGGGCGCCCATCGTTCAGCCCTCCAGGGGCCAACCGCCCTTCAGGTGTGCCCAGGCCAGGTGCTGGCCGCCGTCAAGCACGATGATCTGGCCGGTCATGGCGGGGGCATCGACGATGAAGCGCACGGCGTCGGCGATCTCCTGGGGCGAGGTGCCGCGCTGCAGCGGTTGGAGGCGTTCGGACTCCGCGAACTGCGCGTCGGTCTGGTTGGGACTGGGCAGGGTGAAGCCCGGTCCGATGGCATTGACCCGAATGCCGGGCGCCAGCGACAGCGCCCAGGCCTGGGTCATGCCATGCAGGCCCATCTTGCTCGCCGTGTAGGAGCTGAAGAACGGCGTCGGGCTCAACACCCGCTGGTCCAGGATGTTGATGATGTTGGCCTTCGCCTCAGCGGGGCGCTGGTTGGCGAAGGCCTGGGCCAGGAAGGTCGGCGCGCGCAGGTTGATGTCGATGTTGCGCTGCCATGTCTCGCGCCCGATCGTGCCGATCTCGTCGCGGTCGAAGACCGCCGCGCTGTTCACCAGCAGGGTCAAGGGGCCGATCGCCCCGGCGGCGCGCGGCACCAGGCCGTCGACCGCGTCGGGGTCGGCGAAGTCGGCTTGAAGCGCGGCGGCCGTGCCGCCATTGGCGGTAATCTCAGCCGCCAGCGACTCCGCGCCTGCAGCCGATGTGCTGTAGTGCAGCGCGACGGCCCAGCCATGGGCGGCGAGGTCGCGGGCGATGGCATGGCCGATACGTTTGCCGGCGCCGGTCACCAGGGCAGCGCCCGGCATGTTTGAAGCTCTCTCTGTCATGGCGGGTACCGATAACGGCGAAGCCGCACCGCGTCCAAGGGTTTCGCGGTCAGGCTTACTTGGGGGCCAGTTGGGCGCACAACCGCTTCAGTTGTTCGGAGGCGTCGTTCTGGTCCAGCATGACCTCGATCAGCGCCGGCCGGTCGTCCAGGCCGAACGCGGTCTGCAGCGCCGCTTCCAGCTCGCCTTCGGTCTTCACGCGAACGCCCCAGCCGCCGCCGAACACCTCCGGAAGGCGATGGTTCTGCCAGCCCTGGATGTCGTTGTAGGGGCCTTCGTGGATCAGCCGCTCGGCCGTGTAGCCGTTGTTGTTCATGACGAAGATGATCGGGTTCAGGTTGTGGCGGATGATCGTGCTCAGTTCCTGGGCGGTCATCTGAAACCCGCCGTCGCCGATGAAGCTGATGATCCGCCGGTTGGGTGCGGCAAGCTGGGCGCCGAGCGTTGCGGGCAGGGTAAAGCCGATCGAGAGATAGAACGCCTGGCCCAGAAAGCCGACATCCCTGTGCATGACCAGATCGCCCGCGCTGATCAAGGCATCGCCAGCATCGGCAATGACGATGACGTCGTCGCTGATCAGATCGTTCATACGCGAATAGAACCGCTTGACCGTGATGTCGGCATCGGGCTGGACCGTAATGGCGTGGTCCAGCGCGTCCGATGCCGGGACAAAAGAGCCGGTCTTCAAACCCTTGTCCGGCATACGTTCCGCAAGTCCGCTCACGAGATCGCCGAGCGCGACGGGCTCATAAAAGTGGTGGCGGATGCGCACACGCGCGGAGTTCGCGTTGATCAGGCGGTCGTCGTCGAGCCGGGCGGTGTAGACGCCCAGATCCATCTCGCTCATCCACGCGCCCAGGCACAACAGAAGGTCCGCATCCTCGATAACGCTCCGCACGTCTGGCCGGCTCATGGCGCCCTCGTACACGCCGACCGCCTGGGGATCGAGTTCGGAGATGACGGTCTTGCCGAGCAAGGTGGTGGCCACCGGCATGCCGGATTTCTCGACCAGCGCATCGAACGCGTCGAGCAGGTCATAACGATGCAGTTCGACGCCGGCCAGGATCGCCGGGCGTTCGGCGGCGCTCAGCAGGTTCATGGCTTCGTCGAGCGCTTCGGCAAGGCTCGCCGGATCGCTTTCCGGTGCGGGCGGCGGCGCGAACGGACCGGGTTCGCGACATGGCAGATCGACCACGTCGACCGGGATCTCGATCGAGACCGGCCGCTTTTGCGACAGGCAGGCATGCAGTACCGCGTCGATCTCGTCGGGTGCGGTCTCGGCATCACTCAGATTGGCGGTCGCCACCGTGATATGCCCGAAGACCGCATCCATGGTGCCGAGATCGCCGACGCTGTGATGCAGCAGCATGGCGGGGTTGCGCAGCTCAAGCCGCGGCCCGCCGGTGATGACGACCAGTGGAACCTGTTCCGCATAGGCGCCGGCGACCGCGTTCACACAACTGAAGCTGCCGACGCCATAGGTCACGCAGAGCACGCCAAGCCCGTGTATCCTGGCATAGGCGTCGGCGGCATAACCGGCATTCAACTCGTTGCACGTGCCGATCAGCTCCAGATCGCCTTCCAGGATGCGGTCCATGAAGGTCAGCACATAGTCGCCGGGCACGCCGAAGACGTGCCCGATGCCGGCCTGCTTCAAGCGCTCGACGAGATAGCGGCCGACGGTCATCGACGTGTCGTTCATAGCGCTTCAACCATCGTTATGTCCGCGCATCGGACGTTAGGGTCCCTTGCGGCTCTTGCGCTTGCGCCGGGGTTTACGGTCGTAAGCCGCCTGCGGATCGTCTTTCAGGCCCAAGTCGCTCGCTTCCAAGCGCCGGATCTCGTCGCGCAGGCGGGCGGCTTCCTCGAACTCCAGATCGGCGGCGGCGGTGCGCATGCGCGTTTCCAACTCCGCCAGCACGGTCTTCAGATCCTTGCCTTCCAGTTCCGCAGCGTCGGCGACGCCGGTGTCGACGGTCACATAGTCGGCCTCGTAGACGCCCTGCAGGATGTCGCCGATTTCCTTGCGGATCGATTCCGGCGTGATGCCGTGTTCGGTGTTCCAGGCTTCCTGTTTCTCGCGTCGCCGGTTGGTCTCGCCGATCGCCTTTTCGAGCGACTCCGTCATATGGTCGGCGTAGAGGATGACCCGGCCCTCGACATTGCGCGCCGCGCGCCCGATGGTCTGCACCAGAGAGGTCTCCGAACGCAGGAACCCTTCCTTGTCCGCGTCCAGGATGGCGACCAGCGCGCATTCGGGGATGTCGAGGCCCTCGCGCAGCAGGTTGATGCCGATCAACACGTCGAACACACCCAGGCGCAGGTCGCGGATGATCTCGATGCGCTCCAGGGTATCGATATCCGAATGTAGATAGCGCACGCGGATGCCGGCCTCGTGCAGGTATTCGGTCAGCGCCTCGGCCATGCGTTTGGTCAGCGTCGTCACCAGGACCCGCTGGCCCTTGGCGGCGACCGCCTTGGCCTCGCCGATCAGGTCGTCGACCTGGGTCGAGGCCGGGCGCACGATGCACGGCGGGTCTATCAGGCCGGTCGGGCGGATTACCTGTTCGACGAAGACGCCGCCGGTACGCTGCATCTCCCACTTGCCGGGCGTGGCCGAGACATAGACCGTCTGCGGCCGCATGGCGTTCCACTCCTCGAACTTCAGCGGCCGGTTGTCGACGCAGCTCGGCAGGCGGAAGCCGTATTCGGCGAGCGTCGATTTGCGGTTGAAGTCGCCGCGGAACATGCCGCCGACCTGGGGCACGGCGACATGGCTCTCGTCGACGAACAGCAGCGCGTTCTCCGGCAGGTACTCCATCAGGGTCGGCGGCGGCTCGCCCGGCGCGCGCCCGGTCAGATAGCGCGAATAGTTCTCGATGCCGGCGCACGATCCCGTCGCGTCGAGCATCTCCATGTCGAAGGTCGTGCGCTGCTCCAGCCGCTCGGCCTCCAGGAACTTGCCCTGGTCCCGGAACAGGGCGACCCGCTCCTTCATCTCCGCCTTGATCGACTTGATCGCCTGGTTGAGCGTCGGCTTCGGCGTCACGTAATGGCTGTTGGGATAGATCGCGATCCTGGGCAGGCTCGCCATCTTCTCGCCGGTCAGAGGGTCGAACTCGACGATGTCCTCGATCTCGTCGCCGAAGAAGCCGATGCGCCAGGCCCGGTCCTCCAGATGGGAGGCGAAGATCTCGACGCTGTCGCCGCGCACCCGAAACGCGCCGCGCGCGAAGTTGCCGTCGTTTCTGCGGTACTGCAGCTCGACGAACTGCTTCAGCAGCGCGTTGCGCTCGATGGCCAAGCCCGGCTCCAGGCTGATCGACATCTGGGCATAGGTCTCGACATCGCCGATGCCGTAGATGCAGGAGACGCTGGCGACGATCACCGTGTCGTCGCGCTCCAGGATCGCCCGCGTCGCGGCGTGGCGCATGCGGTCGATCTGTTCGTTGATCGACGATTCCTTCTCGATATAGGTGTCGGAGCGTGGGACGTAGGCTTCCGGCTGGTAATAGTCGTAATAGGAGACGAAATACTCGGCCGCGTTCTCGGCGAACAGGCTCTTCATCTCGCCGTAGAGCTGGGCGGCCAGCGTCTTGTTGGGCGCCAGGATCAGCGCCGGGCGCCCGGTCCGCTGGATCACCTGGGCCATGGTGAAGGTCTTGCCCGACCCGGTGACGCCCAGCAGCACCTGATCGCGCTCGCCGCGCGCCAGGCCGTCGACCAGCTCGTCGATCGCGCCCGGCTGATCGCCCGCCGGTACATAGTCGGTGGTCAGCGAGAACGGCGACGGCACCACCGGCGCGGTGGGGTCGTTCCGGCGGTCAAGATGGGCGATGGTCATGGGGTTAAAGATAGGCGCCCGGACGGGTTGGGACCAGGGCTGTTACGAAGCAGTGATGGGTCCTGACATTTTGTGCCTGAAACGGCGTTCTCTCCCGTAGACAACCGGCCATATGCCGGGGCAGGTTCCGCATCCTGATTCGGGTCCGGCTGGAGGCTGGGAACGCCATGGATTTTGCCCTGAGTGACGAGCAGCGGATGATCGTCGACACCGTGCGCCGGTTCGTCGATGAGGAACTGGTGCCCCATGAGGACGAGGTGGAACGCGACAACGCGGTGCGGCCCGAGCTGATCGAGCAGATCAAGGCCAAGGCGATCGAGACCGGGCTCTACGCCGCCAACATGCCGGAGGATCTGGGCGGCGGCGGGCTCGACGCGCTGACCGTGGCGCTGATGGAAAAGGAGCTGGGCCGCACCAGCTTCGCGCTTCAGTACATCGTCGCCAGGCCCAGCAACATCCTGCGCGCCTGCACCGGCGAGCAGGTCGAGCGTTACCTGCTGGCAACGATCCGGGGCGAACGCACGGAATGCCTTGCGCTTACCGAGCCGAACGCGGGCTCGGACCTGCGCTCCATGCAGACGCGGGCCGAGCGCGACGGCGAACACTTCGTCGTCAACGGCAGCAAACACTTCATCAGCTACGCCGATGTCGCGGATTACGCGATCCTGTTCGCCGTCACCGGCACCGAGGAGACGGGCAAGGGTACGCGGAAAAAGATCACCAGCTTTCTGGTCGATAAGGGCACGCCGGGTTTCGAGGTCACGACCGGCTCCAACAGCGTATCGCACCGGGGTTTCCACCACTGCGTACTCTCGTTCGACGATTGCCGCCTGCACGAAAGCCAGATGCTGGGCGAGGAGCACAAGGGGTTCGATGTCGCCAACGAATGGCTCGGCGCGACGCGCCTTACCGTCGCCGCGCAATGTCTGGGCCGGGCCGAACGGGTGCTCGACATGGCGGCGGAGTGGGCCGCCAGCCGCAAGCAGTTCGGCCAGGCGATCGGCAAGTTCCAGGGTACCTCGTTCAAGCTGGCCGACATGGCGACGGAATTGGAAGCCGCTGAGCTGCTGGTCA
The DNA here is from genome assembly GCA_028277285.1 of Alphaproteobacteria bacterium. Taxonomy (GTDB): domain Bacteria; phylum Pseudomonadota; class Alphaproteobacteria; order SP197; family SP197; genus JANQGO01. The sequence continues at coordinate 1,199 of JANQGO010000267.1, read as the reverse complement.
TGAAGGCGGCCTGGAAGGAAGCCAACGGCGAGGCGCGCGATCAGGACTTCGCCATGGCCAAGGTCGCGGCGACCGAGATGCTGGGTCGCGTTACCGATCACGCGGTGCAGATCTTCGGCGGCATGGGCCTGATGGAAGAGCTGCCGATCGAACGTTTCTGGCGCGACGCCCGGGTCGAGCGCATTTGGGACGGGACCAGCGAGATCCAGCGCCATATCATCTCGCGCGCGCTGCTGCGGCCCTACGAAAACTGAACCTCAAAGGAGAAGACCATGAGTGACTTCGTCAAGATCGAACGCAAGGGCCCGCTGTGGGAGATGACCTTCGACCGGCCCAAGGCGAACGCGATCAGCGCCGAGGCGAGCCGGGCGCTGTCGTCGGCCTTTGTCGCCTTCCGCGACGATGACGAAGCGCGGGTCGCCATCCTGACCGGCGGCGGCGAGAAGTTCTTCTCCGCCGGCTGGGACCTGAAGGCGGCGGCCTCCGGCGAGGGCCTCGACGACGATCAGGGCGAGGGCGGCTTTGCTGGCCTGACCGAACTGTGGTCGCTCGACAAGCCGGTCATCGCGGCGGTCAACGGTTATGCGGCCGGCGGCGGCTTCGAACTGGCGCTCGCCGCCGACATGATCGTCGCCGCCGACCACGCGCTCTTCATGCTGCCTGAAGCGACGCTGGGCATCATCGCCGATGGCGGCGGGTTCATCCGCCTGCCGCGCCGCATCCCGCGCGCCATCGCCAACGAGATGCTGATGACCGGCCGGCGCATGGATGCCCAGGAAGCGCTGCGCTGGGGTCTGGTCAACCGGGTCGTGCCGATGTCGGAACTGATGGACTCGGCCCGTGAGTTGGCCGAGCAAGTCTGCCAGTGCGCGCCGCTGTCGCTGCGCGGCACCAAAGCGTCGATCAACGCCATCGAGGCGATGACCGTCGAGGACGCCTACGCCCACATCCGCGCCGGCAAGGTCGAGGCCTACAACGCCATCTTCGCGTCGGAGGATTCGAAGGAGGGGCCACTGGCGTTTTCGGAAGGCCGCGCGCCGGTCTGGAAGGGGCGTTAAGTTCGGGACCGACCCCTCACCCAGCTCCGGCTAGGGCGCTAACGCGCCCAACCCTGCGCATCCCTCTCCCTCAAGGGGCGAGGGAAGAATTCGGCGCCTACTCGGCGGCGTCGGCGGCTGCCGCGGCGGCTTCCTTCGGCT
>JANQGO010000192.1 GCA_028277285.1 Alphaproteobacteria bacterium | reverse complement strand
CCATCAGCGGGCGCGTGAACTTGCAGTCCGGATAGTTCGAGCAGCCGACGAAAGCGCCGAACTTGCCGAGCTTCAGGCCCAGTATGCCGTCCGCGCATGCCGTGCACCGGCGGCTGTCAACGCCGTCGCTGCGCGGCGGGAAAACATGGGCTTCAAGGATCTTTTCGATGCGCGCGAGCACGTCGGAGCGCTGCAGTTCCGCCGCGCCCTCGACCGCCATGTGGAAGGCGTTCCAGAACTCGCGCAGCACGTCCTTCCAATTGAGCTCGCCGTTGGAGATGCGGTCGAGCTCGGTTTCGAGGTCGGCGGTAAAGCCGTATTCGACATACTGCGGAAAGAAACTCTCCAGGAACGCGGTCACCAGGCGGCCGCGGTCCTGCGGCACGAACCGCTTGCGGTCCAAGACCACGTAGTCGCGGTCCTGCAGCACGCTGATGATCGAGGCGTAGGTCGAGGGCCGGCCGATGCCGAGTTCCTCAAGCCGTTTGACCAGGCTGGCTTCGGTGAAGCGCGGCGGCGGCTCGGTGAAATGCTGCTCGGGCCTGACGTCGCGACGCTCCATCGGCTCGCCTTCCTTGACGTCCGGTAGCCGCTTTTCGTCCGAGTCGTCGTCGGCCTGGTCGTCGCGGCCTTCCAGATAAAGCCTCATGAAACCGTCAAAGGCGACGACCGAGCCCGTCACGCGCAGGACGACGTCATGCTTCGGCGTCGCGATGTCGACGGCGACCTGGTCCAGAATGGCGGACGCCATCTGGCTCGCCAGCGCGCGTTTCCAGATGAGTTCGTAGAGCCGGCGCTGGTCAGTATCCAGGTAGCTGCCGATCGCATCGGGCGTACGGTCGAAGCCGGTGGGACGAATCGCCTCGTGCGCCTCCTGGGCGTTCTTCGCCGACGAGCGGAACTGGCGCGGCTGCTCGGGCAGATAATCCTTCCCGAACTTGGAGCCGATCACGTCGCGCGCGTTGTTCAGCGCGACGCCGGCCATGGAAACGCTGTCGGTCCGCATATAGGTGATCAGCCCGACGGTCTCGCCGCCGATATCGATGCCCTCATAGAGGCGCTGCGCGATCTGCATGGTGTGGCGGGCGTTGAAGCCGAGCTTGCGCGACGCCTCCTGCTGCAGGGTCGAGGTGATGAAGGGCGGCTGCGGATTGCGCCGGACCTGTTTGCGCTCGACGTTTGATACCGCGAACGTGCCTTCGCGGATGCGCCGGGCGGCTGCCTCAGCCGCGCCGCGTTCGCCGAGCGCGAACTTGTCGAGCTTCGCGCCGTCCAACTGGGTCAGGCGCGCGGTCAGGATCTTGCCGTCGGTCTTGGCGAAGTCGGCCTCGACGGTCCAGTACTCGCGCGGGACGAAAGACTCGATTTCGGCTTCGCGGGCGCAGATCAGGCGCAGCGCGACGGACTGCACGCGGCCCGCCGAGCGGCTGCCGGGAAGTTTGCGCCACAGAACCGGCGACAGGTTGAAGCCGACCAGATAGTCCAGCGCGCGGCGCGCCTGCTGGGCGTTGACCAGATCCATGTCGATGTCGCGCGGGTGCGCCATGGCGTCGGCGACCGCATCCTTGGTGATCTCGTGAAAGACGACGCGGCGCACGGCGGTGCCGTTCAGCGCCTTCTGGTCCTTCAGCCAGTTCAGCACGTGCCACGAGATCGCCTCGCCCTCGCGGTCCGGGTCGGTCGCCAGATAGAGGTTGTCGGCGCCCTTGACCGCGCTGGCGATCGCCTTGAGCTGCTTCATCGAGCGCTCGTTGGTCTCGTAGAGCATCTCGAAGTCTTTGTCGGGCAGCACCGAGCCGTCCTTCGACGGCAGGTCCGACACATGCCCATAGCTCGCCAGTACCGAGAAGTCGCTCCCAAGGTACTTCTCGATCGTCTTCGCCTTAGCGGGTGACTCGACGACAACGACGTTCATCACGCGGTCCAATATGTCTTGGAAAACATGAGGTTTTTACTTCAACGTATTGATTAGGCGAGAGAAATCTTGTTCCCCGGGTGTCTCTCTATGCGCCCTTCGAGCTCGAGTTCCATCAGCATGGTCTGAGCGTCAGCAGCGGTTACTTGGCACCGCCGCACGATTTCGTCAACCTCGACCGGCGTCGTGCCCAGGCAATCCAGGATCCGCCGCGCCATGTCCGCAGGCGTCGAATCCTGGTCGAAAGCCGCCGTTGCAGGCGCCGTTTCGGCGGCCGTTTCCAGGCGAACGCGCCGTGGTTCCGGACGGGCCAGGGCCTCGATAATATCGTCGATCCCTTCGGTCAAAATGGCGCCGTGGCGGATCAGATGATTGGGGCCGCGGGCCCGCGGATCGCGCGGCGAACCGGGCACCGCGAAGACGTCCCGGCCTTCCTCGGCCGCCAGCCGCGCGGTGATCAGCGCGCCGGATTTGCGCGTCGCCTCGACGACGACGACGCCTTGGGCGAGGCCGGCGACCAGACGATTACGTCTGGGAAAGTGGCCGGCGCGCGGTGTTAGGCCGAGCGGCTGTTCGGTAACAATTGCGCCATCGGCTTTCAGTTCGCCATAAAGCGCCTCGTTTTCGGGCGGATAGACGTGATCGATGCCGCCGGCCAGAGCGGCGACGGTGCCGCTCGGCAAGGCCCCGTTGTGCGCGGCGGTGTCGATGCCGCGCGCCATACCGGAGACCACGATAAAGTCCTTCTCGCCCAACGCGCGGGCAAGATCCTCCGTCCAGCGCCGGGCGGCGGCCGAGGCGTTGCGGGCGCCAACAATCGCAACCATCGGCCGCGCCAGGAGCTCGGTATGGCCAATCATGGCGATCACGGGCGGCGGATCGCGTATCTCGGCGAGTTGGGTGGGATAGGTCGCGTCACCCCACACGATCATGTGGCCGCCAAGCTTCTCAAGGGCGGCGACTTCCCTTTCTGCCTCATCGGCGGTCGCGACCTTCCTTGTCTTCAGGCGGGCGCGTTGCATCAACTCGGGCAACTGCTCCAGCGCGGCCTGCGCAGAGCCACACTCAGACAACAACTCCTGGAACCGCATGGGACCGATGCCGCCGCTTCGTGCCAACGCCAGGCGCGCCATCCGTTCAGCGGTAACCAACGTCATCAGCTTTTCCCGATTTTTGGTTCCTCGCCGCGTACAAGGCGCAACATATTCATGCGATGCTTGAAGAGAGTGAGGAGGGCAAGTACGCCAACGGCCTGGGTGTATTGCATGTCATAGGTGAAACACCATACATAACCTACTGAAAATATTGCTGCAATGACGCTTGCCGGCGATACGTAGCGGGTGATGGCGACGATCACGAGCCAGGTCGCGAACCCGGCGAGGCCGGCAGGCCAGGAAATGCCGAGAATCACGCCAAGGCCGGTCGCGATACCCTTGCCGCCTCTGAATCTCAGCCAGATCGGGTACATATGCCCGATCATGACCGCGACGGCCGCCACCACCATGTAGTCGGGGCCGCCGAAGTCGAAACCGAGCAGAACCGCGGCGGCGCCTTTTGCCGCATCCAGGAGAAGTGTCAGTGCTGCCAGTTCTTTGCGACCTGTCCTTAAGACATTGGTTGCGCCGATGTTGCCGGAGCCGATCTTGCGGACGTCGCCCAGGCCCGCGACGCGGGTGATGAGCAGGCCGAACGGGATCGAACCCAGCAGATAGGCGACGACGGCGCAGGCATAGATCGGCCAGGTGTATTCGAGCCCGCCCAGCAAATCCGGCATGTCAGGTTCCGTCGGCGTCCAGTTGGAACACCGTGCGCCCGTTCATGACCGTCCGCACGGTCCGGCCCTGGACCGGGCGGTCGTCGAACGGGGAGTTCTTTGACTTGCTCTGGAACGCCCGCCGGTCGATCTGCCAGGGGCGGTCGAGATCGAACAGGCAGAGATCGGCCGGTCGCCCGACCGCCAGCCGGCCGGCGTTGAGGCACATCAGATCGGCGGGTTTGTGGGTCAAGAGCGACAGCGCCTCCAGAAGACCGATATGGCGGTTATGGACCTGCTCCAGCGTCAGGGGCAGCAGGGTCTCCAGACCGACAATGCCGAACGCGGCCTGGGCGAAGGGCTGGCGCTTGCTGTCCTGGTCGTGCGGCGCGTGATCGCTGACGATGGTGTCGATCGTACCGTCGGCGAGCGCGGCGACCACAGCCTGCCGGTCGGCCTCGTCGCGCAGCGGCGGGCGGACCTTGGCAAAGGTCCGGTAGTCGCCGATCGCCGTTTCGTTGAGCGCGAAGTAGTGGGGCGCGGTGTCGCAGGTGACGTTCAGGCCGCGCGCCTTGGCCTGGCGCACGATGTCCAGGCTCTCGGCGGTCGTCAGATGGGCGAGGTGCAGGCGCCCGCCGGTCATCTGGGCCAGACGGACATCGCGGGCCGCCATGATCGATTCGCTCTCGGCCGCCATGCCGGCAAGGCCGAGCCGGGTCGACGTCTCGCCGCTGTTCATCTGGCCGGTGCCCGAGAGGTTCAGGTCTTCGGCGTGGTGGATGATCAGGGCGTTGAAGACGCTGCTGTAGGAGAGCCCGCGGCGCAGCACCATGGCGTTCATGATGCTGTTCATGCCGTCGCTGAATGCGATGGCGCCGGCTTCCTGCAGCAGGCCGATCTCGGTCAGCTGTTCACCGCGCCGTCCCTTGGTCAGGGCGGCGATCGGGTGGACCTTGACGATCGCGGTTTCGCGCGCGCGCCGTTCGATGAAGTGCACCAGCGACACATCGTCGATCGGCGGTTCCGTGCTCGGCATGCAGGCCATGGTGGTGACGCCGCCGACCGCGGCCGAACGGCTGCCGGTCGCGATCGTTTCCTTGTGTTCGAAACCGGGCTCGCGCAGGTGGGCGCGGTTGTCGACCAGACCGGGCGCCAGGCAGAGGCCCGAGCAGTCGACACGCTCGATATCCTCCGCCAGGCCATCGTCTTTCACGTCCGGGCCGATATCGGCGATCGCCTCGCCTTCGGTGATGACGCCGCCGGTGGCATCAAGGCCCGACGCCGGATCCAAGAGCCGCGCGTTCAGATAGGCGACGCGGCCGGGTTTCGTCTTCTTGATCGATATGTCGGCGACAAAGTCAGCCAATGGGGAGCTCCGTCACTGATTGTGCGCGGGGTCGTCCAGGTTTCGCGCCAGGACTTCCAAACAGGCCTGGCGCACGGCGACGCCCAGTTCGACCTGGTCCAGGATGACACTGCGGTTGATGTCGTCGGCGACCTCGCTGTCGATTTCGACGCCGCGGTTCATCGGGCCTGGATGCATGATCAATGCGTCCGGCTTGGCGACCGCCAGCTTTTCGTAATCGAGGCCGAAGAAGCGGAAATACTCGCGCTCCGACGGTACGAAGCTGCCCTGCATGCGCTCGGTCTGCAGGCGCAACATCATGACGATGTCGACATCCTTCAGGCCCTCCAGCATGTCGTGGTGCACCTCGACGCCATAGCGGTCGACGGCGGGCGGCAGCAACGTCGGCGGCGCGACCAGACGGACCCGCGACCCGATCGCGTTGAACAGCAGGATATTGGAGCGCGCGACCCGGCTGTGGGCGATGTCGCCACAGATCGCGACGGTCAGGCCGGAAAGCTTGCCAAGCCGGCGTCGGATCGTCAGCGCGTCCAGCAGCGCCTGGGTCGGATGCTCGTGGCTGCCGTCGCCGGCGTTGATGACGGCGGCGTTGACGTTTTCGGCCAACAGCTTGACGGCGCCGGAGTCGGGGTGGCGCACGACCAGCACGTCGGGGTGCATGGCGTTCAGCGTCGCCGCCGTGTCGATCAGGGTCTCGCCCTTTTTGATCGCGCTGGTCGAGGGCGACATGTTGATGACGTCGGCACCCAGGCGCTTGCCGGCCAACTCGAACGAGGTGCGTGTGCGCGTCGAGCTTTCGAAGAACATGTTGATCTGGGTGCGCCCGCGCAGCGCGTCCATCGCCTTTTCCGCGCGCCGGTTGAGCGCGACGTAACCGTCGGCGACGTCCAGCAGGCCGTCGATCTCAGCGGCGGAAAGCTCCTCGATACCGAGCAGATGGCGGTGGGGATAGAAGGTAGATGTCGGCGCAGCACTCATGCTGAGAGCAAGGTTCTAACGAACCGGCGCCGCGCCGTCACGCCAAAACCGCGAGGGCCAGCGGAATGGTCACCATGGCGAGCACGGTTGTGCCGGTGATCACACCGGCCATCATGCCCGCATTGCCGCTCATCTGGCGGGCCAGGACGTAGGCGGACGGCGAGGCGGGGAGCGCCGCGAACAGGATGACAACCTGGCGTTCCAGGCCCTCGACGCCCAGAATCCAGGTCGCCAGACCGGCGAGCAGGGGCAAAATGATGAGTTTGGCCGACGCGGCGGCGGCGATCGGCCAGCGCGACTCGACAAGCGACTGCCAGCGCAGCGATGCGCCGATGCAGAGCAGGCCCAGACCGAGCGCGGCTTCGCCCATGATGTCGAAGGTCGCATCCACGAAGTTCGGCAAGCCGAGCCCGCTGACGTTCAGCAGGATCCCGATGACACATGCCAGCACCAGCGGATTGGTGGCGATCGCGCGGGCCATGAAACGCCATGTTGTCGCGGCCGGCGACGCCCAGCGGCCAAGCGCCAGGCAGCTGATGACGTTGACGGTCGGGATGTAGACGGCAAGCAGGATACCGAAGACAGCGAGGCCGGCCTGCCCATAAAGCGCGACGCTGGCGGCAAGGCCCGTGTAGGTGTTGAAACGGATCGACGCCATCAGGAAGGTCGCGAAGTCCGTGTCGTTCATCCTGAGATAGGGTTTGAAGAGCGGCAGGGCGGCCGAAAGCAGGAGGGCGGGGGCAACGAGCGCCGCCATGGTGGGTACAATGTTGTCACCGCTGATCTCGTTGGTCGCCAACCGGGCGATCAGAAGCGCGGGGAACAGGACAAAATAGGTCAGGCGTTCGGCTGCCGACCAGAAGTTGTCACCGGCGGCAAGCCACCGCTTGATCAGAACGCCGGCAGCGATGACCAGGAAGATGGGCGCCAGCGCCACAAAGGTCTCAACCACCCGCTGACGGTCCCCTTTGCTTGAGGGCATCGAGGACGCCTTGCAGGATGTAGGCGGCGGCAAGCTGGTCGACCTTCTCGCCACGTTTGGCCCGGCTCAGGTCGGCTTCCAGCATGGCGCGCTCGACGGCTTGGGTGGAGAGCCGCTCGTCCCACAGCAGGAACGGCAGGTCGATGGCTTTCAGGATGTTTCGCGCGATCTGGCGTGTCGCCTGGGCGCGCGGTCCTTCGCTGCCGTCCATGTTCCGGGGCAGGCCGGCGACCAGGCCGACAACGCTGCGATCGGCGATCAGATCCAGCAGTTGGCGGAGGTCGTTCTGCCATTTGCCGCGCCTGATCGTGTCGACGGGCGAGGCGATCAGGCGGGTGCCGTCGGAGACCGCGAGGCCGATGGTCTTGTCGCCGATATCGAGCCCCAGGAGCGCGCCCGCTGCCGGCAGCGCGGCGGCGAAATCGTCGAGCTCGGTCAGAGGCTTGCTGGTCATAGAGGCGGGTGATACGTTCCCGCGCCCTGATACATCTTCTGTCACGATTTTCTGCGTTGTTTCAGTAACTTCGCGCTGGTGTGATGGTTCCGATGCCCGGCTATCAAGGGCGCCGTGCAACGGAGGCTGAATCACACCAGAAACCAATAGATAATGACCCCAAACAAATCGCGTGGGTACGCGTTTCGTTTGGGGTCGTGGAGACATTGTCACATGTCGCTCGATAAGGCCACCGTCGCCCGTATCGCCAAACTCGCCCGCATCGACGTCGGGGAGGAAGACCAAGAGCGCCTTGCCGGCGAACTCTCCGGCATCATCGACTGGGTCGAGCAGCTGGACGAGGTCGACACCGCCGATGTCGAGCCGATGACCAGTGTCGTCGAGATGACGCTGAAGGCAAGGCCTGACGAGGTGACCGACGGCGCGCGCCAGGACGACGTCCTGGCCAACGCGCCGAAGGCGGTGCACGGCTTCTATGTCGTGCCGAAGGTGGTCGAGTGATGAGCGATCTCGTCGACATCACGATCGCCGATGCGCGCGATCTCCTGGTCGCTGGCGAAACCTCGTCGCGCGAACTTGCCGAGGCGCAGATCGGCGCCATGGAACGTCACCGCGACCTCAACGCCTTCATCACCGAGACGCCGGAGACGGCGCTTGCCATGGCGGACGCCTCCGACAAGCGGCGTGCCGGAGGCGAGGTCGGCGCGCTCGAGGGCATTCCGGTCGCAATCAAGGACTTGTTCTGCACCAAGGGGCTGTTGACGACGGCGGGCTCGCACATCCTGGACGGGTTCGAGCCGCCCTATGAGTCGACGGTCACCGCCAACATGTGGGCGGCGGGCGCGGTGATGCTGGGCAAGACGAACATGGATGAGTTCGCCATGGGTTCGTCGAACCTGACGAGCTACTACGGCGGCGCGATCAATCCCTGGCGCATGCCCGGCGACAACAGGAAGCTGGTGCCGGGCGGCTCGTCCGGCGGGTCGGCCTCCGCGGTCGCGGCGCGCATGGCGCTGGGCGCGACCGGTACGGACACCGGCGGCTCGATCCGCCAGCCCGCGTCCTTCACCGGCATCACCGGTTTGAAGCCGACCTACGGCCGCTGTTCGCGCTGGGGCATCGTGGCGTTTGCTTCCTCTCTCGATCAGGCGGGCCCGATGGCACGTTCGGTGCGCGACTGCGCGATCCTGCTGGGCGCCATGGCCGGTCATGACGAGAAGGACTCGACCTCGGTCGATACCGAGGTGCCGGACTATGAAGCCGGCATCGACGACGGCGTGAAGGGCCTCACCATCGGTATTCCCAAGGAATACCGGGTCGATGGCATGCCGGTCGATATCGAGGATCTCTGGCAGAAGGGCATCCGCTGGCTGGAAGAGCAGGGCGCTAAGACGGTCGAGATCAGCCTGCCGCATACCAAGTATGCGCTGCCCGCCTACTATATTGTGGCGCCGGCCGAGGCGTCGTCGAACCTGGCGCGCTACGACGGCGTGAAGTATGGCCTGCGCATCGAGGCCGACGACCTGACGACCATGTACGAGAAGACCCGCGCCGAGGGTTTCGGGGCGGAGGTGCAGCGCCGGGTCCTGATCGGCACCTACGTGCTGTCGGCCGGTTACTACGATGCCTATTACCTGAAGGCTCAGAAGGTCAGGACGCGCATCGCCGAGGACTTCAAGTCGGCGTTCGCGTCGGTCGATGCGATCCTGACGCCGACGGCGCCGAACACCGCGTTTAGCGCCGACGATCCGCCGACCGATCCGATCGAGATGTACCTGAACGATGTCTTCACCGTGCCCGCCAGCATGGCCGGCATTCCCGGCGTGTCGGTGCCGGCGGGTCTGTCCAGCGAAGGCTTGCCGCTCGGCCTGCAGGTGCTGGGCAAGGCGTTTGACGAACCGACGGTCATCAAGGTGGCGCGCGCGCTGGAAGTCGCCGCAGCCTTCGATGCCCGCCCGGAAGGGATCTGAGCCATGGCGAATACGATTGAAGGCGCGACGGGTACCTGGGAATACGTGATCGGGCTGGAGGTCCACGCCCAGATTATCTCGAACTCGAAGCTTTTCTCCGGCGCGTCGACCGAGTTCGGCGCCGATCCGAACGCCCAGGTCTCGCCGATCGATGCGGGCATGCCCGGCATGCTGCCGGTGATCAACATGACCTGCATCGAACAGGCGGTTCGCACGGGCTTGGCCCTTAACGGCACGATCAACACCCACTCGGTGTTCGACCGGAAGAACTATTTCTATCCGGACCTGCCCCAGGGTTATCAGATCAGCCAGTACAAGCAGCCGGTGGTGTCGGAAGGCAACCTGACCATCGACATGGAGGACGGCGAGACCCGCGACATCGGCATCGAGCGTCTGCATGTCGAGCAGGACGCCGGCAAGAGCCTGCACGACCAGGATCCCGCATCGTCCTATGTCGATCTGAACCGTTCGGGCATCGGGTTGATGGAGATCGTCTCGAAGCCGGACCTGCGTTCGCCCGAGGAAGCCGGCGCCTATGTGCGCAAGCTGCGTTCGATCCTGCGTTATGTCGGCACCTGCGACGGCAACATGCAGGAGGGCTCGTTGCGCGTCGATGCCAACGTCTCCGTGCGCAAGCCCGGCGGCGAACTGGGCACGCGCTGCGAGATCAAGAACCTGAATTCCATGCGGTTCATGCAGCGCGCCATCGAGTACGAAGCGATGCGCCAGATCGATGTCCTGGAAGCCGGCGGCGAAGTCGACCAGGAGACGCGCCTGTTCGACGCCAACCGCGGCGAGACGCGCAGTATGAGGAGCAAGGAAGAGGCGCATGACTACCGCTACTTCCCTGACCCCGACCTCTTGCCGCTGCGCCTGGAGCAGGCGTGGATCGACGGCATCGGCGAGACACTGCCCGAACTGCCGGACGCCAAGAAGGACCGTTTCATGGCCGAGTTTTCGCTCTCGGCCTATGACGCCGGCGTGCTGGTGGCCGAGCAGGAGAATGCCGCGTTCTATGAAGAGGTCGCCGACGGCCGGGACAAGAAACTCGCCGCCAACTGGGTGATCAGTGAACTCTTCGGTCAGCTCAACAAGGCCGGCAAGACGGTCGACGAAAGCCCGGTCTCCGCCGCCGCCATGGGCGAGCTGTTGGACCTGATCGCCGACGGCACGATCTCCGGGCGCACGGCCAAGGATGTCTTCACTGACATGTTCGAAACCGGCAAGGCGGCGGGCGCCATTGTCGAGGAAAAGGGCCTGAAGCAGGTCTCCGACACCGGCGCGATCGAGGCGGTGATCGACGAGGTGATGGCGCGCGAGGACGCCAAGGTCGCGGAGTATCGCGGCGGCAAGGACAAGCTGTTCGGTTTCTTTGTCGGCCAGGTGATGAAAGCCTCCGGCGGCAAGGCCAATCCCAAGGTGGTGAACGAGCTGCTTCGCAAGAAGCTCGATGGCTGACCTGCCGGCCGGGGCGAACACCGACACGCTGCTCGCCCAGGCGCTCGGTTGGCTGGAGCCGATGTCCGGCGGCGTCGTGCCGGCGATTGAACCGGCGACGACCTACAAACGCGATCCCGCCATGCCGGTGGACGAGGGGCTGTGGTACAGCCGGCCCGACAATCCCTGCTACTGGCAGGTCGAGGCGCTGCTTGCGCGGCTGGAAGGGGCAGAGGCCGCGCTTGTCACCGGGTCGGGCTCGGCATCGATGGCGATGCTTGTTGAGGCGCTCACCGTTGGCGATCACGTCCTGATCCCCAAGATGGCCTATGGCGGTCTGTTTTTTTTGGCGACCGACATGGCGAACCACTGGGGCATCCGGTTCGACAGCTATCCGGCCGGCGACCTCGAAGCGCTGAAGGCGCTGGTGCGGCCCGGCGAGACGAAGATCGTCTGGGTCGAGGCGCCGTCCAACCCCGAACTCATCGTCACCGATATCGCGGGCGCCGCGGCGATCGCCCATGACGCTGGTGCGCGTCTCGTGGTCGACAGCACGTTTGCACCGCCGCCGTTGTTTCGGCCCATCGACCTCGGCGCGGATCTCGTCTTGCATTCGGCGACGAAGTTCCTGAACGGACACAGCGATGTCGTCGCCGGATCCATCGCCACCGCGCGCTGCGACGATTTTTGGGACCACATCGCGCATATGCGGTTTCGTTCCGGCGCGGTGCTCGGACCGTTCGAGACATGGCTGATGCTGCGCGGCATGCGGACGCTTCATGTGCGCATGGCACGCGCGCAGCAGAACGCGCAGGCCGTCGCGGCGTTCCTGGCCCAGCATGATCGGGTCCGCCGCGTCTACTACCCCGGTCTACCCGACCACCCCAGCCATGACCTCGCGCGACGCCAGATGGCTGGCTTCGGCGCCATGATCGCCTTCGATGTCGATGGCGGTCTCGACGAAGCCTCGGAGGTGTGGGGCGGCACGAAGGTGTTCAAGAACGCGACGTCGCTGGGCGGTCCCGAAAGCCTGATCGAACACCGGCACGTCTCCGACGGTTACGACACGCCCGTACCGCCGTCTCTGTTGCGGCTGTCGATCGGGCTGGAGGACGAAGACGACCTGATCGCCGATCTGGACCAGGCTCTTGGCGGCCCGCCTTCCAACCGCAAGCCGGGCACCGCGACCAACCTGGCCCAGGGACTGGGGTGGGAAAGCGAGCCTCATGGCGGCGTCATTCTGCCGCTCTACATGGCCGCGACCTATCGGCGTTCGCCGGAAGCTTATGGCGAAGGCTACAGCTACGGCCGCGACCACAACCCAAACTTCGAACAGCCGGAGGCGCTGCTCACCGAATTGGAAGGCGGTGCCGCGGCCAGGATCTTCTCCTCCGGCATGGCGGCCGCCGCCGCGGTCTTCCAGGCGCTCAGGCACGGTGATCATGTTGTGGTTCAGGACACGCTCTATTGGGGCGTTCGTGCATTCCTCAAACAACTCGCCGTCAAATGGGGCATCGCCATTGACTGGTTCCCGTCGGGCGATCTCGACGCGTTGCGCAGTACGGTACGCGATGGTGAGACGAAGGTGGTGTGGATCGAAACGCCGGCCAACCCGGAAATGACGATCATCGATATCGCCGGTGCTGCGGCGATCGCGCACGGCGCCGGCGCGCGCCTGGTTGCCGACAACACGTTCGCCACGCCGCTGGTGACCCGTCCGCATGACCATGTCGGCGCCCAGGTCGAGCGGACGGGTCACCAGCGGCGTGG
>JANQGO010000128.1 GCA_028277285.1 Alphaproteobacteria bacterium | reverse complement strand
CGGCTGGCTCGATTTCGGCATGTGGGGTGTGCTTATCGTGTGTGTGGCATGCACCGTTGTGCTGACACATCTGTGCGTCGCCATCCTGCCGTTTCCGATACTCGCCCTGCCCTTCGTGGTGACATTCTGGGCGCTCTACGCGCTCGCGCCGGAGATCGACGTCTTAAGGCCCCTGTCCGGCGGCAGCATGGCGCCCATGTCGTTTGAACCCTTGACGGCGCTCCTCCTGGGGCTGGGGCAGGCGGTGTTCTCCGCCAGCATCTGGTCGGGACTGCTGTTTGTCGTCGGCCTGCTGCTCAGCAACTGGCGGCACGCGGTGATTGCCGTGTTGGGCGCCATGATCGGCACCGCTTTGGCCTACTATTACCGCGATGTCGACCCCGCCAGCGTCGACTTGGGCCTCTATGGCTTCAATGGCGTTCTGACGGCGGTTTCCGTCTATGTCGTGTGCGGCAGCAAACTCCGCCTGGCCATCCTCGGCGCCTTGCTGGCGACCATCATGATGCCGGCGATTGGCGGGTTGAACCTCCAAATCCTGTCGGCACCCTTTGTCCTGACCACCTGGCTCATTCTCGCGTTGGGCTGGATTGACGACAAATTGTTCAGCGCCTCGCCCGAGCCCGCCGCCGGGGATCCGTCAACGCGCCCTCAACCTGCCTCGCCGTCCGTGCACAACGCATCTGGAGATTGATCCATGCCGGAGTCCATCCAGCCGATTGTCATCAGCGACCTTCTCGACCGTGTCGCCAGTCTGCGTGACGACGTCACCTGGGAACCGTTCCGGCCGGGCGTGACGGCCCACTGGCTCTACAAGGAAGGCAATGGCGGTCCGTGCGCCGTCCTGTTGCTCTATGAGCCGGGCGCCCGGGTCGCGCTTCACGAGCACCCGGGTTATGAACACCTGCTGATCCTCGAAGGCGACCAGTACGATGAAGACGGCGCCTATCCCACAGGCAGCCTCGTCATTCACCCGCCCGGCACGCAGCATTCGCCGGGCAGCACCAATGGCTGCCTGGCGCTCTTGATCTACAACAGAAGCGTCAAGTTCGTGGATCCCGACACGGCGCACAGCTAAGCGGGCTGCGAACCCGGGCGGACGACCCTCGCCGCGAGAGTCTAATCGCCGGCGACTTGCCGCACCATCGCCGTCGCGTCGGACGGAACCAGTCTGACCCGGAAGAAACTTGTGTCGTCGCCGGCAAACTCCACCGTCACGTCGCCGCCCATCGCCCGCATGATCGCCCGGCAGATCGGCAAGCCCAGGCCGGCACCCCGGTCACGGCTGGCACGGCTGCCCCGGGCGAACTTTTCGAACACCACAGCCGCATCCTCGCGCGTAACGCCGCCGCCGTTGTCGATCACATCAATCCAAACGGCGTCATCCGTGACGACGGTTCGAACGTGAATCGTGGGATCTTTCGCATCGTTGTACTTCACGGCGTTCGACAGGATGTTCATCAACACCTGGCGCAACCGGTCCCCGTTCGCGCTGACAAGCGGCGCGCTCCCGTCCAGTTCGCTGTCGACGACGACGCCGGCCTTTCGCGTCATCCCCATGACGGCGTCGAGAGCCGTCACCACGGCATCCGACACATCGACCGGCGCAAGCGGCAGGTCCTCTGCACCCGTTTCCAGGCGGCTCATGTCCAGGAGCTCATCGAGAAGGCTCGTCAAACGCCGGCTCTCTTCATGGATGATCGACACGAACCGGGTCCGGTCATCCGATGAGATGTCGTCGGCATCCATCAGGATCTCCGAGAACGACCGGATCGACGTCATCGGCGTGCGCAGCTCGTGGCTTACCTGGCTGACGAAGTCGTCCTTTTGCGCGTCAAGCGAGCGCAGCCGTTCGTTGACGCTGCGCAGCTCCTCGGCCGTGCGCTCAAGCTCCTCGGACTTTTCGGCAAGCTGACGCGACGTTTCGATCAACTGTTGCGTCTCGTCAGCGATGTCGATCAGTTCGGTCATGCCGACCGTCTGACGGCCGGTGATACGCTGCACCATGGCATAGGCCGATGCGGCACCGATGGAGCCGGAGAGTTCCCGTTCCAGCCGGGCGATGACGGCGTCGGTCGGCCGCGGCAGATCGCCGGTCATCCCTTGCGATCTGGCGAGGTCATAGAACAGGCGCCGGGCGGGATCGGCGCCCAGAATTCTCTGCGCAAGAATGTAGAGATCTTCGGCGCCGGCCGATGTGGTGGCGACGCGCGACGATTTGTCGTCGCCGGTCCGGTAGACGTCCACGAACTGGCCGGCTTGCAGCCGCTCGACCACGTCGGCGTTCGTCAACGTCGAGACGATCAGGAAGACAAGCGCGTTGAGCCCGACGCTCCAGACGACCGCATGGACCAGGGGATCGAGGCCCTGCAGCCCGAAGAGGGCATGCGGGCGAAGCGCCGCGATGCCCCACGGGCCATCGTTCAAGACCGACATGCTGAGCAGGAACTGGCCCTCGAAGCTGGGCAGGAACAGCGTATAGGCCCACAAGGCAAAACCGACCAGCAGGCCCGTGATGGCGCCGACGCGGGTCGCGCCGCGCCAGAACAAGCCGCCGATCAGGCTGGGCAGAAACTGCGCGACGCCGACAAAGGCGATAAGACCGATGGCGGCGAGCGCGCCCGATCCGCCGCTGAGCCAGAAATAGAGATAGCCAAGCCCCAGGACCAGAACGATGCTGAAACGCCTTGACGTCAAAAGCAGATCGCGCACATCGCCGCTGACGGCACGGTCGGATGCGATCACGCGCAGGATCACCGGCATGACGATGTGGTTGGACACCATGGTCGACACGGCGATCGCCGCGACAATCACCATGGACGTTGCCGCTGAAAATCCGCCAAGGAACGCCAGGAGCGTCAGTTCGTAGTGCTGGTTGGCCAACGGAATGGTCAGTACGTAAAGGTCGGGATTGGCCCCTTCCGGCATCGTCTTCATCCCGACCAGGGCGATCGGCATGATGAAGATGCAGATGCCGAGCAGGTAGAGCGGAAAGAGCCAGGACGCCGTCTTCAGGTGGCCCTCGTCGATGTTCTCGACCACGGTGACCTGGAACTGGCGCGGCAGGCAGATGATGGCCGTGGCCGACAGGAAGATCAGCACGACCCAGCGGGGACCGAAGATGTCGTCGCCGCCCAGTGCCTCCACATCGACATCGGCGAAGACGTCCGACAGGCCGTTCGCCACACCATAGGTGACGAACAACCCGACCGTGATCAGCGCCACCAGCTTGATGACCGCCTCGAACGCGATCGCGGCGACGACGCCGTGGTGGCGCTCGTTCGCGTCAAGGTTCCGTGTCCCGAACAGGATCGTGAAGAGCGCCATGCCGGCGGCAATCCAAAACGCCGTGGTCGACCCGTCGGCGTTGGTATCGATGACCTGATAGCTGCGGGTCAGGGACTGCAGCTGCAACGCGATATAGGGCGTCGTGGCGGTCACCACGATGGCGGTGACCAGCACGGCGAGGCCCGAGCTCTTGCCGTAGCGCGACGAGATGAGGTCGGCGATTGACGTGACCCGGTGCGCCCGGCCGATACGCACCAGCTTGCGCAACAGCCACCACCAACCGATGAAAACCAGCGTCGGTCCAAGGTAGATGGTGACGAACTCCAGCCCATTCCGGGCGGCCGAGCCGACCGCGCCGTAGAACGTCCATGCCGTGCAATAGACCGATATGGAAAGCGTGTAGATGACCGGCGACTGCAGCCAGGCGATGGGTTTGCGCCGCGTCCGCCGGTCGACCACAAAGGCGATGACGAACAACAGCGCCACATAACCCAAACAGACCGCCAACAAGACATCGACGGAGAGCATTAGGTGTCGACGTCGGTCGTTTCTGCGGTGGCGGAGGTTCTGTCACCGCGACTCAGCGGGCCCGCAAGCATCAGCGCTACGACAATCAACCCGATCCAAACGCCGAAGAGGTAAAGCAGCGGTACCGGAACACCGGCGAGTTTGGCGTCGATATGCGAGACACCGACGACCGGCGGCAACAGAAGCACGATCCCGACCAGAAGATGCACAATCGAGCGGTCGCGAACCTTGCTGCGGCTGGGAAGACTGTCTCTTGGCTGGCTCACCGGCTCGGGTCCCGTCGGCTCAACCTGTGCCGCTGGCGGTAAGCTCCTTGACGGCCGAAACGATCTCGGAATTCGAGAACGGCTTCGTCATGAAGAGATTGGCGCCGCATTCCAACGCCGTCTCGCGGTCCGAACGCTGTCCCTTGGCGGTCAGCATCAAAACGGGCAGCGTTTCGGCACGGCGGTCCGCGCGCAGATGACGCAGGACTTCATAGCCGCTGAGTTCCGGCAGCATGACGTCGAGTATGAGAAGATCAGGCGTTTCGTCGAGCGCGGCATCAAGCGCTTGCCGACCATCGGTCTTCACCGTCACCTCAAAGCCCGCCCGCTCCAAGAGAAACTTCAAGGACTCAACGATATTCGGCTCGTCCTCTGCCAATAACACGCGTTTCGCCATTGATTCTCGAATGCTCCCCTTATCGACGCCCGTCTAACGCGGGCATTGCGTTCAATTAGATGGGAAATTCGGCGCTATCGCAATTGCCAACTTCACGGTCACTCGGCCAGGGGGTCCTCGACGCGGTGCAGGCAGGAAATCCGCGGGCAAAGCCGGCATGTCGGCCCAACCTCCTCGACGATCGCCGACGGCTCCGGCTGGTAGACCGAGTGGCCAGCCTCCTCTTCCTTCATCGCCACCATGTCCGTCACGTAGTGCCGCGGCCTGCCGAAGCCGCTTGGCCCTTTGTGCCGGGCCCGGGCGACAAACACGAAACGTTCACCTGAAGGAAACAGCACGCGCTGCCGGATGACGGCTTCGGGGGACTGTTGCGCCCCGTAGAGCACCCAGAGCGGACAGGCGGCGGCATAGCGTGGAACCGCGAGCCCCTCCAGCCCCAGATTCTCGATAATCGTCCCGGCCGCGTTGGCGCGCAGGTATCCGAAGCGCGGGACCCTTTCGGTACGCGGCAGCGCCGTCAGCCGACGGCACACCGCCTCGAACCCGGATGAGAACCGCGCGGCCAGCACCTCGATGTCATAACGCGCGTCGGCGGCGCCTTCGGCGAAGGCCTCCATCGGCATGACAATCGCGCCGGCGCCATACCGCAGCAAAGCGCGCCGCGCCCGGCCGCGCGCCGCCGCCGTCTTGATTTCCGGTTGGTCTTCGATCAGCGCGTCGGCAAGTTCACCCAGACGCTCTGCCGACAAGGCCCGCGCTTCCTCTTGCCGCGCGTCGGGATGCGGATCGCCCAGCAAGGGCGTCAGGCGGCGCGCCGCCTCTTCGATCTCGCGGAAGTGGTTGTCTCTGGCCCTGAAGAGGGCTTCCACCTCGTCAGCCGGAGTCAAGACCTCGGCCGCCTGATCGGACCGCTCGAGATAGGCCGCCAGGGCCTCGCCCACCTCCGACAGCAAGCCGACTTCGTCATGCACGATCTGACTGAAGCGAAGGCGCTGATCATGGGAGAGGTCGGGATACGCCGACAGGATCTCGGTCGTCGAGCGCGCCGCCGCGATACGCGTCAGCATGCGGTGCAGGATCTCGCCCAGATAGGGGTCGTTGGACAGGCGATCAGAGAGGATCTGGACGCGTGCCTGCGCCTCGCGCTCGGCGCGGGCCAATGCTCCCAGCCCCCGGGCCCAGCCGGGAAACCGGCCGATCAATTCGTTCGTGCGCTCGCTCTCGACGCCATGCCCGCGCAGCAGGGGGTGGTGCGCAAGCCCAACCAAGGCCTCGCTAAGGCGTCGCTCCGAGGCATCCTCGAGTTCATCCAGCGGCAGTTCCAAGGCCTCGGCGGTCCGGCGCAACAGCGTGCCGGCGATCCGCCTCTTGTTCCATTCGATCAGGTTCAGGTAGCTGGGCGAGATTCCGATCCGCCGCGCCAGATCGGCCTGGGTCACACCCAGCTCGCGCCGTCTTTGGCGTATCCGCGCACCAAGGATCGATTGTGGCACCGCGAAATCCCCCTTTGGTTTCCGAAGCTTGTCGACCGCTTGTCAATGATTTGCAGATCGACAACTCATCCTGCAAAAGAGTTTACAAAAAAATGCAGTTATAACAAATAGTTGTTGCTGACTTTACAAAAGCTGTCAGCGTAGATGGGCGAGGAGGAACCAACTCCCGGGGCCGAAACCGACATCGTTGATGACAGCAGCAACCGGCTGCCTTCGGACCGGCTTTTCGGAAACGCTC
The DNA here is from genome assembly GCA_028277285.1 of Alphaproteobacteria bacterium. GTDB lineage: Bacteria > Pseudomonadota > Alphaproteobacteria > SP197 > SP197 > JANQGO01. The sequence goes on along the minus strand of JANQGO010000128.1, from coordinate 2,286 downwards.
AATGGAGGCTTCATATGGGCAAACCCTTCACCAGCCGCCGCGGTCTTTTGAAAGGCAGTGCAGCAGCAGGCGTGGCCTTGGCCGCACCGACCATTTTCACCCGACGCGCAAGCGCCACAGATTTCACCAACGCACCAACCGGCAGCACGGTCACCTTCGGGTTCAACGTCCCGCAATCGGGCGTCTATGCCGATGAAGGCGCGGACCAGTTGCGTGCCTATGAGCTCGCTGTCGAGCATCTGAACGGCACCGGCGCCGACAATGGCATGCTGGAGACGTTCAGTTCCAAAGCCCTGACCGGTCAGGGTGTCCTGGGCAAGAAGGTCGAGTTCGTCACCGGCGACACCCAGACCAAGAGTGATGCCGCCCGTGCGTCGGCCCGGTCGATGATCGAAAAGGACGGCGCGCTCGTGATCACCGGCGGCTCGTCGTCGGGTGTCGCGGTCGCGGTGCAGGCACTCTGTCAGGAAGCTGGCGTCGTCTTCATGGCCGGCCTGACCCACGCCAACGACACCACGGGCAAGGACCGGCGCCGCAACGGCTTCCGTCACTTCTTCAATTCCTACATGTCCGGTGCCGCACTGGCGCCGGTGCTGGCCAACGCCTACGGCAACGACCGCCGCGCCTATTACCTGACGGCGGACTACAACTGGGGCTACACGACCGAACAGGCGATCTCGGAAGCGACCGAAGGCGTCGGTTGGGAGACCGTCAACAAGGTGCTGACCCCGCTCGGCGCCGGCGACTTTTCATCCTACATCGCGCCGGTCCTGCAGTCGGGCGCCGACACGCTGGTGCTGGTGCACTACGGCGGCGACATGGTGAACTCGCTCACCAACGCCGTGCAGTTCGGCTTGCGCGATGCCCAGGTCGACGGCCGTGACTTCCAGATCGTCGTGCCGCTCTATTCCCGCCTGATGGCCCGGGGTGCGGGCGAGAACGTGAAGGGCATCTTCGGCTCGACGAACTGGCATTGGTCGCTGGGCGATGACGGATCGAAGGCGTTCTCGCGGTCGTTCGGCACCAAATACGGTTTCCCGCCGAGCCAGGCCGCGCACACCGCCTATTGCCAGACGATCCTTTACGCCGACGCGGTCGAACGCGCGGGCACGTTCAATCCCTGCGGCGTGGTCGAGGCCCTGGAGGACTTCGAGTTCGACGGCCTGGGCAACGGCCGCACGCTCTATCGGGGCGACGACCACCAGTGCTTCAAGGACGTGTTGGTCGTGCGCGGCAAGGAAAATCCCGATAGCGAGTTCGACCTTCTGGAGATCGTCGAGGTGACGCCGGTCGACCAGGTCACGTATCCGCATGACCACCCGCAGTTCGCGGGTGGCGAACTCGGCGCCTGCAACCCGGGCGCCTGACCCAGGCGGATGCCGGCACGGAGCCCGCCTTACGGGCTCCACAGGACGGGCGACAATGTCCTGATCCGGCAATTGACGACATCATTGCCGCCGCCCCGCGCCCGGGCGGCGGCCCCTTCAGGGGGGAAGGGCGATGGATGCGATCATTCTGCAGGTTCTCAACGGGCTGGATAAAGGCAGCGCCTATACGCTGATCGCGCTCGGCCTGACGCTGATCTTCGGAACACTCGGCGTCGTCAATTTTGCCCACGGCGCGCTGTTCATGTTGGGCGCGTTCTGCGCCGTCACGCTGAACAGGCTGCTTACGCTCTCCATGGAGGTCGTCGACGAGACGCGTACGGACTTCCTCGGCAATCCGCTCGTTATCTACGTGCCTTATGTGGAGGAATGGTTCGGGACACAGTTCGGCGGGGCGATCATCGACTGGTCGGTCCCGCTCGCGATCCTGCTCGCCATACCCGTCATGGCGTTGATAGGCCTCGCCATGGAGCGTGGCCTTATCAAGTACTTCTACAAGCGGCCGCACGCCGAACAGATTCTGGTGACCTTCGGTCTGGCCATCGTGCTGCAGCAGATCGTGAAGTACTTTTATGGCGCGAACCCGATCGCGACGCCGGCACCCGACGCTTTCCAGGGGTCGTTCGACTTCGGCGTGCTGATCGGCTTCGAACCCTTTACCATCATCTATCCCTACTGGCGGCTCGTTTACTTCTGCTTCGCCGCCGTCGTCATTGCCGCGGTCTTCGCCTTCCTGCGCTACACCACCTTCGGCATGGTGGTCCGCGCCGGCATGGTCGACCGCGAGACGGTCGGGCTTCTTGGCATCAACATCGGCCGGCGCTTCACCATGCCGAAGGTGGTGTAGCGCAGGAAGGCGAAGACCGCGGCAATGACGACGGCGGCGAAGCAGAAGTAAACG
>JANQGO010000097.1 GCA_028277285.1 Alphaproteobacteria bacterium | reverse complement strand
CCGTTGAAAGCGCGGCCAGAGCAGGGCCTGGGCAAAACCCGGCCAATCCCCAACCCAGACCGAACAGCACGGCGCCGGCGATCAGGCGGGGTTCGAGATCGCGGCGATCCGGCAGGTGGAACCGGCCGGTCAGAAGAGGTGCACCGCGACGGCGGGCCAACGCAAAGCCGGGCACCGCGACGATCAGGGCGCCGCCCATGACAAAAGCGAGCGTTGGATCCCAGGTTCCCGCGAAGTCCAGGAAGTTGAGAACCTTGGCCGGATTGATCATGCCTGAAAGGGCGAGGCCCGCGCCGAACAGCAGACCGCAAACCAGACCGGCGAGAGCCTGGCGCATGTCAGGCCGCGCCGATGAGGTGGCGGGTGACGTAGACCGTCGCGATGGCGACGACAAAGAAGATCACAGTCGCCACGGCCGACCGGCCTGAACCGCGCGCAAGCCCGCAGACGCCATGCCCACTGGTACAGCCGGCCCCCAGGCGCGTCCCGAACCCGACCAGAACGCCGGCAACCACAAGCCAGGGCCACGGTGTCGCGATGGCGACGTCCGCCAAGGTGCCGGAGACGGCGGCCACCAGCAGGGGGCCGAGAACCAGACCCAGTACGAAGGCAAGACGCCAGCCCGTATCGCCGGTCGCACTGGTCATGACACCGCCCACGATGCCGCTGACCCCGGCGATGCGGCCGATCAAGACAAAGAAAAGCACGGCGGCCAGGCCGATCATCATGCCCCCGATCAAGCCGGAGACCGGCGTGAATGTCGTCATGCGGAACTCCTCAAATGACGGATCAGATGATCCCATTGCCGAGCCCAGGGCGTTGACACAAATCAATCGGGACCGATGTCGGGACGGGCTAGGTCAGGCGCTTTTCCATGCGGAAGTTGACCAGCGTTTGGCCGCCCCGTGACACGTCCTGGCGTCTCACGACGTTGTAGCCGTGTTTCTCGAAGACCGGCCGGGCGGTCAGGCTGGCTTCGGTGGTCAGTTGCGTCAGGCCGCGGGCACGTGCCTCGTTCTCGACATGCGCCAGCAAGGCGGTTGCCACGCCGCGGCGTTGCCGGTCCTTGGCGACGAACAGCATCTCGACATGACCGGCGGGGGTCAGTTCGGTGAAACCGGCAAGCGATCCGCCGATCTCCGCCACATAGCAGGCATTGGCGGCGATGCGGCCGGCCCAGGCCGCCTCGTCGATGGTGTCGGGCGCCCAGGCGCGAACCTGGTCTTCGGTGTAGTCGGCAAGGTTCACCGAGCGCACGGTGGCGCGGAACAAGTCGATCAACGTGCTGATATCGCCGTCGAAGGGCCGGATGGTGAGCGTGTCCGTGTGGGCCGGGTTCATGACCGCCGAACGTTAGCGGCGCCATGCCGTCGCGTCGATCACAACGACAAGCGGCCCCGCCGGAAACCGGCGGGGCCGCATATCATCGATGCAGAGCGGTATCGCTTATTGAGGGTGGACGATACCGTGGGGGTTGTAGTCGGGATAGTCGGCGTGACGCGAGATTTCGGCCGAGCCTTCGGCAAGGCCCGTCTTCAGGCCGGGCCAGTTCTCGTGTGCGTTGGCAATCCGGTCATCGGCTTCTTCCATGAACGCCGCTTTCGTGTCGACGTCCCAGTTCAGGTAGAGCTTGCCGTCCTGGATCGACCAGCCGTCGATGACATCGACCTCGGCGATATAGTTGTCGGACGCTGCGTAGGAGCACCAGCCGCCGTGCTGCGGCGCATAGGCCGCGGGGTCGGCGGTGAAGGTGTCGCGGTTTTCGGCCGACGCAAAGTGCCAGGTCGCGCCTTCCCATTCCGCGCTGTGGGCGGCATCGCCCTTGGTCGCGCTGCCGGTCGTGAAGTAGGCGACGGTATCGTAGCCGTCGATGGCGACGCCCTCGGGCGTCGTGTTGATGTGCCGGTTGGCATCGGCATGCGCCGCGGCGGCAAAGACGATGACGGTCGCAGCAGCAAGCGCCGTGGCCGTGCCACGCGCCCAGTTCAAAACACCTGACATATTGTGCAGTTCCCAATGGCCTGAGTGAGTGTCAAGCCACCCGATCACTTGATAGATAGGGGAATTGCGAGAGCGTTGTCATCACAAGGTGCTGGCGTGTTCTCACGAAAGCGCGAGGGGCGCCCCGTTGCGATGACGAGCGAACGCTGGGCATGGTTCATCTGAGAACCCGTCAAAGCTGGAGAGCTGACCTGAGCCCTTCGGATGGTCTACTGTCGCCTGCGGAAAAGGGAAAAGCCGATGACGACATCCCACGCCGAACAGCTGCGCGAAGAAGGCTACGCCATCATACGCGGTTTCGTGCCGCCCGATGACATGGCGGCGATCGAGCGGGCGGTCGACGACGTGTATGCCGAGGGCATGAAACACCCCAAGACGTTCCGCCATGGGAACCTGATGTTCGAGCTGCTGAACGATCCGGCCGCCGACAAGAAGATCGTCTTGCAAGCCTACTGGTTCGCCTGGATCAACCGGGTCCTGGAAGAGCAGCGCCGCCATCCGCGTTACCTCGATGCGCTCGAACCGATGCTGGGCCGCGACATCAAGCACATCTCGAACCAGATCCACTGGAAACATCCAGGCGCCAAGTACACCTTCTACCGCTACCACCAGGATGTCCGCTTTCGCGAGAACAAAGCGGTCTATCTGGGACTCGACGACCTGGAGTCGTCCTGGATCACGACCGGCTTGGCGGTGAACGCTCAGGATGCCGGCAACGGCGCGCTGCAGGTCTTCCCGGGCAGCCACAAACGCGGTTACCTGGGGCTATCGGAAGGCGGCACGATCATGGCCGGCGAGACGCCGGAGCAGCACCTGATCGACGCCGGGTTGGACCCCGCCGACATGGTGCAGTGCGAATTGGAGCCCGGCGACCTCGTCATGTGGACGCTCTATACGGTGCACGGTTCGCCGCCCAACACGTCGGACCGCGAGCGCAAGTTCATCCTGAACGGCTACGCCCGGGCGTCGGCGTCACCGGAGCGCGGCGAATGGGCGTTCCGTGGCGGCGCCTCGACGCCGCTCGGTGACGAACAACAGATCTGCAAGTTCGAGCGCCTCCGCGAGGAGCCCGATCCCGTCTATATCGACGACACCTGGACTGACGAGGCGCGGCAGGCGCAGTCCTAGACACCGGGTGGCTTCGAGTAGACTGTCGGTTCAGGCTTCAACCTGATCGTAGCCGCCGCCAAGAAACTGCAGCAGGCAGACACCGTGGCCGAAGGGATCGCGCAAGGCGGCGAGTTTGCCCCATGGATGAGTCTTTACCTCGCCATGCTGGATCGCACCGGCGGCGACGGCTTTGTCCAGCGCCACGTCCATGTCGTCGACCAGAACGTCCAGATGCACCGGCGTCCAGTGGCTCGCATAATCGCGCGTCATTGCCGTGCCGCTCACGGCGACCGAGCCTTGCTCCTGCTCGATCAGGTAAATCTTGGTGTCCGCTGCCTGAAGCTCGGCGACGGCGGCGCCGAACAGCATGCGCGAGAACGTGAAGCCCAGGCCTGTCTCATAGAAGCGCCGCGCGGCCTCCAGATCGGGGACGTCGATGTTGACGATGACGGACACCATGTCGGCCGACCTAGCTGGATCCAGCGCCGGCTAGGCGGCGCTCTCGCGCGCCTGTTCCAGGAGCTTGTCGGCGAGCGCGCGTTTCTGGTCCGGCGACATCTTCTTGATCTCGTTGTCGATCGTGCGTTGGCTGACCTGCTGGTTCCACAGATCGAGCGCCTCGAAGCCCAAAAGACCGGCCTTGCCGATGAAGTTGCGGATGACCTCGTTGGTCGGGGCCATCAGCCAGCCGGCCTTGCCGTCACGCAGGTAACGCTCCAGCCCCAGGCCCGCCTTGTAGCCGGTGCCGCCGGAGGCGTGCAGCATCTTGTCGCCGACATGGGAGACGTTGGCGGCGGCGACGTATTTGGCCTGCCAGCTCCAGGCGGCGGTGTCGGCACGCGGGTTGTTCGCGGCGTCGGCGTGGATCGACCAGTCGCAGCCGTTCGTGATGTCGTCCATCAGGCGGCAGACCTGATAGGTCAGCAAACGGCTGGCATTGGTCGCGATAATCGCCTCGCCGACATAGTCCTGAATGGTCGGGTAGTCGCAGACACGCAGGCCGACATCGACATGCTTCTTGCGCGTCGTGTGTTTCCTGACGATATCGATCATGCCCATCGCGATGCCGTTCCAGCAGGCCGCCGTGCCGAACAGGAAGAACGGGTCGGTCGCTTCCTCGTTCGATGTCGCGCCGTCGCCGACCGGGCCGACCAGGCGGTCGGCGGCCACGCGGAGATCGTCGATCTCGATCGGGCCGGACTGGTTGCCCTTCAAGCCCATGCCGTCCCAGGAGCCGGGGTGGGCGGTGATCTCGTCGCCCATGACGAGCCAGGTCGAGAAGTTGCCGTAATCGCCGTCGAAGTCGGGGCTGGTGGTCTGGGCGATGTACCAGTCGGCGAAACCACCGGATGTCGTCCACGACGCTTTCTTTGATATCCGCCAGCCGTCGCCGTCCTTTTCCGCCTTCGACGAGATCAGAAACCAGACATGGCTCCCGGTCGCCGGGTCCGACAGGGAAAGCGTGCCGACCAGGCAGTCCTTGTCGAGACGGCGCATCAGATCCTGGATCGCCTGATTGTCGTGGTGGCGCAGCATGGCGCCGGCAACCGCCGCGCAATGCATGACGTAGCACATGGCGGTCGACGCGCAGCCGTAGCGCGCGATGGTCTCGACCACCATGGCCATCGCGACGTGGTTTTCGCCGAGACCGCCGAGCGATTTGGGCACATTGAGCCCGAGAAGCCCGAGGCTCGCGAGCGCTTCAAAGTTCTTGCGCGGGAAGGTGAACCCCTTGTCGCTCTCGATGGCGTTGGCACGCAGGGTCGTGCGGCACAGGTCGATCAGCCGGGCGCGCAGGTCTTTTTGCGCATCGCTCAGGACCCAGTCGGGATCGAAATCCGATGTCAGGCCGCGAAAGCCGTCCTCATCCCACATGTCATCGGCGCTCATGGTGTCTCCCCGTTGGTCTTGCGCTGCCTTTGTAGAGGCTTGCCGAAATGGCGCAAGTGGCAAGGGAAGCTCCCTCTCCCCTGTGAGGGAGAGGGCTGGGGTGAGGGGGCTGCGCGCGTCAGCGCGCAAAGAACCGTGTCGTATCTGACCCGGTTGGTAAACTCCCCTCACCCAGCTCCGACTAGGCCCGGACGCCGCCCGGACCAAGTCTGCGCAACCCTCTCCCTCAAGGGGAGAGGGACAAGTGTTCAGTGTGTGCGCAGAATGTGGGGCAGGCCCACGGCGACGATGCGGTAGAGCAGGCGGCGGTTGGCGGGTTCATCGGCCGGTCCGATCGGCGCGGCGCAGTGGATCGTCGCCGTGTTGTCCCACAGTGCCAGATCGCCGGCCCGGTACTTGTGGCGGTAGACGAAGCGCTCCTGGATGGCGTGCAGCTTCAGGCGGCGCATCAGGTCGCTGGCCGCGTCATAGCTTAAGCCCTCGACCTCGGTCCACGTACCGGCGGGCGAGTAGAGCACGGTTTCGCCGGTGACGCTGTGGTCTCTGGCGATGGGGTGGCGGCCGGGCGGCGGCAGTTCCTTGGCCTGCTCACCCGTCATGGGATGGACGTCATGCTCCCAATCCTCGCGTTCGCCGCCGCCATACTGGTGGGCCGCCACCAAGCCGGCGATCTCGGCCTGTGTCTCGTCGTCCAGCGCGTCATAGGCCGAGACCAGATCGGCGAAGTAGGTTTCGCCGCCCTCCGCAGGCGCGTGCTCGCAATAGAGCATGGTGACCGCGTTGGGGTCGGCGGAATAGGCGCGGTCGGTGTGCCAGAACGCGGCACCGTTGCGGAACTCCGGCGTTTCCAGCGGTCCGCCGACATTGCCGACCGCCATGATGGCCGGATGGCCCGGCTGGGCCATGTTGTCATAGGGCTCCAGGAAGAGCTCGCCCCAGTTGTCCGCGAACGCCTCATAGGCGTCGAAGTCCAGATCCTGATCCCGGAAGATCAGCAGGCGGCGGCGATAGAGCGTGTCGGTCAATGTCCGCATGGCGTCATCGTCAAGCGGCTGACGAAGGTCGAGGCCCGAAACCGCGGCGCCCAGAGGTCCGTCGATGTTGTCGATGCGAAGTGTGCTTTGAACCATGCCGCGACCTCGCCGCTCTTCCGTGGGCCTATGGGAACTGTCGGCGATCAGGCGCGCGCGATCAAGTCCAAGCGGCCGGCCGGGCCTTGCAGGAAACGTCCGCGCAGAGCAAGGTGCCGACGGGTTTTCAGGAGATGCTTCATGGCTTCGTCCAACAACTACCAGCCGGTCGATGCGACGATCACGCCGCGGTTCGGCGACATCCCGACCTTCATGCGGCTGCCCCATGTGCGGGATCCCGCCGAGGTCGATATCGCGCTGATCGGCGTGCCCTGGGACGGTGGTACGACGAACCGGGCGGGCGCGCGCCACGGCCCGCGCGAGATCCGCAACCAGTCGAGTTTCATGCGCAAGGTGCACCATGTCAGCCGCATCGCGCCCTATGACCTCGCGCGCGTCGCCGATCTCGGCGACTGTCCGGTCAACCCGATCAACCTGGACGACACGCTCGAGCGGGTGGAGCGCTTCTTCGCCAAGGTCCACGCGGCCGGCGCGGTGCCGTTGTCGGCCGGCGGCGATCATCTGATGACACTGCCCATCTTCCGCGCCATCGCCAAGGACCGTCCGGTCGGCATGGTGCATGTCGACGCCCACTCCGACACCAACGACCGCTATTTCGGCGAGAACCTCTATACTCACGGCACACCGTTCCGCCGCGCGGTCGAAGAGGGGCTGCTGGACCCCAAGCGCACGGTCCAGATCGGTATTCGCGGCTCGATCTACAGCCCAGACGACATGGCGTTCGCCGAAGAGAGCGGCATGCGCGTGATCTTCATGGAGGAGTTCTGTGACCTCGACGTCGCCGGCACGGTGGCCGAGGCACGCCGTGTCGTCGGCGACGGTCCCGTCTATATCAGTTTCGATGTCGACGGCCTGGACCCGGTCTTTGCGCCGGGGACCGGCACACCGGAAATCGGCGGCCTGACAACCCGCGAGGCCCAGCACCTGCTGCGCGGGCTGCAGGGCCTCGACCTGATCGGCGGCGATGTCGTCGAGGTCGCGCCGCCGTTCGACCCCAGCGGCAACACCGCGCTGGTCGGCGCCACCATGATGTTCGAGATACTGTGCCTGTTGGCCGACTCCCTGGCACAGCGTCGGGGGTGAGGGGCCGTGGCGCGGCGCCGACTGCCGACGTTGAGCGCGCTGCGCGCCTTTGAAGCGGCGGCGCGCCATGGCAGCTTCAAGCTTGCCGCCCACGAACTGGCCGTGACGCCGACATCGATCAGCCATCAGGTGAAGTCGCTGGAAGAGCAGCTTGGCCTGAAACTCTTCGACCGGTTCAACCGCCGGGTCGAGCTGACAAAAGCCGGCGAGCACTACGTCGCCACCCTGACCCGCGCGTTCGACGACATCGACGCGGCCACGCGTCAGTTGAGAAAGCATGGCGAGGGCGACGGGGCTGGCCAGCGGCTCGTCATCGTCTCCAATCCGGGCTTTGTCGATTGTTGGCTGCGCGCGCGGCTCGCCGACTTTCAATCGCGCCACCCCGGTCTGTGGCCGGAGATCATCCCGTCCGATGCCACCCGCGAAGAACTGGCCGGCGGCGCGCATATGGCCATTCACTACGGCCACCCGCTTAACGGTCTGCGCTGCGAACTCCTGACCAAGACATCCTATTTCCCGGTCTGCAGTCCCCACCTGATGGAAGGCCCGCATGCGCTGACGTCGCTCGCCAACCTGCGTCACCACACCCTGCTGCATGAAGCCGCACCGGAGCATTGGGGCCACTGGTTGAAGGAAGCCGGTGCGCCGGCCGGCATCGACTGGCGCGCCGGGCCCGTCTTCCACAGCTCCGTGCTGGCGATCGAAACCGCGGTGGCGGGGCAAGGTATCGCGATGGCCGATGAACTCATAGCCGGCGACCACCTGGAAGCCGGCCGCCTGGTCAAGCCCTTCGGCCTGACCTTGGATGCGGCCCAGGCCTGTTACCTCGTCGCCCCAAGAGGCGGCGATGCGCCGCAGGGCATGGCGGTGTTCCGCGCCTGGCTGATCGACCAGATCGCCCGTTTTAAACCCCTGATGAACGAGTTGGCCCGCAACGAACCCTATTCCAGGCCCACCTGACCATTCGATTCGCATGAGTTCAGCTCATCCGGGCGACTGCGATATGTTCGTTTGTCGCGGCGGCGCGTGCGGCATAACGTACGGGGTATCAAGAGGCCAAAAGGGGCTGACGGCGGATTAGGCGATGGAAGAGAGTTTTGCCACAAGAGCGCGGGTGGCACCCGAACGTCTTCGCGAACTGACAAAGAAGTCGGACCTGAAAGGGGCCGTCCAACTGATCAGTCATTTGCTCGCCATCGTCGCCACCGGTTGGCTGCTGTGGCTGACCTGGGGCACGTGGTGGGGCGTGCCGGTCTTCATGATCCACGGCCTTTTGATCAACTATCTCTATGCGCCCCAGCATGAATCGAGCCACGAAACGGTCTTTCGCGCGCGTTGGATGAACGAATGGCTGGGCCGTTTTACCGGCTTCGTCCTGATGTATCCGCGTGACTACGACCGCTGGCAGCATCTGGCTCATCACCGCAACACACAGGACCCGGAAAAGGACTCCGAACTGCTGTCGGAAGGGCTGGGCAGCGGCCTCTTCGGTTATCTGCTCGGGCTGAGCGGCATCAGCCTGTGGTACGGGCTCGCCAAGACCATGATCCAGCACGCGCTTGGCAAGGCGCCGGCCAACAAGTCGGAGTACTATCTGACCGATCAGCAAAAGCGCGCGGTGATCGCCGAGGCGCGTTGGCACCTTGCGGGCTATGCCCTGATCGCGATCGTCTCGATCCTCTTCCAGACCTGGGCGGCGGTGATTCTTTGGGTCGCCCCGACCGTGGCCATGGCCTGGGCCCATCAACTGCAGAACTACATCGAGCACACGGGCCTGCCGACCGGCGGCAAGGACATCTGGACCAATACCCGCACCGTCAAGACCAACGCCTTCATGCGCTGGCTGTCCTGGGGCATGGTCTATCACGCCGCCCACCACACCTATCCCGCCGTGCCGTTCCACCGGCTGAAGGACCTGAACGACGCCCTGGTCGAAGCGCGTGGCGGGCCGTCGCCGACCGAGAGCTATCTCGCGTTCCAAGCTAAGACGATTGCCGGGCTGGCGCGCGGCACCAAGGACGCCGACGCTTACGTCTGACGATCAGGCGGCCCGCCGCCCGCCGTTCTGTGTCCCGATAGCCTCTTCACGCAAAATCTGCTTGCTTTGCGAAGCGATCCATGTCGTTTGAGCGCCGGATTTCTTACTATGGCGTTGAAAGGACAATCGCTTGCTACGAAGAGCGTTCTTGAAGTGCGCGGTGGTGCTGTTCGGCATTGCCGTCTTGTCGTCCCCCACTGCCGCGGAAGATATGGAAAACATGCTCTATCTCGATCTCAAGGATGGCCGCGTCGTCATCAAGCTGCGCCCTGATCTGGCGCCCAATCACGTCGAGCGGATCAAGGAACTGACCCGCCAGGGTTTCTACGACGGCGTCGTGTTCCATCGTGTCATCGACGGCTTCATGGCCCAGACCGGTGATCCCACAGGCACCGGCATGGGCGGATCGGGCCAGAACCTGGACGCTGAGTTCTCCAGCGCGCCCCATGTTCGCGGCGTGTTGTCGATGGCGCGCGCCCAGGATCCCAACAGCGCCGACAGCCAGTTCTTCATCGTGTTCGAGGATTCAAGATTTCTTGACGCCCAGTACACCGTGTGGGGCGAGGTGGTCGAAGGCATGGAGTTCGTCGACAACATCAAACGTGGCGATCAGAACAACAACGGCGCCGTGACTGATCCGGACAAGATTATCCGGATGCAGGTGGCCGCCGACGCCGATGCGGAGAGCAGCTAGACCGCTGGTAATGCGACGCGACGTCATCTAGACTTCGCCCATTCGTTGGGACCGACTTGGCGCCAGCCGGGTCGGTCCCTTCTTTTTTGGAGTGCTTCATGAGCCAGGCAAAAGACGGCGACACGGTAAAGGTCCACTACACGGGCACGCTCGACGACGGCCGCCAGTTCGACAGTTCCGTGGGCGGCGACCCGCTGGAGTTCACCTTGGGCGCCAAGCAGGTCATCGCCGGTTTCGAGGGCGCCGTCACCGGCATGGCGGTCGGCGATACCAAGACGGTCAGCATCGAAGCCGAGGACGCCTACGGCAACCACAATCCGGCCATGGTGCAGACGGTCGGCCGCGATCGTTTCCCGGCCAATGTCGAGGTTGCGGTCGGCATGCAGTTTCAGGCAAGCGGTCAGGACGGCCAGCCGCTGGCCGTCACCGTGGTCGAGGTCACCGACGATCAGGTGACCGTCGATGCCAATCATGCCTTAGCGGGTCAGCGGTTGACCTTCGCCTTGGAGCTCGTCGAGATCGTTTAGGAAACTCCTCGCCGTCGCGGCGTTCTACGCGCCGATACGCGCTGCGGCGACCGGCTGGTTGACATGGCGAACGAGGTCTTCGGCCTTGTCCGCGGGAACCGGCCGGCCAAGCAGGTAGCCCTGCGCCAGATCGCACCCGAATGCCTCCGCCAGAACGCGCTGTGCGTCGGTCTCGACGCCCTCGGCAACAACGCTCATGCCGATCTTGTGGGCGAGGTCGGTAATGGCCTGGACGATGACGCGGTTGCCGCGCTTGTTCTCCATGTCCGCGATGAAGCTGCGATCGATCTTCAGCGCGTCATAGGGCATGGCATGCAGATGCCCCAGCGACGTGTAGCCGGCACCGAAGTCGTCGATCGAGATGTGCAGGCCCATCGCGCGTAGGGCGTCCAGCGACACCGAGGCCAGCTCGGGATTCTCGACCATAAAGGTCTCGGTGATTTCCAGGCGCATCTTCTCAGGTGCGATGCCATGCTTTTCGATGATGGTTCGAACGTCGTCGACGAGATCGTTGTCGGCGAACTGGCGCGGCGAGATGTTGACGGCGACAAAAAGGTCGTCATGGATTGCCGACCATGCCGCGATACGCTCCGCTGCCTGGTTCAGTGCCCACCGGCCCAGAGGGATGATGAGATCGCTGTCCTCGGCGATCGGGATGAACTGGTCTGGCGGAATAGGGCCGAAGTCGGCGTGATGCCAGCGGGCCAGCGCCTCGAACCCGGCCAATCGTCCGCGCCTTAGATCCAGAATGGGCTGATAGTAGAGCTCGAGTTCGTCGTTCTTCAGGGCCAGCCTGAGGTCGTTGTCGATACGCAGGCGTGTTTCCGTGCGGTCGCGCATTTCGGCGTCGAACATCGCGATCCCGTCATGCGACTCATAACGCGCGCACTCCAGCGCCACCCGGGCGCCGCGCAGCAACTCGTCGAGATCGCCTGCCTTGCCGTTGCCCAGAACGATACCGATAGCGGGCTGCAGGGCGAACTCGCCGCTGCCGACCTGGAACGGTTCGCGCAGCGATGCGTGAACGCGCTCGGCAATTTCGCGGCTCTCCTCGTCATCGCTGACACCATCCAACAGGCAGGCGAAGGTGCAGCCCTGCAGATGGGCGACCGTGTCATCGGGCCGCAGCATGTGTTCAAGGCGCCGTGCCGCGGCGATCAGACCGTCGTCGCCCGGTCCGACCGGCAGACTGCGCTCCGTACCCGACCGGCCGGCCAGGTCGACCAGGAAGATCGAGAAGAGGTGGGTGCGGTCGCGCACGCAGCGCCTGAGCGCCTGGAGCGCGCGGTCGCGAAACAAGGTGGTGTTGGGAAGCCCGGTCGTCGGGTCGTGCAGGATGCTGTGTTCCAGGCGGCGTTCGCGCACCTTCCGTTCGGTGATGTCGCGGTAGCAGATGATACGCCCGCCCTCGCCGGTCAGCCGGGTCGAGACGTGCAGCCAGCGTCCGGTCGGCGCCATCTCCTCGTAATCGCAAGGCGCCGCCTGATGCAGGGCCATGCGGCGGACGGCGGCACGCTTGTGCTCGGGCAGGCCGGCCGTTGCCGCGTCGGGCATGCGGATGACCTGGCGCTGGCCGTCACGCATGACGATCACGTTTGTCGGCAACTCGCTGTACTGCGCGCCGTGGACCGCCAGTTGCTCGACCAGCTCGGTCATGGTCATGCCGATGCGAATGTCGGACGCGGCACTGCCGAACAGGCCGGCCAAACGGCGGTTGGCGGCGACGACCCGGTCGTCGCGATCCAAGATCAACAGGCCGTCGGGCAGGCTATCCAGGACATTGACCAAGACATCCTGGGTGATCCCCGCCAGCACATCGGCCGATTGCGCGGTATTCAGGGCGGGACCAAGCAGGTCGTCCGGTGTTTCCAGGCCGGCGCCTTTCGCAGTGCTTTCAACGGGCATACGACTATCGATTTTGCTGCGCGCAACTTACGTTCAAAGGACAACAACAATGACCTGGATGATGCAGGTCCTGATGTCAATATACATTTATACACTATTTCAAATGGTTAGCAAAGTTTCCTAATATTGTCATCAAACGCGGTCACCTGGCGTCGGTCGCAGCCTATCCTGCGCGTCGACAATTTCTCTACCACTTTAGGGTAAGTCGCGATGCCGTGGCCTTTTTCAAGTGCGGCCGTGACGCCCGCCGCCGCGCGCCCCTAATCGGGCTGACCGTCGGCGTCGTGTGCCTCGGCGGTTGTGAACCCGTTCGCGGCCACAAGCGATGCCCGGAATGGCGCTAACTGCGGACTGGACATCGGCGGGGGACAGGGATTTCATGCGGCGATGTGCTTCATCATCGGGGTGCAGCCCATGCTCAACGAGAGGACGTTCCCATGACAGACAAAAAGGGTTTGCCGCTGACGCGTCGGCAGTTCGGCAAGGGCGCCGCGGCGGCCGGTGCCGCGGCGGCGGTCGCAAGCGGTGTGCCGAGCCATGTCGAAGCCGCCGGCGATACGCTGCGCGTACGCAACTACTCGGATATCCAGGTTCTTGATCCCGGCTACATCCTGGCCGCGCCGGAGACAGACGTGAACCTGTGCATGCTGAACGGCCTGGTTACCTACAAGCCGGGTGGCGATTGGGGCTGGCAGCTTGATGCCGCCGCCGAGATCGAGCAGGTCGACGATACCCACATCACCTTCACGCTCAGGAACGACATCGGCTGGACCAACGGTTTTGGCGAGATGACCGCCGACGACGTCAAGTTCTCCTACGAGCGCGTCGCCGACCCGGCGATGGAGTCGCCCTATGCGGAAGACTGGATCGCGCTTGACCGAGTAGACGTGAGCGACGACCGCTCCGGCACCATTGTTCTGAAGGAGCCCTATGCGCCGCTGTGGACGACGACGCTGCCGACCGGCCGTGGCATGATCCTCAGCCGCAAGGCGGTCGAGGCGCTGCCGAACCAGCGCTATGAGGCCGAGCCGCCTTGCGTCTCCGGTCCCTATGAGATCAAGGAATGGGTGCCTGCCCAGAAACTGACGCTGGGGACTGTCGACGGTTATGCCGGTCCCTTCGCCAATCCCGACTTCACGACGATCGAGGTCTTTCCGATCACCGATGAGTCGGCGGCGGAAGTCGCGTTCCTGGCGGGCGAACTGGATGTCACGACGGTACCGATCACATCGCTGCCGGAGCTCGAGGCCAATCCGCCCGAAGACGGAACGCTCTTCCAGGCGCCGTCTCTGAAGTATGTCTGGATGGGCATCAATCAGGATAACGAGCAGTTCCAGGACATCCGCTTGCGCCAGGCCGCGCAGTATGCGGTCAACGTCAACCAGATCCTGGAGGCCGCCTATTTCGGTCTCGCCGAGCCGGCGACCGGCATCGTGCCGCCGGGCCTGGTTGGCCATCGCGACGCGCCGTTGATCGCGTTCGAAGGCGATCCCGACTATTCGCGCCAGTTGCTCGAGGAAGCCGGCATGTCCGGCGGCTTCGACTGCCGCATCGATACGCTGAACAAGCAAAGCTATCTGGCGGCCTGTCAGGTCATTCAGGCGAACCTGGCGGAGGTCGGCATCAACGCCGAGATCAACGTTCACGATCCCGGCGTCTGGTGGACTATGGGCGACGAGCAGGCAGGCGACGACTGGAAAGACCTGCAGATCATGTATGGCCGTTTCTCATCCAACCCGGATCCCGGCTGGTACACCATGTGGTTCACGCCGCAGCAGGTCGGCATCTGGAACTGGGAACGTTTCAACAGTCCCGAGTTCGCCGATCTGCATGCCGAGGCGCTGGTCACCATGGACCCGGCTGTCCGCCAAGGCATGTATGTCGAGATGCAGGACCTGATGGAGGAATCGGGCTGTTATCGTTTCGTCACCCACGAACTGACGCCGACGCTCTACAGCAAGTCCGTCGTGCCGGCCCTGGGTCCGGATGGACGTATGTTCTGGAAGGAGTTCAAGAAGGCGTAGTCGCGTTACATAAACGACAGGGAAGAGCCGCACTCGCGTTGAGTGCGGCTCTTTCTCTTTTGGCCGTCGGATTGTGGCCGGTCAGGAGTCGACCTGGTCGCCGCCTTTGAGCGCCAGCATCTCGCGCGCCTCCGTCGGCGAGGCGATCTCCAGCGATAGTTCCTCCAGGATGCGGCGGATTTTGGCGACTTGATCGGCGTTGGATTCGGCGAGCTGGCCCTTACCGATATAGAGGCTGTCCTCCAGACCGACCCGGACGTTGGAACCCATCACCGCAGCCATGGTGCACAGCGCCATCTGATGCCGGCCGCCGGCCAGCGTCGACCAGTAGTACTGGTCGCCGAACAGGCGGTCGGCGGTGTCTTTCATGAAAACGACGTTCTGCGGGTCGGCACCGATGCTGCCCAGAATACCGAAGATGGTCTGCAGGAAGACCGGCGGCTTGACCAGGCCGCGGTCGAGCAGGCTGGCCATGTTGTAGAGATGCCCGACGTCATAGCATTCGAACTCGAAGCGGGTTCCGCAACCTTCGCCGAGTTCTTTAAGAATGTATTCCATATCTCTATAAGTATTGCGGAAAATGAAATCCTTCGACCCTTCGATGTGCTGGCGTTCCCACTCGTACTTGAACTCCTTGTAGCGGTTCAGCATGGGGAAGAGGCCGAAGTTCATGGAGCCCATGTTGAAGCTGCACATCTCCGGTTTGGCCTTGAGCGGGGCGGCAAGCCGTTCCTCCGGGCTCATGCCGGCGCCGCCGCCGGTCGTGATGTTCACGACGGCGTCGCAGTTTTGTTTGATGCGCGGCAGGAACTCCATAAAGACGGCGGGATCGGGCGTCGGGCGCCCGTCCTTGGGGTCGCGGGCATGCAGGTGAATGATGGCGGCACCGGCTTCGGCGGCGGCGATCGATTCCCGCGCGATGTCATCGGGGGTGATCGGCAGGTGGGGCGACATGGTCGGGGTGTGGATCGACCCCGTTACCGCGCATGTGATGATGACCTTCTGCTGTGACTTTGCCATGGCTTCCCCCGGTCTGGCCGTTTTGAATGCGGGCCAATCCTAGCCTCAGGCAGGCTTTCTGTCCGCACCGTTGGCGATCGGCCGGTCGGCGGGATCAGACAAAGCCTGTGCTGTTGTCAGGGCTGATAGGGTATGATGGTCATGCAAGGCCCGCGTGTGGGCTGCGTGGCGGTCAGGCCCGTAGCCGTCTGGCAGGGGGAGGGTCTTATGGACTTTGCCGCGGTCAACTATATCGCCGTCATCGTCGCGACGGTGGCGAGCTTCATCTTCGGCTCGATCTACTACATGGCCGCCGCCAAGCCTTGGCGCGACGCGCTCGGCAAGACGGAAGCCGAAGTCAAAGAGACCATGAAGCCGATGCCGTTCATCGTGGCGGTTGTCGCGCAGCTTGTCATGGCCACCATGCTGGCCGCGGTCATGTTCAGCCTGGGCGAGGTCACGCCGGAAGCCGGCCTCTACCTGGGTTTCCTGATGTGGTTCGGGTTTGTCCTGACCTCGATGGCGGTCAACCACGGTTTCCAGGGCGCCAAGCGCAACCTGACCGTCATTGACGGCATCCACTGGCTTGCCGTGCTGCTGGTCCAGGGCCTTGTGATCGGCTTCTTTGGGCTCTGACGACGAATCGTTGAGTGGCGGTGCCGGCCGGCGGCGAACAGATTGACCGTCCGCATCAAGGCCCCAAGCTGCCATGTCTCTTGCCCTTAGGACCCTGCCTCAGGGTGCTCATCGGCGGACGCCGCTGAGTCGCCGAAGACCATGATGAAGCCAAGCGCCGCCGCGCTGAGCGACAAGACGGCGGCGAGGACGAACATGTGCGGCCACGAGAAGCCTGCGGCGATGCCGGCGAGCACCGCACCGAGGGCGCCGATGCCGTCCAGCAGTGCGAAGGCAAGGCCCAGTGTGGTGCCCTCGCTGCGGCCGGCGTGATCGACCGCTCCGGCGAGAACGGCGGCACGGATCGCGTCTAGCGCGCCGACCGCGATCACCATTGCCGTGAGCATGGCCCAGAGCGAAGGCTGAAACACCATCAGACTGATCGCGAGTGCCGCCGTGAGGTTGCCGAACACAACGACCGGCCGGCGTCCGGCGATGTCGGAGATCTTGCCGACCCAAGGTTGCGCCAGTGTGCCGACGATCAGCATGGCCGAAAACGCGATGCCGGCAGCCTCCGGCCCGAACCCGTGCTGCTCCGCGAGGTAGAGCGGGATCATGCTGAGAAGCGCCATCAGCGCCATGTTGTAGAGGCAGATCATCGCCACCATGCGAAGACCGTTGCCACGCCGCCACGTGTTCAGGAGGCCGAGCATGTCGTGTTTGCTGACGGCTTTCCTTTCGACACGCGGGATGGCGCGCGCGACCCAGAAGAAGCATAGGCCGACGAACGCGGCGGGAAGCACCGAGAGCGCCAGGGCGTCGCGCCAATCGACATAAGCGAGCAGAAAACCGGCGGCGAGCGGCGCCAGCACCTCGGCAAACGATCCGCCGATGGCGTGAATGCCCAGGACCTGAGCGCGGCGCTCTTTGTTGTCGCGGGTCAGCACGCCCGTCGCGATGGGGTGCCACGCCGCATCGCCCATGCCGGCCAAGGCCAGCAACAGCGCGAGGCTCCAAAACTCGGGCGCCATGGCGGCCAGCAGGTATCCGACAACGACCCACCAGAACGTGCCGACCAACAGCCGGCCCCGGTTCGAGACGTGATCGGCGAGTATGCCGGCCGGCAGGTAAGCGAGCGCGCCGCCGATGTTGCAGAGCGTGAACAGCAACCCGACCTCGGCCGGCGAGAGCTCCATGGCGATGCCGACCGTCGGCACGATCAGCCACAGCGAGGCGATCGGCAGGTCGTTGGCGAAGTGGCCCAGGGCGAACCAGGTCAGGACGGTGCGTTTTTTCATGACAGCGAGAAGTTCTGATCCAGCGGGTGGACAAGGTGTCGATAGTCCTTGCGCACCCTAGGTCAGGCCGGTATGTCGTTCGATCGACAAGTAGTCTAACTACATCGAGAAATCGTCAGATCCCATGACGAACCCGAAACACCATCTCCTGATCAGGTCCGGTGAAGCGCGCGTGCCGCGCTATCTGGGGGAGACCATCAGGCCGGCGTCTGGCGAGCGTTACGACTGGCACAGCCATGACTTCGGGCAGCTCATCTCAGCCGCTTCGGGGTCCATGTATGTCGGCACGCCGGGCCGTGTCCTGTTGCTCAGTGCGGCGATGGCGGTGTGGATTCCGCCGGACGTCGCGCACTGGATGCGTTACGGATCGAACAACGAGATGCTCTACGTCGACGTGCCGCGGGACGAGGCTAAGAAGATCGGCGCCGCGTGCCGGATCATGGCCATGACGCCACTGCTGAGTGCCCTGATCGCCGAAACCATGCCGGACAACGGAACGGACCGCGCGAACGATCACAACAACACGCTTCACGATCTCCTGCGCCAAGAGCTCGTCGCGGCCCCGGACGTCACGCTCTCGATTACGATGCCACAGGACAATCGCATCCGCCGTTTTGCGGAAGCGGCGCTGAACGATCCGGGCGCTATCGAGTCGGTCGATGCCTGGCTCGCCGAAGCGCCGGCCAGCCGCAAGACCATCGAGCGACTGTTCGCTGCCGAGACAGGCATGCCGCCCTCCAGGTGGCTGCGGCACGCGCGCATCCTGCACGCCATTTCGAAGATCGCCGCCGGCGAGAAGATCAGTTCGGTCGCGTTCGATATGGGCTATGCGTCGTCAAGTGCGTTCAGCTACATGTTCCGCCGCGCCATCGGGCGCAGCCCGAGCGATTTCTGCGTATGAGCGTCAGGGGGAATCAACGGCTGGCCATTGCAACGGCCGAGGACGCCATTGACGGTCGTCTGTTGGCGCATGCCTAGGCTGCGTACTCACGAAACGGGACAGTCAGATTCAATTCGGTCACCGGATACTTGTGAGGTGACGGGCGAGGTCTGCCGTGCGGACAAAGCCGCCGCTCACAAAACCACGATGAACGTCAGCTAGGTGCTTTGTCGGGTCGCTTGCCGTTTTCTATCTCTGTAGCCAGAGCCTCCATCTTGGAAGCCCAAAAGTGCTGAAGCTGATCTAGCCAATCGTTGATGTCGTCAAATCCGGAAGGATCAATTTCGTAACAGCGTTTCGCACCGTCTTTCCGCACGATTGCAAAGCCGGTGTCGCGCAAAATGCGAAGATGCTGCGAGACCGCGGATTGAGAAATGCCAAACTCGGCCTCAACGATCTCAGCGATTTCACCTGACGCATGTTCTTTCTGCGAGATCAGCTCTAGGGTTCTCCGGCGCACGGGGTCGGACAGCACATCGAAGGTGTTCATTGTTCATCGCCAGCGTAGAACACAGCGGTGCGTTCTGCGGATTCTTTAGCTGTCTGCGCGTCTACTCCGGTTTCGGCGTGGGCCTTGCCCCATGCTT
>JANQGO010000031.1 GCA_028277285.1 Alphaproteobacteria bacterium | reverse complement strand
GAGACCGAGGACGGGCGCATCTACGCGATCAAACCGATGAACTGCCCGGGCGGAATCCAGGTCTTCAAGCAGGGGATCACGAGCTACCGCGACCTGCCGGCGCGCGTTTCGGAGTTCGGCAAGGTCAACCGCTACGAGCCGTCGGGCGCGTTGCACGGGCTGATGCGTGTGCGCGAGTTTACCCAGGACGACGCGCACATCTTTTGCACGACCGAGCAGGTCGAGGACGAGTGCCAGATCGTCGTCGAGCTGATCATGGACATCTATCGCGACTTTGGCTTCGAGGATGTCCGCATCAAGTTCTCGGACCGCCCGGAGAAGCGTATCGGCGATGATGCCGTCTGGGATCGGCTCGAGGCCGCGCTGAAGGGCGCGCTCGACCGCATGGGCTACGACTACGGCTACAACCCCGGCGAAGGCGCTTTCTACGGCCCGAAGCTTGAGTTTGTGCTGCGCGACGCGATCGGCCGCGACTGGCAATGTGGCACACTTCAGGTCGACATGAACCTGACCGAGCGGTTCGACGTTGCCTATATCGGGGAAGACGGCCAGAAGCACCGCCCGGTGATGCTGCACCGGGCGCTGTTCGGTTCGCTCGAACGCTTCACCGGCATCCTGATCGAGCATTATGCCGGCAATCTGCCGCTGTGGCTGGCGCCCGTGCAGTACGCGGTGGCGACGGTGACAAACGAATCGGATGCCTACGCGGCCGAGGTTCACGAGTTGTTAAAGGCCCAAGGCATGCACGGTCTGCTAGATACGGGCAGCGACAAGATCGGCTACAAGGTGCGCCAGCATTCGACCGCGAAGGTGCCGGTAATCCTGGCGGTCGGTAAACGCGAGGCCGAGGAACGCACGGTTTCGTTGCGGCGACTCGGCAGTAGGGAACAGCAATCACTTGCGCTTGACGACGCCATTCATAGACTCAAGACCGAGTCGCAACCGCCGGCCTAAGCCCGGCCCCAGCAAGGAGATGACTAGATAGCACGACTCAGACAACCGCCCGTGCCCGACAAATCGGGACCGCGGGCCAACGATGGCATCACCGCGAATCAGGTGCGCCTTATCGGAGCCGACGGCGAACAGGTCGGCGTGGTTTCAATCGAACGAGCAATGCAGGCTGCTGATGCCGTCGGGCTTGACCTTGTCGAGGTTTCGCCCAACGCGGACCCGCCCGTTTGCAAGATCCTGGATTTCGGCAAGTACAAGTACGAAGCCCAGAAGAAGGCCAACGAGGCACGCAAGCGCCAGAAGACGTTCGACGTCAAAGAGATCAAGATGCGGCCCAACATCGACACGCACGATTACGACGTGAAGATGCGGTCGCTGGTCAAGTTCATCGAGGAAGGCGACAAGGTGAAGATCACCATTCGCTTCCGCGGCCGCGAGCTCGCCCATCCGGAAATCGGCAGCCGTCTCCTGGAGAAGGTCGTCGCCGATACCGACGAGATCGCCAAGGTCGAGGCCATGGCCAAGATGGAAGGCCGCCAGATGATCATGGTGATCGCCCCGCGCTAGCTGGCGGTCTGATTCGTCCACCCTCACCCTCCCGTCGCTTGACGCGCCGGGCCCCTCCCTCTCCCGCAAGCGGGCGAGGGGATGTGACGCCGACCTAACTATCCCTCGCCCCTACGTCAGTGGGGGAGAGGGTCGCGCAGGCTTGGGATCGTCAGATCCCTAGCCGTAGCTGGGTGAGGGGGTTCGTGATTTGTTTGCCATAGCCAGCCCGCTCCCCCTCCCGGCCACCCATGGCAGCATCCTCGGGGTGGCCTCGGCGAAAACGCCTCTCGGCGTTTTGCCCCGGAGGAGGGGGAGCGGGCTGGCTAGGTGCCAGCGCAGCGAACCGGGCAAAGACGCCCCCAGCCCTTGCCAAGGGCGGGGGGCGCGTATATAAGGCCCGCTCCGCACCGGTTCGGGGGTTCCGAATCGGTGCTGTGTGTCTTCTAAGTAGTTGATTTTCTTGAGGTCGACCCGATGTCGAAGCTGAAGACAAAAAGCTCGATGAAGCGGCGTTTTCGCCTGACCGCGAGCGGCAAGATCAAGCGCAACCATGCCGGCAAGCGCCATTTCATGCGCCGCCGCACCAAGCGCTTCATCCGCAACACGCGCGGCACCACGCTGGTCGATGCCGCCGACGTCAAGATGGTCAAACGGCTGATGCCCTACGGCTGACCGCCCGGGCGTTGTTTTAGAGAAGGATTGAACGATGGCGCGAGTGAAGCGGGGTACCACCTCCCACGCACGTCACAAAAAGGTTCTGAAGCAGGCCAAGGGCTACCGCGGCCGCTCGAACAATTGCTACCGGATCGCCCTGGAGCGGGTCGAAAAGGCCCTGCAATACGCCTATCGCGACCGGCGCGTCAGGAAACGGCAGTTCCGTGGTTTGTGGATCCAGCGCATCAACGCCGGTGCGCGCCAGCACGGGATGACCTATTCCGAGTTCATGCACGGTATGAAGCTTGCGGGGGTTGGGCTCGATCGCAAGGTCCTGGCGGACCTGGCGGCGCGTGAGCCCGTTTCCTTTGCCAAGCTGTGCGACCAGGCTCGCTCGGCCAGGGAAAGCGCGGCGTAACCAACGGATCGTTCCGCCATCGCTATCACCCGACCACGAGGGGGCCACAAGGCCCCCTTTGTTTTGTGTAACGACAGGTAAGACCATGCAGGAGCAGATCGACAAGCTGCGCCACGATCTTCTGGAACAGGTATCGCAATCCGGCGACCTGAAAGGCCTGGACGGTGTCCGCGTTGCCGCGCTCGGCAAGAAGGGTGCGGTAACCGCGCTGATGAAACAGTTGGGCCAGGTCGATGCCGATCAGCGCCGCGAACTGGGCGCCGAGCTCAACCGGCTTAAAGACAGCATCGCCGAGGCCATCGAGACCCGCCGCGACGACCTTGAACGCAGTGAACTCGACCGCCGCCTGGCCGAGGAACGCATCGATGTCACCTTGCCGGTGCGCCCTGAGCTTCACGGTACCGTGCATCCGGTGAGCCAGGTTACCAACGAGATCATGGCGATCTTCTGCGAACTCGGTTTCGAGGTCGCCGAGGGGCCGGACATCGAAGACGACTGGTACAATTTCGGCGCCCTCAACATCCCGCCCGAACATCCCGCGCGTCAGGATCACGATACCTTCTACCTGTCGGCCCAGGACCGCGCCGATCGCCCGGTGCTGCGCACCCACACATCGCCGGTGCAGATCCGCAACATGCTGGCCAGCAAGCCGCCGATCCGCATCATTGCGCCGGGCCGGACCTATCGCAGCGACAGCGATATGACCCACACGCCGATGTTCCATCAGGTCGAAGGCCTGGTGGTCGACGAGAAGACGCATATGGGTCACCTGAAGGGCTGCCTGCGCGACTTCGTCGAAGCCTTCTTTCAGGTCGACGACGTGCCGATGCGCTACCGGCCGAGCTACTTCCCGTTCACGTCGCCGTCGATGGAGGTCGATATCGGCTGTTCGTTCGAAGGCGGTCAGCTGAAGATCGGCGGCGGCCACGGCTGGCTGGAGATCCTGGGCAGCGGCATGGTGCATCCGCGCGTTCTGAAGAACGGCGGCATCGATCCCGACAAGTATCAGGGTTTCGCCTTCGGCATGGGCATCGACCGCGTCGCCATGCTGAAGTACGGCATCCCGGACCTGCGCGCGTTCTTCGACGCCGACTTGCGCTGGCTGCGTCACTACGGTTTCGCCGCACTCGACATGCCGACTCTTTATGGCGGGCTGGCGCGATGAAGATCACCCTCGATTGGCTGAAACGCCACCTGGATACGGAAGCCTCGGCCGAGGAGATCGCCGAGACGTTGAACCGCATCGGCCTGGAGGTCGACGGCGTCACCGACCGCGCGCGCGAATTGGCGCCCTTCATCGTCGGCTACGTGGTCGAGGCCAAGCAGCATCCGAATGCCGACAAGCTGCGCGTGTGTTTGGTCGATAACGGGACCGAGACCGTGCAGGTCGTGTGCGGCGCGCCCAACGCGCGGACCGGCATGAAGGGCGTGTTCGCGGCTTCGGGCCTGACCATCCCCGGCACCGACATGAAACTCAAGCCGTCCAAGATCCGCGGCGAAGAGTCGAACGGCATGTTGTGTTCCGAACGCGAAATGGGCCTGTCGGACGAACACGACGGCATCATCGAACTGCCGGAAGACGCTGTCGTTGGCGAGCCGTTCGCGGCGTACATGGGCCTGGACGACGCGGTGTTCGACATCTCGATCACGCCGGACCGGGGCGATTGCCTGGGCGTGCGCGGTATCGCGCGCGATCTGGCGGCCGCCGGCCTGGGCACGCTGAAACCTCTCGACACGACGCTGGTCAAGGGCAGCTTCAAGAGCCCGATGACGATCAAGCTCGACTTTGATGACGAGACCAAGGACGCCTGTTCGCTCTTCATCGGTCGTTACTTCAAGGGCCTGACGAACGGGCCGAGCCCGGCATGGATGCAGCAGAAGCTGATTGCCGTCGGCTTGCGGCCGATCTCTGCTTTGGTCGACATCACCAATTGGGTGACGCTCGATATCGGCCGCCCGGCGCACATCTATGACGCCGACAAGGTCAAAGGCACCATCGGCGCGCGCCTCGCCAAGAACGGCGAGACGTTCCTAGCGCTGAACGGCAAGGACTACGAAGCCGACGACGAGATGACGGCCATTGTCGACGACAGCGGCATGCTGGGTCTGGGCGGCATCATCGGCGGTGAGTCGACAAGTGCGGAGGAGGGTACCGTCAACGGGTTCCTGGAGATCGCGCTGTTCGATCCGCTGCGCACCGCCGCGACCGGCCGCAAGCTGGCGCTGGATACCGACGCGCGTCATCGTTTCGAGCGCGGCGTCGACGGCGCTTTCGCGCCCGACGGCATGGAGATTGCGACCCGGCTGGTGCTGGAGATCTGCGGCGGCGAGGCGAGCGAGCCGGTTATCGCCGGCGAGGTGCCGACCGAGCATCAGACCATGGCGGTCAGGCCGTCGCGTGTGCTGTCGCTGGGCGGCATCGACATCGCGAAGACAGCCTGCGAACGCATTCTGGGCGACCTCGGCTACGGCGTCCGCGACGCGGCTGAGGATCGCTGGGACGTCACGGTCCCGACCTGGCGCCACGATATGCAGTGCGAAGCCGATGTCATCGAGGAGATCCTGCGCATCAACGGCTATGACGAGATCGAGCCGGTCTCGCTGCCGCGCCTTACTGCCTACGCCAAGCCGATCCTGACGCTGCGGCAAAAGCGGGTGCGTTGGGCCCGGCGCGCGCTGGCCGGTCGCGGCATGAACGAGGCGGTGACCTATTCCTTCGTGCCACGCGCGCATGCCCGGCTGTTCGGCGGCGTCGACGATGATCTGGTTCTGGAGAACCCGATCTCCGCCGACATGGACGTCTTGCGCCCGTCCGGCCTGCCGGCGCTGATGGCCGCGGCCGGCCGTAATCTGGCGCGCGGCCAGCGAAACTTCGGTCTGTTCGAGATCGGGCCCGCTTATGCCGACCGCACGCCCGAAGGCCAGACGACGTCGGTGGCCGGCATCCGCGTCGGCGCCACGGGTCCGCGCAACTGGCTGGAGAGCGAGCGGCCTGTCGACGCCTTCGACGCCAAGGCCGACGCGCTAGCCGTGCTCGATGCCCTCGGCGCGCCTGTCGACAAGGCGCAGACCTCCGCTGATGCGCCGGGCTGGTACCACCCCGGCCGTTCCGGTGAGTTGCGTCTGGGGCCGAACGTCCTGGCCACGTTCGGCGAGATCAGTCCGGCTGTCTTGAAGACCATGGACATCGACGGTCCGATCGCCGGTTTCGAGGTCATGCTGGAGCATGTGCCGGCGCCGAAGTCGAAGAACTTCACCCGGCCGGCACTCGACATCTCGCAGCTTCAGGCGGTCGAGCGGGACTTCGCCTTCCTGATCGACGCCGATACGCCCGCCGAAAAGGTGGTGCGCGCCGCGGCCGGCGCCGAGCGCGACCTGATCACCGCTGTCGATGTCTTCGATCTGTTCGAAGGCGCGTCGCTGGGCGAGGGCCAGAAGTCGATCGCCATCTCGGTCCACATGCAGCCGCGCGAGCGCACCATGACCGACGAGGAGATCGACGCGGTCGCCGCCAAGGTCGTTGCGGCAGTGGAAAAGAACACCGGCGGCAAGCTCAGGGGGTGACCCTTCGTTTCTGCGCGCTGTCGCGCGGACCCCTCACCCCGGCCCTCTCCCTCAAGGGGAGAGGGAGCCCGGCTGCGATTCCCTCGCCCCTTCGAGGGAGAGCATCTGTGTTTGAAGTCAAGGTGGCGTTGTCATCCATTGTCGGTTTTGTTTGATGAGAGAGTTGGCGAGCACGACGAGTTTTCGCATGAC
>JANQGO010000459.1 GCA_028277285.1 Alphaproteobacteria bacterium | reverse complement strand
TCACCGTCGTGCCGCAGGGATGCTGGCACCGGTTCGAAGCGCCGGACGGCGTCTCCGTCCTCACCGTGACGCCGACGCCGACGGACATTTCGTCGGCCGACGACCCGCGCGCGGAGCCCGACTAGTCCCGACCCACTCGCCCGCCCTATCGCGCGGGGACGGCCGGATCGTCGGCTACGGCGCGCTCACCCTTATGCGCCGTCGGCCCCATCCACCTTGACGCGCAGAAACGGTCCCGGCCCATTGGTGTCGAAACGAGTCGCATAGTGTTCGAGACGCGCGAGGAAACGGTCCGGATCGACACCAGCTTCCGGCGCGAACACGCCGCGGCGCGTGATCTCGCCTTGGGCCAGCATCTCCAGCGCCGCGATCAGAGGCCTACCGGTGGCGCCGCCGGTGCCGCCGGGAAGGTAACCGTCGAGCCAGGCGCCGGCCGATGCCGGCCGGCCGTCCTTCTCGCCGACGGCGAGCGCGCAGAGATCGGGTGCGTAGGCGGTCCCGCGAACATGGTCCGCGGCGATGGCCGCCCCTAGGCGCGCGCCATGCCACAGCGCCGCGACACCGGCGCCTTCACCCAGCCGGTTTTCGAGCTCGCTGACGGCGCTCGTCATGTCGATGGCGCCACGGTCAAGCCGCGCGGCCGTCCGGCTGAGGGCGGCCGTGATCGGCGCCGGGAAGTTCATCAGGTTGAGGCTGTCGCGAATCTCCGGATAGGTCAGCGGCAGCGTCACGGGCTCAGGGTGGCCGATCGCGTGGCAGCGGACCCGTCCAATGCCCGGGAACACGACGTCGCGTTCGCTGAGCGGGGCGACATCGACCATCGCGCCGTCACGGCGAACCCGGATGGTTCCCCCCGCCTGAAGCAGCCAATGTTCCAGTGCCGCGCGCGACGACCGGTCCTCCTCTGCCACCGCGGCCGACTTGAGATCGCCGATGCCCCACAAGGTGTGCAGCGCATCGACGCGGTCGAGAGCACGATGCGCGGCGGCGGCCAGAAGATTGGTGACGCCCGGACTGGCGCCCATGCCGATGACGGCGCAGATGCCGGCCCGCCGGGCGGCGTCATCGAGCGCGAGCATATCCAGCGTCGGCTCCCAATCGTCGCAGACATCAAGGTAATGGCGGCCGGCCCGGACCGCCGCCGACAGCACACGCGCACCGAACCGGTGATAGGGACCGACACAGGAAACGACCACGTCACTTCGGGCTATGGCGTCGTTGAGCGGTCGGTCTTCGGCGATGTCCAGGCGACAGACGGCGACATGCCCATCGTGTTGGGCGGCGACCGTCTCGGCGCCGTTCACGTCGCGCTCGCCGATGACGATACGGTCGATCAGGTCGCTTTTCGCCGCCGCGGCGACCGCGTGACGGCCGACCTCACCCGCGCCGCCCAGGATCAGGACCTTCACGGCGAGCCGTCACCGTCGGCTCGTCGAAAGTGCGAGGTCAGCATGGCGCAGAGTTCGTCGGTCAACACCACCGGCAGGTCATGGCCCATGCCCGGGATGACCTCCAGCCTCGCATCCGGCACATGTCGCGCGATGTCTTCGCCGCAGGGAAGCGGCACCAGCGGGTCGGCGTCGCCGTGGATGACGAGTGTCGGCACCGTCAACGCACGCAGCAGATCGACGCGGCTGCCGTCTGCCATGATGGCGGCGAGCTGGCGGACTTCGTTCGCGCCGCCGGGTGGGCATCGCGCCGCCGAGGCGCGCACCATCGCCTCCAGCGTCGCCTCGTCCGGCGGATAGACCGGACCGGCAAGGCGGCGCCAGATCGTCATGCCGTGGCGCAGAAGCCCGTCCGGCGAATCGTCATCGGGCATCTGTTGCATCAGTGCGCTCACGTCATTGTCGGCATCCGGCAGGCCGGGCGCGCCGGAACTGGACATGATGGCGGTCAGCGACACGACCCGCCGCGGATCGAGTGCGCCCATGTGCTGCACGATCATGCCGCCCATGGAAGCGCCGACCACATGCGCCCTGTCGAGATCGAGCGCCGCGAGCAGCCCAAGCGCATCGCGCGCCATGTCGTCAAGGCCATAGGGCGCGCTGGTTCCAAACCCCAGCCATGACGTGGCCGCCTGCCACGCGATGCTGGGCGATCCCAGGTGATCGAGGCAGGTGGAAAGGCCGATGTCGCGATTGTCGAACCGGATGACGTGGTAGTCGTTCGCCGCGATCGCCTGGCACAGCGGCTCCGGCCAGGCCAGCATCTGTGTCGCCCAGCCATGAATCAGCAACACGGCAGGCGCGTCGGGGTCACCGAATGTCTCATAGGCAAGGCGCAGACCGTTGGCATCGGCAAACGCGACGCGGTCCGCATCGAACCGCGAGGTACGAGGGCTTGTGTCGTTAATTTTCATACTGAAGATCTATGATCGCCCGCCGTGCGATACAAGGATAAATTTTCTTGTTGCCAGTTTTGTGGCCGGGCCACCAAAATAGAGCCGCATGCCCAGGCCGAGCCTTAAATCCCAGCGTACGGAAGAGATTCTGGACGCCTTCCAACGCTGCATCGTCAAGGACGGAATCCAGGGCGCATCGCTTGAGCGTATCGCCGAAGAAGCCGGCATGGGCCGGACCATCCTGCGCCATTACGTCGGCAACCGGGACGATCTGATCGTCGCGCTGGCCGAACGCTATGTCGCCCATGTTCTGAAGACACTCGACGCGTTCGAGAACGCCTTGCCGAAGAACGACCGGGTACGCGCCATGGTCCGCATGATGTTCAGCAACGTCACCGGTTTCGATCATGATGAAAACCTGGTGGCCGACGCGTTGATCATCGAGGCCAACCGTTTGCCCGAGGTCAACGAGTTGATGACCATGTGGTTTGATCGATTCGTTCATATGATCGAGACCGAGCTGCAGCGCGAACACCCGAACGCCAAGCCGGCCGCGCGGCGGGCGGCGGCTGTCGGTATCGTGTCGACCTTCCTGCTTGCGGGATCGATGCGTCCGATATTCGATTCGCCCGACTATCGCCGCTCGGCCAAGAGAGCCGCAGAACAACTGGTCGACGCTCTGGCGGAGTAGAGCGGATCGTGGTCAGATGGAACCGCGTCCGACGACGCCCAATCCGGGGGAGATCTCATGAGCGGCACCGCATCCAGTCAGTCTGAGCACGACGCCATTACCCGCACCGTCCAGCACTACATCGACGGCGCGCGATCGGGAAAGAGCGAGGACATGAAACCGGCCTTTCACGCGGATGCGTGGATCTTCGGCTACGGCGCCACAGGTTTGCTTGCGAGCCCGATCCAGGAACTCTTCAACCGGGTCGATGCGGGCCAACCGGCGCCGGACATGACGGCGGAGATCGCCCGCATCGATGTCGGCGACACGGTGGCCACTGTGCGCCTGGAGCTCGACAAATGGACCGGGCGCCGGTTCACCGACTTCTTCACCCTGCTGAAGGTCGACGGCGAATGGAAGATCATGAACAAGGTCTTCCATCTCCACGCCTGAGGACAGACATGTCGGAGAGAATCCCGCTGCCGTCGGACGGTGAGCTCGACAAGCGCACACGTGACTTCATCGCGACACTGCCCAACCTTTCGATGGTGCGCATGCTGGCGCGCACCGGCATCGCGCCGGAGATCTACACGACCGTCTCGGCGATATTCAACGACGACTGGTTTCCCGAGCTCGACCGCGAAATCATGCTGTACCGCATCTGCTACATCAACGATTCGCGGTATGAGATCCAGTTCCACAAGGCGGTCTACGATCTTCCCGAGGCGCTGGTCGACGCGGTCCTGTCGGACGATCTGTCCAGCCTGGAGCCGTGGCATCGCACCCTGTGCGAGTTGTGCGACGAGATCACCTTGAGGGCGAAGCTCACGCCGCAATCGGTGGCGAAGCTGGTCGACCACTACGGTGACGACAACGGCGCGACACGCGCCATCTTTGTCATGGCCTGGTTCAACATGCTGTCGCGCTTCGCCGATTCCACCGGCGTGCCCGACGAAGCCAAAGGCCAGGTCGACGGCGTCAAGAGTCCGGTGAGCTGACGCGACGCGACGTGAGCAGAACTGACGGGAGCAGGCGCGATGAGCGACGTGCATGAAGTCTATGACGCGGCCATCGTCGGTGCAGGACCGGCGGGGCTGTCCGCCGCACTG
>JANQGO010000455.1 GCA_028277285.1 Alphaproteobacteria bacterium | reverse complement strand
TGGCCAGTCAAACGACTACCGCGAAGGCGTCGCCGCGTTCCGCGAGAAGCGCGCCGCCGCATTCCAGGGGAGCTAGACGCCATGGCCGGACTGCCGACGATCACGGTGACCTGGGGCGAGTTGTTCGATCGCATCGCCGACTTGGAGCTGGCCTTGGAGCTGGCCTTGGAGCGGGCTGGGGAGTCGACCGATCTGTCCCGCCTCGAAGCCCGGCTGGATCCGCTGCGCGATCAGGCCCGGGCCGACGCGCCGGGCGCCGTTCACGCGGTGGCGAGCGAACTGAAAGACGTTATCCGCGAGATAGGCCGGCTCGACGCGGAAATTGCGGTCGCACTGGAGGACGAGGCCGGTGCCGTCGCGGTGCTGGTCAGCGATCATCGCGGCCAGTGCGCCAAGCGGGATGAACTGAGAACCAGCATCGATCACCTGATGCGAGATAACAGAGAAGGACAAGACGGTTGAGCCATCGTATCGCGGTTATCCCCGGTGACGGGATCGGCAAGGAAGTGGTGCCCGAGGGTCTTCGTGTCTTGGACGCTATCGGCGCCAAAATGGGCATAGATTTCACCTGGTCCAGCTTCGACTGGAGCTGTGAGACCTATGCCCGGACCGGGCGCATGATGCCGGAAGACGGCCTCGATCAGCTCGCCGCGTTCGATGCCATCTTCCTGGGTGCCGTCGGTTTTCCGGGGGTGCCCGATCACGTGTCGCTGTGGGGCCTCCTGATCCCCATCCGGCGCGCCATGGATCAGTATGTCAACTTGAGGCCGGTGCGTCTGTTCGATGGCGTGCCCTGTCCGCTCGCCGGGCGTGGCGTCGAGGACATCGACTTCTGGGTCGTGCGCGAAAACACCGAAGGAGAGTACTCCCAGATCGGCGGTAGGATCTATGAGGGCACCGCGCATGAGATGGTGACCCAGAACGCCGTCTTTACCCGCCACGGCACCGATCGCATTCTGCGTTACGCGTTTGAACTGGCGAACAGCAGGCCGAAGAAACACCTGACATCGGCGACCAAGTCGAACGGTATCTTTCACACCATGCCGTTCTGGGACGAGCGTGTCGCGGCCGTCGCCGCCGACTACCCGGACGTCGCGGTCGACCAGTACCACATCGACATCCTGACGGCGCATTTCGTGCGCAACCCCGACTGGTTCGATGTGGTCGTCGGCTCGAACCTGTTCGGCGACATCCTGTCGGATCTGGGTCCGGCGGTGGCCGGCAGCATCGGGATCGCGCCGTCGGCCAACATCAACCCGGCCGGCGGCAAGCCCTCCATGTTCGAGCCGGTGCACGGCTCGGCGCCCGATATCGCCGGCAAGGGCATCGCCAACCCGATCGGCCAGATTTGGGCAGGCGCCATGATGCTGGATCACCTCGGCCATGCGGACGCCGGCCAGGCGGTCGTCGGCGCCATCGAGCGGGTCTTGAAGGAGGGCCGCCGGCTGACTCCGGATCTGGGCGGCAGTGCGACGACCGAGGCCCTGGGTAAGGCGGTCGTCGAGGCGCTTTAGGTCGAGCTCTCTGCCCTTAACCTGCCATTTTGTTACGTCAGATCTGGGTCTAGGATGGGGCAGGTCGGGAACCCATGCGCCGGTATCGACGGCAGTCGGTGCCTGGAGTGGTGTCCGGTCTGTCTTTTCTGTTGGGCACAGACTTGGGAGTGGCACCCTATGATCCATTCATCATTGACGACGACGCTGGCCGCGCGCGCTTCGCGCCGACCCGCCGTGTTGGCAAGGATGGCGGCCGTTGGCGTTCTGGCGGCCATGGCCACCGCCTGCGACACCGTGTCGGATATGACGGGGCCGTCCTATCCCTATGAGGGGACGACCTGGGTGGTCGAGGACATCGACGGCCAGGGTGTCGTCGACTTCGCGCAAACCAGGATCGGTTTTGCCGACGACGGCAGGGTCAACGGCAATGGCGGGTGCAACACGTTCTTTGGGTCCTATCAGATCGAAGAGGGTGTCGTGCGCTTCAGCCCCATGGCGACAACACAGATGCTGTGCGAGCCGGCCGTCAGTGATCAGGAGGCCGCTTTCATGAATGCGCTCGATCGTGTCGAGGCGATCCGGGTCGAAGAGGGCATCATGTACATGGATGACGCCGATGGCGGCACCGTCGTGCGCCTGTGGGAAGTGGAGGAGGTCGAGGAGTAACCCTCAGCCCTTTGATGCTGGTCCTTCAACGCTGATCGGGTGCGGCAACCGGCTTGTTTGCGGGTCGGTTGCGTGCCTATCATGAGGTGGTTCGCCGTGCGGATATCACGCCGCGCCGGGCATCTTTCCTGTTGTTCGAACGAGGAGCGGGGCTTTGAGCCAGTTCGCCCTGGGCCAGCCGGTCCGCCGCGTCGAGGACCTGCGCCTGATCACCGGAAACGGCCGCTACACCGATGACGGCACGGCCTTTGGCGAGGTTCATGGTTTTGTCCTGCGCTCGCCTTATGCCCATGCGGACATCACCGGCCTGAACGTCGACGCGGCGCGCGAGGCGCCCGGTGTCATCGGTGTCGTCACCATTGACGACCTGGATGCTGACGGCGTTGGCGACATGCCCTGTTCGGTCCGACCGGACAACAGCGACGGCACGCCGATGTACCATCCGCCGCGCCCCGCTTTGGCCCGTGGCCGCGTCCGTCATGTCGGCGAACCCGTCGCGTTTGTGGTCGCAGAGACGCTGAGCCAGGCGAAAGACGCCGCCGAACTGATCGAGGTCGACTTCGCGCCGCTCGATGCGGTTGCCTCGACGGCAGGCGCCGTCGCGGAGTCGGCGGTTGGGATCTGGCCGGATGCTCCGGGCAACGTCGCGCTGGATTGGTCGAACGGCGATGCGGCCGCGACCGAGGCCGCGTTCGCCGGCGCCGCCCATGTCGTGACGCTCGACCTCGTCAACAATCGGGTCGTCGTCAACCCGATGGAGCCACGGGCCTCGCGCGGCAGTTACGACCGGGCGACGCGGCGCTTTGAATTGGATTCCGGCTCGCAGGGCGTGCACTTCCTGCAGAACATCCTGGCCGACAAGATCTTTCGTGTGCCGCGCACATCCGTGCACGTGACCACCGGCGATGTCGGTGGCGCGTTCGGCATGAAGAACTTCCTCTATCCCGAACAGGTGCTGGTGCTGGACGCCGCGCGCCGCTTCGCCCGCCCGGTGCGCTGGGCCGGCGAGCGGACGGAGTCGTTCATGAGCGACACCCAGGGGCGCGATCACGTGACGACGGCGAAGCTGGCGCTGGATGCCGAGCACCGCATCCTCGGTCTGAAGGTCGACCTGATCGCCAATCTCGGTGCTTATCTCTCGAACTACGCGCCGGCGGTACCGACCTCGGCGAGCACCATTCTGCTATCCGGTCTCTACGACATCCCGGCGATCCACGTGCGGGTGCGCGCGGTCTACACCAACATGGTGCCGATGGATGCCTACCGCGGGGCCGGCCGGCCGGAGACGGCCTATTGCGTCGAACGCCTGATGGATCATGCGGCCGCCGAACTAGGCGTGGCGCCGGCGGACCTTCGCCGCAAGAACTTCGTGCCGCGCGACAAGTTTCCCTACGTGACCCAGGTCGGCATGACCTATGACGACGGCGATTTCGCGCGCCATCTGGAGCGTGCGCTGACGCTCGGCGACCACGCGGGTTTCGAGGCGCGGCGCAAGACGTCGGCCGAGGAGGGCAAGCTGCGCGGGTTCGGATTCGCCTGCTATGTCGAACGGTGCGGCGGCGGCGGGCCCGATATGGTCGACATGCGAGTCGATCCGTCAGGCGGCGTGACGCTCTTTGTCGGCACCATCACCAACGGGCAGGGGCACGATACAGCCTATGCCCAGTTGACCGCCGACCGGCTGGGTGTGCCCATCGAGAACGTGCGTATCGTGCAGGGCGACAGCGACGCCACGCCCTATGGTAGCGGTGTCGGCGGTTCAAACTTCATCGCTGTCGGCGGCAATGCCTGTGCCGTCACCATCGGTAACGTCATCGACAAGGGGCGCAGCATTGCCGCCCAGGCCCTGGAGGCGTCCGAGGCGGATATCGAATTCGCCGACGGCGCGTTCAGCATCGTCGGCACCGACCGCTCGGTCAGCCTGACCGACATCGCGGCGGCAGCGTTGGATCCCGCCAAGCTGCCGCCGGAGACCGATCCCGGCCTTCAGGCCGTCGGCAGTTACAAGGCGCCCGGCGTCACCTTTCCCAACGGAACCCACCTTTGCGAGCTAGAGGTCGATCCGGAAACCGGCGTGATCGAGATCCTGAACTATCTGGTCGTCGACGACTTCGGCGTCATCGTCAATCCGATGCTGGTCGAGGGCCAGGTCCACGGCGGCGTCGCCCAGGGCGTGGGGCAGGCCTTCGCCGAACACACGGTCTATGACGAGACCGGCCAGCTTTTGAGCGGGTCTTTCATGGATTATCAGCTGCCGCGCGCCAGCGACCTCTCATCGATCGCCTTCGAGACCATCGAGGTGCCGGCCAAGAACAACACGCTGGGCGTCAAGGGATGCGGCGAGGCGGGCGCCACCGGATCGGCGCCGGCGGCGATGAACGCGCTGCTCAACGCGTTGCGCCCGATCGGCGTGCGCCATGTCGACATGCCGGCGACACCCGATAAGCTGTGGCGTCTGATCCGGCAAGCAAGAGAGAGCGTCGCCTAACGGGGGGTGTCATGACTGCAGGGATCAGCGCCGAGGAATTTGCCGAACGCCGTGACAGGGTGCGCCAGGCCATCGCGCGTGCCGGCTTGGACGCGCTGCTCGTCTGTTCGCGTGGCGGTGGCACGACGGACCGTTACGCCGACGTCATGTACCTGACGAATTTCTATACCCGCTTCCCGTTCATCCCCGACGTGCCCGGCGAATGGACGGCGCGGGCGCATGCGTTCGTTCTGATGGGCAAGGACGAAGCGCCCGTCTTGATCGCCGACGATATGCCCAAGCGGCCCGAAGAACTGCACATCGACGAGCACGTCATCACCGGCGACGTCATCGCGTCGTTGATCGAGGCGATCGGTAAAGCCGGATTGCAGTCGGCGCGCATCGGTGTCGCCGGCTCGGACACCCTGCCATGGGCCGTCCACCGCCGATTATCGGAGGCGTTTCCCAAAGCCGAGTGGCTGCCCGCCGATGAGATCATGACGACCATCCGCATGGTGAAATCGCCGGGCGAGATCGCCGCGCTCAGGCGTGCTTCAAAGGTCGGCAGCCAGGCGACCGAAGCCATGCTGGACCGCGCCGAGGCGGGCGACAGCCATGGCGAGGTGGTCACCGCCGGTATGGAGGTCCTGGTGACCCAGGGCGGCATTCTCTACAACTCCTTCATGTCGTCGGGGCGCGGCGGCAAC
>JANQGO010000304.1 GCA_028277285.1 Alphaproteobacteria bacterium | reverse complement strand
GTGCGCATGCTGGCCACCTGGCTCAGCCCGGACCCCGGCCACCCGACCATGGACGAATTCCCCAATGCCAAGCGGGTGGCGGCTAACGCCGCAGCGCGGCCGGCGGTCATCAGCCAAACACCTTCATGACCGCCGGCCGCGCTGCGGCGTTAGCCGCCACCCGCTTGGCATTGGGGAATTCGTCCATGGTCGGGTGACCGAGGTCCGGGCTGAGCCAGGTGGCCAGCATGCGCACATGAATGTCGGCGGCGGTAAACCGGTTGCCGACCAGCCAATCGTTGTCGCCGATGGCGTCGTCGATCATGCCCCAGATCTCCCGCAACCGTTCGCAGGACCGCTTGATCGCGCTCTCATAATGTTCCGGCCCGTCGCTGAAGCGTCCGGGGTAGTAGCTGAGCTGATAAGCCATCTGGAGCGTGTTCGACATGTAGACCAGCCATTGCAGGAACGGACCGCGCAGCGGATCGTCCGCGGCCGGCGCCAGACCCGCTTCGGGATGGCGGTCGGCCAGGAACACCGTGATCGCCGAGGCCTCGTGCATGGCGCCGCCGTCATAGATCAGGACCGGCACCCAGCCGTTGGGATTGAGCGCCAGAAGCTCCGGCGGGCGCGGCGAGTCGTCGATGCTTGAATCCAGCAGTTCGTACTCGGCGCCAATTTCTTCCAGCACCGCGCGCGTGCCCATGGCGGCCGAGTTATCGGCATAGAACAGCTTGTACATGGCGTATCTCCGGATCTGGCTAAACCGTGTAGACGGCAACGGGGTCGCCGAGCTTATCGGGTTTGGGCTGAATGCCCAGCCCCGGCGTGTCGGGTGCCGTCATGGTGCCGTCGACCCAATCGGGTTTGCCGTCCGCCAGGCAGACGTCGTGGATTTCGGTCGCGTCCCACAGGGAGTGACGCAAGGGCGCCGGCGTCGACTGGGCGAGGTGCAGGATGGCCGCGGCGGTGATCTGGGTACCGCCGGTATCCTGCAACGACATGGTGAGGCCGGCGTGGGCGGCGACATCGCGGATGAGCCTGGCCTTGGTCAGACCGCCGACCTTGCCGATCTTGATATTGATGGCGGCACAGGCGTTGTCGGCGATGGCGCGCAACAGGACTGTCACGTCGTCCAGGCTCTCATCCAGCATGATCGGCTGCGATACCATGCGGCTCGCCGCCAGGCACTGTTCATAGGTCGCGCAGGGCTGCTCGAACAACAGTGTCAGGCCGCGCTGGCGCGCCGCCTCCATGACCGCGACGGCGTCGCCCTGGAGCCAGCCGCCGTTGCAATCGCACAAGGCGTCGTCGCCCAGGGCAAGAATCTCGGCGACCACATCCAGGCGTGCGATGTCCTCGCTCACGTCGCCGCTGAACTTGACGGAGTGTTTGCGGTAGCCGCGTTGGCGCAGGGCCTTGATGTTGGACAGCGTTTCCGCAAGGCCGCCGGCCGAAACGCTGCTGACCAGATCGACCGCACCCTCCGCGCGACCGCCCATGAGGTCGCACACCGGCATGCCGGCGTCCTTGCCCAGGATATCCCAGCACGCCATGTCGATGGCCGTCTTGCCATAGGGATGGCCGGGCAGCGCGCGGTCCATGACATCGTTGACCCGGTCCGTGCGCCGGGGATCGCAACCAAGGATACTCGGTGCCAGTTCGTCGATGACGGCGCGCGCGCCCTTGGCGAACGCCGGCAGGTAGCTCGAGCCGAACGGACAGGCCTCGCCCCAGCCGGTGACGCCGGCATCCGTCTCCAACGCCACGACAGTGGTGTCGAGCGATGTCCATAGCCGACCGCCGGACAGCCGGTACGGCTTCGTCATCGGCAGATCGACTTGATAGACGCGGATGGTCGTTATGCGCATGCGATCTATCCGGAATGCTCAGGAACCGCGCGCCATCGCCGTAAGCATCTCGACGTAACGATCGGCGAAGGCGTTTGCGGCGTCTGCGCCGCGCAGCGGTTCATCGTAGCCGAAGGAAAGGCACGCGCCCGCGGACGTGGAAACGATCGCGACCATGATCGGATGCATGCCGTGATTCTGCGACGGCATGATCAAGATCCGGGATATGCCGACCGGCCGCCCCGACAGACGGTCGAGATCGCCGACGTCGGAAACGCAGATACCGCTCGCGAACACATCGCTCGACGCGGCGATCTGGTCGACCTGCGCAATCGTCGTATCCAGCGGCACCTCCGTCTCCATCAGAAGCGCCGCCGGCCGGATATCGCGAAGCCGCTCTCCCATGGCGCGCGCGAGGTCGATCAAGCCGAGGTCGGCATGTTCGGGACCGGCAAAGATGTTGATGGAGGCCACGAACTCACCCACGGCGGTGCCTGGGATCGCCGGTTCGCAATCGGCGCGCACATCGGTCGGCTCGACGATGCCCGTCCACGGCGTGTGCCCGGGCAGCGCCGGGCCCGCCCGTACCGCGGCGGCGCAAAAGGCGGCGGCCATATGCACGCCCTCGCCATGCAGGCGATCATGCAGCGCCTGAAGGTCCGCCTTGGGGAGCACCCTGAGCAAGGCGTGTGGGCGTCGTTCGCTTGCCGGCACACCCCGGTCAACGGGCCAGACGGCATCGTCCGGCCATTCGGCGAAGATGGCGGCATCGCCCTTCAGCCCGGCTGCCGCCAGGCCGCGTTCCGGCGCGTCCGTCAGCGGCAGCGAGGCGCGATCGAGAGCATCGGGATCGCCGACCAAAAGATCAATTTCGTTGAAGATAACCAGCGCGGAGCGCCCGTCGATCGCCGCATGGTTGGTGACCAGGATCAGCCATCGTGCCCTATCCGCATCATCCGTCAGCACCACGAGACGCCATGCGGCAGCGGCCACATCATGGACGATGGCCGCTTCACGCGCATAGACCGCCTCCATGTCGAACAGCTCATCGATCGTCTCGGTGCGAATCTCGATGGTCTCGAACGGCACGTCGCACACCCACCACATCGTGTCGCGGATTTCTATACGCCCGCGCATGAGCGGGTGGCGGCCGTGAATGATCTCAAGTGCGCGGCGCAGATCGCCGACATCCATCGGCTGCCGCAGTTCCGCCATGGCGACCAGTTGCACGGCGCCGTTGCAGCGCCGGTTCAGTTCGACGAGCAGCGCCTCCTGCGGGCCTAGCTCTCGCTCGACGACGGCCGCGCCGCTCATGGTGACGCCAGCGCCTTGTCGAACTCGCGGCGCGTCATCGGCGTGGTGCTGATCAACCGGCCGTCACAGACGACATGAAACACGCCATAGGCGGACGGCGCGCGGCGGCGCACGTCTTTCGCCGACTTCAGCTCGATCTCCTTGAAGGCCAGGCCGTGATCGCCGGCGGCCTCGCGCAGCATGGTGACGGTATCCTCGATGTAAGGACATTGGTCCGAGCGCATGACGGTGAGGCCGCTGCCCAGCGCGGCGCGTTTCTTGTCCCAGTTGCCGGAAAACGACGGCGGATCGACGTCGCCCCAGCGCTGCACCATCAGCGAGAATGTCGGCGGCGCTTCGTCGACGCAGGTGAAGCCGTGTTTGTCCAGGAAGCGGCGGCCGATCAGCCAGTTGCCTTCGCTCGTGACCATCGCGATGCCGGGGAAACCCGCGCGCTTTGCCTCGTCGACCGCGAGGTTCATGAGGTGGCCGCTGAGGCCGCTGCCCTTGCTGCGCCCGACCACCCAAAGGCAGTGGATGACCAGATAGTCGGCCGCTTCGACCGCCCGCCAGGCATAGGCGCCGGGGATCGTCTCGACAAAACCGCGGCCGCCGTCCTTGATCATGTGAATCTTCAGGCCCTCGGCGAAACGTTTGTCGAGCCAGGCGCGTTTCCGTTTGTAGCCGTCCGCCTTGCGCCGGCTCATCAGGCAGAAGAAGCCGGTCTCGTCCACGTTGTCCGGACCGACCTCGACCGTGTTAAACGCGCCGGCAGCCATGCGGACTAGAGATCCTTGGCCAGGCGCAAGGCGTCGTAGACCGCGGCGTGGATGTTCCGGCTGGCGACGCAGTCGCCGATACGAAAGAGTTGAAAGTGCCCTTCCGGGTTGGTGCGCAGTGCCTGCGGCTTGCCGGCGATCAACGCGTCGTAGTCGGTCTCGCCGCGGTTGACCGAAAGCGCCTTGAGTTCGCCATAGAGGCCATCGTTGGCGAGCGTGCCGTAATCGGAAACCACCTGGTCGACGACCCGCTCCTCCTCCTCGTGGCTGTAGTCGTTGTGGAGGACGCAGACCAGATGACCGTTCTCGCGGTAGACCTGCTTGAGGTGATGGTCGGGCGTCAACAGCACGTCCGACTTATAGAGGTTCCGCATGTGGGTCGGCAGGTTGGTCGCGCCGACTTCCTCACCGATCATGCGCCCGTTGGTCACGACCTCGACCAGCGCGCCGCGTTCGGCCAGATACTCCGCGCAGGACGGGCCCTGCTGCATGCCGTTCTCGTCATAGAGCAGCACGTTCTCACCGGGTTCCGTCGCGCCGGTCAGGATATCCCACACGCTGGCGGCCAGATCGGCGCCATCGTAGTAGCCGGTATTCGGCCGGCCGCCGGACGCCAGGATCACCACGTCCGGGTTCTCGTTCACGACGGCATCGCGGCTGGCTTCGGTGCCGTAACGTTTGTCGACGCCCAGCTTCGTCACCTGACCGTCGAGCCAGCGTACGATGCCCGACAGGTTCTCGCGCCACGGCGCCTTGGCGGCGATGTTGATCTGGCCGCCCGGTTGATCAGCGGTCTCGAACAAAACGACATCGTGGCCACGCTCGGCGGCAACGCGGGCCGCCTCCAAACCGCCCGGCCCGGCGCCGACCACGACCACCTTGCGCGCCGCCTGAGCCTTGTCGATGACATGCGGCATGGTCTTTTCGCGGCCGGTCGCGGCGTTGTAGGCGCACAGGGCCTCGCCGCCCAACGAGACGCGGTCGACGCAGTAGGTCGCGCCGACACACTGACGGATATCGTCGACGCGGCCTTCGATCAGTTTGTTGACGATGTGCGGGTCGGCGATGTGGGCTCGCGTCATGGCGATCATGTCGACATGACCCTCGGCGATGGCGCGGTCGGCGGTGGCGAGATCGCGGATCGCGGACGCGTGAAGGACGGGGATATCGATCTGGGCCTTCACCGCGCTGGCAAGATAGAGGAACGGCGCCGGCGGATAGCTCATGTTCGGCATCAGCGTGGCGAGCCCCGACCAGTCGGTGCCGTGGCTTTGATAAACGGAGAGGAAGTCGACCAAGCCGGACCCGGCGAACCGAGTCGCAATCGTCATGCAATCGGACTGATCGAGGCCGCCCTCCAAAAGCTCGTCGCCGGAAAGACGCATGCCGACGATGAAGTCGTCGCCGACCGCCTCGCGGATCGCCCCGAACACCTCCAGGCCGAACCGCATGCGGTTCTCCAGGCTGCCGCCGTAAGCATCGGTTCGGCGGTTGACGCTGGGCGATAGGAAGGCATCGATCAGGTGCTGTGCGGCGGCGATCACCTCGACGCCGTCCAGGCCGCCTTCCCGGCAGCGCTGGGCGGCGCGCGCGTAACACGCGATGATGCGGCGGATGTCCCAGTCCTCGGCTTCCTTGGGGAAGCTCCTGTGCAGGGGTTCGCGCACGGGCGACGGCGCCACCAGCGGCATCCAATTGCCGCCGTCCCAGCGCCCGCGCCGGCCGATATGGGTGATCTGGCACATGGTCGCCGCGCCATGGCTGTGCACGCGATCGGACAAGGCCTTCAGGTGCGGGATGACGTCATCGTGGGCGACCGTCAGCTGGCGGAACGGCAGCGGCGAATCCGGCGCGACCGACGACGAGCCGCCGAACATGGTAAGCGCGATGCCGCCCTTGGCCTTTTCTTCGTGATAGAGCTGGTAACGCTCGCCCGGCATGCCGTCCTCGGCATAGGCCGGCGCGTGCGCGGTCGACATGATGCGGTTCCTGAGCGTCAGCCCCTTGATGGTGAGCGGCTTCAGGAGCGCGTCGTACTGGGCCATCTAAGCGACCCGCCTTAACGCGCGACGCGGTCGCGGTATTGATAGTAGCGCTGCACGATCGGCAGGAACCAGGGATTGCCGTCGTAGAGCGGAATGGTCGGGAACGCCAACCCCTCGAACGCGCATTCGGCCTCCGGCGTGCCCAGAATGCGCTGCGCGGTCTTGTAGCCGAGATACGTCTGTTTCACGACGCCGGATCCGTTGCAGGCGAGCGCGAAGTGCAGGCCGTCCTTCACGCCGGTATGCGGCAGCTTGTCGAAGGCGAAGGCGACGTTGCCGGTCCAACTATGCGTCACCTTGACGTCCTTCAGCTCCGGAAAGACGCCGGTCATGAAATCGTGCAGGACCTTGCCGCTTTCCCGCGTCTCGACATCGCGCGTTTTCGCGCGCCCGCCGAAGATGACGCGCTTCCGGTCAGGCGACGGGCGGTAGTAGTAGAGGATCTTCTTGGTGTCGGCGATCATCCGGTGGTTGGGGAACAGCCGGTTCATGGTGTCGTCCGGCAGTTCCTCGGTCGCGATGATGTAGCTGCCGACCGGCACCAGGCGGCGGCGGAACTGCTGCGTGGCGCGCGGCGTGTAACCGTTGGTCATGACGGCGACCTCTTTCGCCTTGACCGTGCCGCGCGAGGTCTTGACCGCAAAACCGTCGCCATCGCGGCTGATCCGCTCGACCGGCGTCATGGCCGCCAGCTTGACGCCCGCCGCCATCACGCGGTCCAGGAACTCCTGGTGATAGACGGCCGGATGCAGGCCGCCCCCCGACGGCGTCACCTTGCCGCCGTGATAGATGTCGGTCGCGACCTCGTTCGCCACATCGGATTTCGGGATCATGTGGCCGGTGTCGAGGCCGACCTCCTTCTTCACCAGATCGGCGTCGCGCGCCATGGCGTCATAGTGGCTGGGCGCGTGGGCGCCGACGAAGCGCCCGACCTTCTGGTACTGGCACTGGATCTGCTCGGACGCGATGAACTCGTCGAAGAATGTCATCGCGTTGTCGCCTTCGCGCACCAGGGCGGCGGCCTTGGCCTGGCCGAACTTCGCCTTCAGTTCGCCATAGCCGAGCTTGAGCCCGCCGCCGGCCATGCCGCCGCTGCGCGAGCTGGCGCCGTGGCCGGGGTCGCTGGCTTCCAGGATCAGGACATCGCGCCCGGCGCGCGCCAGGTAGAGCGCGGCCGCCATGCCGGCATAGCCGGAGCCGACCACCGCCACATCGACGGCCTGGGGCAGCGGGATCGGGACAAACTCCGGCCGTGGTGCTGCTTCCCAC
This sequence comes from Alphaproteobacteria bacterium, assembly GCA_028277285.1. Taxonomy (GTDB): domain Bacteria; phylum Pseudomonadota; class Alphaproteobacteria; order SP197; family SP197; genus JANQGO01. The sequence continues at coordinate 12,986 of JANQGO010000304.1, read as the reverse complement.
CAATAGGGCGTTGCCTTCCAGTCGTCGGCAAACGGTGCCTCGGCCATGGGTGTCCTCCTATCTATGGCAGCAACCTAACGCCTTCATGGCGGCAACCACAAGACAGGCGAACCCGACCAAAGACGACCTTGGCCTCGTCGTCGGCGACGGAAACTGGCCGTTTTGCCGTCCGGCCGCGTGCCATAAGCTGCCGCAGGCCCAAGGAGGCAGGACCATGAATGACGAGGCACCGAGCGGACGGCGCGGCAGGCGCCAGCGCGGCGAACACGGCGGCAGCGGCGCGCGGCGTGCCCAGCGCAGCCATAAGTATTCGACCGACGCCCTGCCCTATATCCAACGTCAGATTCCCCTGACCGAGGTGCTGTCGGCGGAAGGCCTCGAAACCATCGAGCACAATGCCGAAACGGTCATGGAAGAGGTCGGTATCGTCATCCACGACGACCAGGAAGTCGTCGACCTGTGGAAGGAAGCCGGCGCCGATATCGGCAAGGACGGCCAGAGGCTCCACGTGCCGCGCGGCCTGGCGCGCAAGCTGCTGTCGACCGCGCCGAACCACTTCATCCAGCACGCCCGCAATCCCGACCGCAAGGTCAAGATCGGCGACGGCGCGACCGTGTTCGCGCCGGTCTACGGCCCGCCCTTCATCCGCAACCTGGACGAAGGACGGCGCTACGCGACGATCGAGGACTTCCGGAACTTTGTGAAGCTGGCCTATATGACGCCGGCCATGCACCATTCCGGCGGTACCGTGTGCGAACCGGTCGATATCCCGGTCAACAAGCGCCACCTGGATATGGTTTATTCCCATATCCGCTATTCCGACAAACCGTTCATGGGTTCGGTCACCGCGCCGGAGCGCGCCGAAGACACGGTCGCGATGGCGAAGCTGGTGTTCGGCGATCAGTTCGTCGAAGACAACTGCTGCATCATCAACCTGATCAACGCCAACTCGCCGATGACCTTCGACGGCACCATGCTGGGCGCCTTGAAGGTCTACGCGCGCCACAACCAGGCCTGCGTCGTCTCGCCGTTCATTCTGGCCGGCGCCATGAGTCCGGTGACCGTCGCCGGCACGCTGTCGCAATTGCTGGCCGAGGCGATGGTCGGCATGGCGACGACCCAGTTGGTCCGACCGGGCGCGCCGGTCGTGTTCGGCACCTTCGGCAGCTCGATCTCCATGCAGTCGGGCGCGCCGACCTTCGGTACGCCGGAACCGACCCAGGTGCTGTTGGCCAGCGCGCAGCTGGCGCGCCGGTTGGGCGTGCCGTTCCGTTCCGGCGGCTCGCTGTGCGGCTCCAAGATCGCCGACGCGCAGGCGGCGTATGAAAGCGCCAACACCCTGCTGCCCACGGTGCTGGGCGGCGTCAACTTCGTGCTGCACGCGGCCGGCTGGCTCGAAGGCGGCCTGGCGTCGGGCTACGAGAAGTTCGTCATGGACGCCGATCAGCTCGGCATGATGCAGGTGCTCGCCGGCGGCGTCGATTTGTCGGAAAACGGCCAGGCGATGGACGCCATCCGCGAGGTCGGCCCGGGCAGCCATTTCCTGGGCTGCGCCCACACCCAGGCGAACTTCGAGACCGCGTTCTACCGCTCCACCATTGCCGACAACAACAGCTTCGAGCAGTGGGAGTCCGAAGGCAGCCAGGACGCCATCCAGCGCGCCAACAAGCTGTGGAAGGAGATGCTGGCGAGCTACGAAGCGCCGGCCATCGATCCTGGCGTCGACGAGGCGCTCAACGCCTTCATCGCCGAAAAAAAGGCCGCGGTGCCCGATTCGTTTACCTGATCGGGACAAAGTGACGGCGATCACGGAAAGCGGCGCCTACCCCGTCTGGCGGATAGGCGCTGACGCGGCGGCTTGATAGGCTCTGCTTGAATGCCAAATGCCGGGCAGACGGAAACCGTGCCGGTCCACAAGCAACGCCAAACCGTGAAGATGCCCCATGCACGCCGATCTCATCGATGACTACGCAGGGTTTCTGCGCCTGAAAGAGCAGTGGGACACCGTCTACGCCGCCGATCCGGACGCACGGTTCTTTATGTCGTGGACATGGATGTCCAAATGGTTGGAATCGGCCATTCACGAGTGGGTCGTCATCGGCATCCGCGAGGCGGAGGAAGCCGATGACTATCTGGCCTTTCTGCCGCTGAGATTTCAGTCTTCGGCCGCGAAGTCGGGTCGCATCCACACGGAAATCCGACTGGCCGCATACGGCATCGCCGACTACACCGGCTTTCTGTGCAAGGCTGGCGCCGAGCACGACGCCATTCCCGCCCTGGCCGAACAGGTCGAGCAACTGAATTGGGGCAGCTTCGACCTCGGTTGTTTCCATGCCTCGGAAGAAAGGCTGAAGCTGTGGCGCCGGGCGTTTCCGCGCCCCACGTTCAAATTCAAGAAACCCCCGTCGGCCGTGGACTCGAACGGCAACGACACCGCGATCTGCCCGTATGCCACGCTGCCGGACAACTGGGACGACTATCTCGACAACCAGCTCAGCGCGAACACCCGGCAGAAAGTTCGCCGGTTCCTTCGAAAGGTCGAGAACGACGATGCCTATCGCATTACCGTCTCCAACGCCGACACCATCGAGGCGGACCACGATCATCTGGCCAAGCTGTGGGAGGCCCGTTGGGGTGCCATGGTCGGTCAGACCGGCCGCGACATCTTCTATCGAATCCGAACCAAGATGGTCTTGCACACGCTGAGCCAGGACGCCTTGTTCATGCCCATGCTGTGGCATCACGACAAGCCGGTTGGCGGGCTGATTACATTCGTCGATCACCAAAAGAAGGCCATGTTCTTCTATCTCGCCGGGCGAGATATGAAGGCCAAGGGCGTACCGATCGGGCTGGTGCTGCACGCCTACAGCATTCGCCATGCCATCGACCAAGGATTCACCACCTACGATTTCATGCGAGGCGACGAAGCCTACAAGTACTCGTTCGCGAACAAGGAGCGCCGCGTCGTCTATGACATCATCGAGCGCAGGACGTCCGGCAAACAGTTCGATCCGCGATCCGTTCGGTCCGCGTTGCTGAGCGCGGAAACAATGATGCAGATGCGTAGACTGCCGCAGGCCGAGCGCGCCTACCGCCAGATCGTCGCGGCCGCGCCCGATAACGAACGTGCACGCCTTGGCTTGGGTCAGGTGTTGATGGCACAGGGCAAGCGCGCGGCGGCGGAGGAGTATCTGGCCGGACCGCCCAGCGAGACGTCAATCCTTTCGGCGTGATTAACGCCTTGCGCCGCTACGCGATTGTGTTGGCGATCGCGGTCTTGGGATCAACGCCCGGGATCGCCGGCGGCACGGACAGCGACAGTCTGGCGCAACTTATCGTCATGCGTCTCGACCTGATGGATGAGGTCGCCGCCTACAAGTTTCTCAACGACGTGCCGGTCGAAGACCGGGAACGAGAGGCGGTCGTGCTGAGCCGCGCGGTAGAGGCGGCCGAAGACGCCGGGCTGGACGGCGCCACCACCGTTGCATTCTTTTCGGCCCAGATCGAGGCGGCCAAGGCGATCCAGTCTTGCTGGATCGAACGCTGGCGGCGCGGCGACGCATCGGCGCCCGCAGCGGCGCCGGACCTGACCGGCGCCATTCGTCCTCGGCTCATCGAGATCGGCGACACGATGATCGCCGCGATTGCCGACCGCGCCGGCCAGCCGGGCGAGATCGACCCGGGCGCCCTGCCCACCATCGACTGCCTGGCGCAGGACAAGGCCGATGCGATTGTGACAAGTCTCGCGACGGTGTCGACCGCATCGGACTGACGAGCCGGGCCAGCGCCTTCAGCGCGCCTTAGAAGAACTCATCGAGCAGGCGGTAGTACGCCAAGCGTTTCGTGTTCGGCGCGGCGATGCCGTAGCTCTCCAGAAAGGGCCGGACCCATGACGCGTCCAGCCGGGACGCGATGTTGCGGCATGCAATTGCCAGATCCTGATAACGATCGGACCGCCCCACGCGCCCGCAATCAACAAACCCTCGAAAACCGCCATCGCCTACGATGACGTTTGACAGACAAGCATCACCATGCGTGACAACGATATCCTCATCCTTGGGCCGCTCTGCAAACAGCCGCGCCAGGAGATCGTGCGGCGACGCACCGGTGCGTTCGCTGTCAAACGCCTCCGGCTCCACCAGTCCTTTGTCAAGGTTGACGCGGGCACGTGCAAGCTTTTGGCCAAGCGTTTCGTCGAACGGACAGGACGACGCGTTCAGCGCGTGCAGTTGCCGCAGACCATCGGCAACCGCGGCCACGACGACATTCGGCGCCGGCGTGGCATCGGCGGCGTTCGTACCGGAGACCTCCGTCATGACCAGCCACTCGTGGCCAGCGTCGGCGACACAACCCAGCGACAGCGGCGCGGTGACCGATGATTTGGCAAGCCACGCGAGGCGGGAGGCTTCGTCCGCGAGGCTTTCGACGTACCCGGCCGCCTGAACCTTGACGTACAGCGATGGGCGCGCCTTTGCGGTCAAACGATACACCCTGGATGGCGACTGTCCGCCCGCAATGGCATGCCAAGCATAGCCGCCAACAATCCCGTCGAGCGCGGGTGGCGGCGGTGGTTCCAACGTGACGGAAGACATGACGTCCGGGCTCAGATTCACGCGCTGACGATCTCTGCGCATGACTCTTGCGCGGTTCCATACCCTTTTCACGCTATTTCTCGGCGACCACCTACCCAACCGCGCGGCACCCGCTTATGCTCGGCCGAACAACAACAGGAGGGATCGCCATGACCGATTACGACTCCGCCAAGATCGCGGCGCTGCACCGCGAACTGCACAGCCATCTGCCGTCCGATCCGGCGCTGCGCGTCAAGGTCCTGGAGAGCCTTCTGGTCGACAAGGGCATGATCGACCGCAAGACCATCGACTCCTGGGTCGAGGTCTATGCCGAGGAGATAGGCCCCAAACGCGGCGCGCACGTGGTGGCGAAGGCATGGACCGATCCCGCGTTCAAGGAGCGGCTGATGGCCGACGCGCCGTCGGCGATCGAGGAGCTCGGTTACCTGGGCGTGGCGACCGGCCATCTGAACGTGGTCGAGAACACCGATGACGTGCACAACCTGGTCGTCTGCACGCTCTGCTCCTGCTACCCCTTCTCCGTCCTGGGTATCGCGCCCAACTGGTACAAGACCGCGGCCTACCGGTCGCGCGCGGTGCGCGACCCGCGCGGCGTCCTCGACGAGTTCGGTGTCGAGCTTGCCGACGACGTGGAGGTCCGCGTATGGGACAGCACGGCGGAGCTGCGCTATCTCGTTTTGCCACAGCGTCCCGCCGGCACCGACGACATGGGTGAGGCCGACCTCGCCAAGCTGGTCAGCCGCAACTCCATGATCGGGACCGACCGCGATCTCGCCAAGTACATCAACGGAGCGGACTGATGGACGGTATTCATGATCTCGGCGGCAAGCAGGGCTACGGCCCGGTCGATGCCGATGAGGAAGAGGTCGCGTTTCACGCGCCATGGGAAGCGCGCATGTGGGCGATTTCGCGCAACCGCGGCGCACCCGGCTGCACCATCGACTGGTGGCGCCATGTCCGCGAGCTGATCGATCCGGCGGATTATCTGACGCGCGCCTATTTCGACCAGTGGATCCAGACCGAGCTCGCCGTTCACATCGATGCCGGCGTGTTCACGCTTGCCGAGGTGATCGCGGGCAAGTCGTCGACCGATCGGGTACCGGAAGGCCCGGGCATCGACCGCGCCGGCGCGCTGGAGGCAGACCGCGCTTTGGCAACGCGTTTCGACCGCGACGTCAACAAGGCACCGGCCTTCGAGCCGGGCGACCGGGTCAGGACCGCCCGGTTCGGCCACAGCCACCATACCCGCCTGCCGGAATACGCCCGCGACCGGACGGGCGAGATCCTCGCCCATCGCGGCGCGCACCTGTTTCCGGATGCCGGCGCGCGGGGCATCCACGAGCCCCAGCATCTCTATACGGTCGGCTTCGACGGCGCCGAGCTGTGGCCGGAAGCCGAAGGACGGCGCGACCGGGTCTATCTGGACCTGTGGGAGAGCTACCTTGGCCCAGCCTGAGAGCGAGGTGCTCAAACCGCTGGCCAGGCTCGACGGCGATCCCGTTTTCGACGAGCCATGGCAGGCGGAGGTCCTGGCCATGGCCGACCGGCTGGCCGCGTCCGGCGTGTTCACGCGCGACCTGTGGTCCGAAACCCTGGGCGAGGAACTGATGCGCGCCGAACGTGATGGCAAGCCGGACGATGTCACGACCTATTATGAAGCCGCGCTCAAGACTCTGGAGCGGCTGTTGGAAGATAGCGGCCATGTGACGCCGTCGGCGCGCGCCGAGCGTCGCGAGGCCTGGGAACACGCCTACCGCACGACGCCGCACGGCAAGCCGGTCCTGTTGTCGCGCGACTGAATCACCACCGGTTCCCCTTCTTGGCAGTTCTGGCCTAGACTCCCGGCATGTCATCGGAAGCCGTGGCCGCGCTGCGCGGTAAAGTCGAGCGAGACGGCGAGAGCCTTTATGAGGAACTCGCCAGCACACTGGTTCACGGTGTCGGCGCCGTCTTGGCGGCCGCGGCGCTGGCCCTTCTGGTCGTGCTTGCGTCGATGACCGACAGCGCGACGGCGGTCGTGACGTCGGCGATCTATGGCTCGACGGTGTTTGTGACCCTGCTCGCCTCAGCGCTCTATCACGGCGTCTGGCATCAAACGACCAAAGCCGTTTTCCTGGCGGTCGATCACTGCGCGATCTTTCTGTTGATCGCCGGCACCTACACACCGATCGTGCTGCTCGCCCTGCCGCCCGGGCTCGGCTGGACACTGTTCGGCCTGATCTGGGGCCTGGCCGCCATCGGCATTACCGTCCGTCTGGTCCTCGGCCACCTGCACTGGGCGCTGATCCCGGTGTTCCTGGCGATGGGTTGGCTCGGGTTTGCGTGGGGCGGCGTCTTGTTCGAGACGCTCGGTCCGGCCGGCGGCTGGCTGCTGATCGCCGGCGGCCTCTGCTACACCGGCGGCCTCGTCTTCTATCTGTGGCGTGGCCTACCCTTCAACCACGCGATCTGGCATTTCTTCGTCTTGGGCGGCGTCGTCTGCCATTTTCTCGTCGTTGCGATCTACGCGCTGCCGACGATCTAGAGCAACGCTCCCTTGCTGACGATGACACAGGTGCCGCGAATGGTCGGCGCCTGAACCTCACCGTTTGCGGCCGGGACCGTCACCGTGATCTGACTGGGTCGCCCCATCTCGACGCCCTGCTCAATCTTTACCACCGTGGTCGCCGACGGTTTCGCGCGGCTCGCAACGAGCAAGGACGCCAGCGCGCCCGAGGCGCTGCCGGTTGCCGGATCCTCGATCGGATGACCCAAAGGTGACAGGACACGTGAGCGGACACGAAAACCGTCGTCGCCGTCATCGAGCACGACAAACGCGCAGAGCGCAAAGTCATCGACCGTATTGATTTCTTCCGCGGCCGCCTCGGCGAAAGCGCCGATGTCGGGAGTCAAGTTTTCGAGGTCCTCCAAGGTCGCCAGTTCCACGAACGCAAACGCCAGGCCGACCGACGCGACGGTCGGCGCAAAGCGGACGATGGCGACCGATGTTTCGGGAAGGCTGAGACAGCGCGCGACGCGCGCGGCGTCACAGGTCCCCAGGCGTTCGAGGGCCTGGGGCGCCGTGATGGCGGCACCCATGACGGTGCCGTTGTCACGAACGACATCGACGGCAACCGGTCCGCCGGCCTCGTCGAACACCATCGTGTCACCGATGGCAAGGTCGAGGTCGCTGCCGCCGCTCGCCAGCACGAACGCCGTGCCGACATTGGGATGGCCGGCGAACGGTACCTCGGCCAGCGGCGTGAAGATACGCACATGGGCCGTCGTCCCAGCATTGCGGGGCGGCAGGACAAACGTCGTCTCGGCGTAACCGAACTCATTGGCGATCGCCTGCATGGCCGCATCGTCGAGCGAGCGGGCGTCGGTGATGACGGCCAACGGATTACCCGCATAGCGACGGTTGGTGAAGACGTCGACGGTCCAGAAGGGAACACCGTTTGTCATGATACATTCCCGCACGGTCTCTGCTGGAGGCACCCGTGACGTGACATCGGCGCGGCCAAACGGCAATTAGAGTTTTGTCGCGGTGACAATTGCGTGGGTGCCGCCGTTCTTAGGCAGAGGTGGCTGGGCTTACGCCCCGACGCCGGCGTATCTCGCCGGGTGTCGGCGCCAGCCAGCGCATCAGGGCCTCGAGCGGACCGTTTGCGAAGATCATGAGCCACAGATGGGCGCCGACGACACAGGCGGCGAACAAGGCGATCGCCCAATAGAATCCGTCGGCTGCATCGCAGTGAAGGCCGCGCGAACAGACGGCATCGAACCAGCCGGTCAGGACGATGCCGTGGATGACATAGAGCGTCAGCGCCATCCGTCCGGCGCTGGCCAGGGCGCGCAGCGGCAGGCTTCCGCCAAACCGCAGGCCCAGTTCAAGGCAGGCGGCGATTACCGCGACTGCGGTGCCGGACGCAGCGACGACGTAGAGCGGCCCCGGCGGCCAGCCGTCCAGCGCGATCAGCATCTGGGCGGGATCGCGATACGTATCGCCGCCCGGATAGACTTGGCCCAAGCCGTTGAAGATCAGCGCGACGGCGACGCCGCCGAGAAACAAGTGGAGGCGTGTGCGCCCGTCGTTGAGCTGCTGTCGGCCCATCCACAGGCCAACCAGAACGAACGCGAACCACGGCAGGATCGGGTGCAGGCCGTTGACCAGCAGATTGCGCAGAAACCCGCCGGCAGTCCAAACGTCGACATAGCGGTCGGTGCGCCAGTCCCAGCCCCAGTTGTAGTCGATGTAGAAGCGCAGAAAGACCGCCGCCAGGATAACGGCAATGGCGCCGGCCGTCAGGAGCGATCGCGGCGCGGCGAGGAAGGCCAGCGCCAGGGCAAAGTAAACGCCATAGAAATGCAGGATGTCGCCACGCCAATAGGCGAAGAGCAGAACGCCGACGACGAACAGGAAGACGGCGCGGCGCGCCACGCAGCCATAGAACAGGCTGCGATCCTCGGACGGCGTCGCGCGCATCATCAACGACAGGCCGACACCGGCCAGCACGACAAACGTTCCGGCGGCACGGCCCAGAAGCTGCTGGTCGATGACGACGGCCCAGGTCGGACCCGTGAACCATGTCTTCATGATCCAGTTGAAGTTCACGATCAACATGCCGAGCAGCGCCAGCGCGCGGCATATGTCCAAGCCGACAAGGCGGCCGGTTGGTTTCATGGTTCCGGCCTGTCGCGGCGGACCACGGTGTCGGTGCCGTCATAGGTCCCGTCGGGCGTGTACCAGTAGATGCGTTCGCCGGGACCCAAGGCAACGCGCCAACAGCCGGAGCCGCCGGACCAGTCGAAGCACAACGTGTCGTCTTCGATCCACCAATGGCCGGAGGCGTTGTCGCTGGCCCAAAAGTCGACATCGCTGCCATCCAAAAGTGCATCGGAGGTTGCCGTCCAATTGCGCTCGAAGTGCCAGACTTCGATGTTCTTGTTGGCGAAGTAGTCTTGCAGCTCATCGCCCGTCAGCGTCGGCGGCGGACGGTGCGTCAGCATGACAATGAGAACGCCGATGACGACGCAGCCAATCACCACCAGCGGCAGTACGACACGGATAAGCACCGATGGCGGGCGCTCGGGCCAAAGCGTATCAGCCGTCGCGTCCGGCCGCGCGTCAGACATGACCCTTCAGGTAGGCACCGACCTCGTTGAGGGACTCCAGGCCCTCGGGCACGAAGTGGCACCAGTACTCCGTGGTGTGGACCATGCCCGGCAGGGTCTTGAAGTGCGCGTCGATACCGGCCTCGGCCGCTTTTTCGACGACCCGCTTGCCGTCATCGTGCAGAACCTCGCGCTCGCCGGCGTGTACCAGAAAGGGCGGCAGACCGGTGAAGTCGCCGAAGACCGGCGAGACATAGGGATGTGTCAGCGGCGTTTCGTCGGTAACGTAGATGTTGGCCATCCAGGCGACATCTTCCGGCTTGATCATCGGATCGAACGGCGCGCGTTCCGTCATCGACGGGCTGGAGCAGGTGAAGTCGGTCGCCGGCCCGAATGCGGCGGCGGCCTTAGGCAGCCGCCTTCCCTCATCCCGCAGCCTGAGCATCAGGGCAAAGGTCAGATTGCCGCCCGCCGAATCGCCGGCCAGGAAGACCTCGCGCGGCGCGCTCTCGCCGGCCGGCCCGTTGGCCAGCATCCAGGTCCAGGCAGAGACACAGTCGTTCAGGCCAGCGGGATAAGGATGTTCGGGCGCCAGCCGGTAATCGATAGCGAGCACTGCCATGCCGGTCGCGCGCGACATCGCCTCGACCTGGTGGCGATAGCCGGCCAGCGTGCCCGCCACCCATCCGCCGCCATGAATGAACATGAGACGCAGGTCAGGATCGGCACCTTCGGCCAAGACCCATTCCGACGGTACGGTACCCGCGGTGACTTTCTCGACGCGCGTGGCCGGCGAAATGCGGGGCGCGACCCCGTCAATCACAAGACTCTCATCGGTTTCGCGTCGATAGGCCGCGATGATGTCGTCGACGGACAGATCGGCCGATGTGTCCTTGTCGCGTGCGGCCTTTTCGGCCGCTTCCAGCAGTTTGGCAAACTCCGGTGACGGCATCGCGCTCCTCCGTGCGCGGCAAGCCTAAATCACTGCCGCCCGCCGTCAAACATCGAACAATAAGCGCAGCTTGCGGCCCCGGCCCCCGAGCCGGGGTCCATAAACACGGGACGTGCCTGGTTTGGCGCGGTTCGTGTTCATGGGTCCCGGATCAAGTCCGGGACACGGAGAGCATGGTGGTTAAGGCGCGCCTAAGCTTCGGTGTCGCCGCTGTCGGTATCGACCTTCTTCTTGGCGGCCTTGCGCTTGGCCGGGCGGCGCCAGGAGGCGGCGACGGGCGGTTCGGCGACGATCGCGACGCCATAGGGCTCGCCCGCCCGCTCAAACCAGGTCCACAGGTAATCAGCCTGGCTGCGCTCGACATAGACGTCATAGACAGGCGCGTTGTCGACCTGGTCCAGGATGATCGAAGTGCGCGCAAGGTGGCTCTGGGCGCACTGGCCGGCCGTAAAGACACTTGGATGCAGGTCGAGCGGACAACCCATGGCCAGGACATCACGCGCCATCGGACCGGCAAGACGGATGACCGTACGACCTTCCGAGACGTCGATGACGGCACGCGCGGCACCGTCGAGCGCCTCGGCAAGCGCCTTTTCCGCGCCCGGCGGACCGACGATCAGCCACTCGTCCGGGCCCAGCCACAGGCCGGTCAAACCGTTGCCCTGGCTGGTTGTATTTGGCGTTAAAGGAAGATCTAAGCCAACCGATGTTTTGACTTCCTTTTCAATAGCTTGGCCGCGCACGTTAATCTTCCCGAGATAACGGCGTTCGGTCAACCACAGCTGCGCCGCGCCGGGCTCGGCAACGACCCGGGCGTCGAGCCCCAGATGGGCCAACGGGCTTTGCCTCAGATAGCTCTCAACCACGCAACCGCTCCCCTTCCGGATCGAAGAACACGGGATCGACGATCTTGGCGCGAACGACCTTGTCTTCCAAGGGCAGCGAGACCGTCTGGCCCTTGCGCGCATGCCCGCTCCTGATCAGCGCCAGCGCGATGGAACGGCCGCAATTGGGGCTCCAGTAGCTCGACGACACCCAGCCTTCCATCGGCACCGGCGGCGGCGCGTTGGGCGTCGGCGAGATATGCGCGCCTTCCGGCAGCACGATGTTGGGGTCTTCGGTCTCCAGACCGACGAGCTGCTTCCTGTCCTGGCGTTCGGTGTCGGGCCGGCTCAAACCGCGCTTGCCCAGGAAGTCCGGCTTCTTCTTGCTGACGATCCATTCCATGCCCAGATCGTAAGGCGTCGTCGTGCCGTCGGTATCCTGGCCGGCGATGATGAAGCCTTTCTCGGCGCGCAGCACGTGCATCGCTTCGGTGCCATAAGGCGTAATCGCGTACTTTTCGCCGACGGTCATCAGCGCGTTCCACAGCGCCAGACCGTAGCTGGCGGGCACCTGGACCTCGAAGCCGAGCTCGCCGGAAAAACTGATGCGGAAGAGGCGCGCGGGGATGCCGGCGACCACGCCGTCCTGCCACGCCATGAACGGAAAGGCGTCGGTCGAGAAATCGACGCCGGTCGTCAGCTCCTCGACCAGCTTACGGCTGTTCGGACCGGCGATCGCGATGGCGGCCCAGTGCGTGGTGACCGAGGTGCAATAGACTTCCAGATCGGTCCACTCGCATTGCAGCCACTCCTCGAGCCAATTCAACACCGTCGGCGCGCCGCCGGTGGTGGTGCTCATCAGGAAGTGGTTCTCGCCGATGCGCGACGTCACGCCGTCGTCGAACACCATGCCGTCGTCCTTGCACATCAGGCCGTAACGGCAGCGGCCGACGGCGAGCTTGCTGAACGCATTCGTGTAGACGCGGTTGATCAACTCGACCGCGTCCGGTCCCTGAATATCGATCTTGCCGAGCGTGCTGGCATCCAGAATGCCGACCGAGGCGCGCGCCGCGGCGACCTCGCGGTTGACCGCGTCGGCGACGCTCTCGTCCTCGCGCAGATAGCAGTAGGGCCGCTTCCACTGGCCGACGTCCTCGAAATGGGCGCCGTTCTGTTCGTGCCAGACATGCATCGGCGTCTTGCGGATCGGATCGAGCAGCTCGGCGCCCGTGTCCTGACCGGCGATCGCGCCGATGGTGGTCGGCGTATAGAACGGCCGGAACGTGGTGTGGCCGACCTCGGGGATCGGCTCTTCGCGGGTCTCGGCCAGAATGGCGAGCGCGTTGACGTTCGACGTTTTGCCCTGGTCGGTGCCCATGCCGGTCGTGGTGTAGCGCTTGAAGTGCTCGACGGAGCGGTAGTTCTCGCGCACCGCCAGACCGACATCGGCCGCGGTGACGTCGTTCTGGAAATCCAGGAACTTCTTGGCGCCCTTGCGGTCGGTCGGGATCGACCAGATGGCGC
>JANQGO010000074.1 GCA_028277285.1 Alphaproteobacteria bacterium | reverse complement strand
AGTCGTTTGACTGGCCAAGACCTCTTTGAAGGCGTGCCTCCAGCGCCAGCTGTGTCTCCAGATCGTTGCCGGTCGAGGCGCGGATGGCGGCCTTGATATCGCCCAACGCGCGCGTCGGACCCTTGGCGAAACCGGCGGCTATCGCATGGGCATCGGCGGCAAGCGCCTCGTCATCGACACACGACCAGATGAGCCCCCAGGCCGCCGCCTGTTCCGCCGGCAGCGGATCGCCCATCATGGCAAGACCCAAGGCACGCGCCTGGCCGACCAGACGGGGCAAGACCCAGCTGCCACCGGCATCCGGCATCAGGCCGATCTTGACGAAGGCCTGCATGAACGAGGCCGAACGCCCGGCGATGACGATATCGGCGGCCAGCGCGATGTTGCAGCCGGCGCCCGCGGCGACACCGTTCACCGCCGCCACGACCGGGCAGGCCATGCCCGTCAGCCGCATGACGAGCGGGTTGTAGCGGGTGACCAGCGAGTCCTCGAGATCCGGCGTCTCGCTATCCATGTCGCGCGCCGTCAGGTCGGCGCCGGCACAAAATCCACGACCGGCACCGGTTATCATAACGCAGCGCAGATCGGCGTCGGCCTGCACCCGGTCGAGAGCGTCGGCGAGGTCGCTGAACATCTGCGGCGTCAGCGCGTTCAGCCGGTCCGGCCGGTTCAGCGTGATGCGGGCAACGCCGTCCTCCGCATCGAACAGGATCGTCTCATAGGTCATGGCGCCAGCAACCCCTTGCATGTTCGGTCTGGTCATCACATAGAGCAGATCCTGATGTGATGGAATCGCCTTGCGATGCCATCAACGAAGGTGAATCTGCTCTACTCCTGGATAGGAAGCGGTTTCACATGGTTAGGCGGAACCGACTGACGGTTCCTCCGAACCACGATCCGCTCCAGCGTTCTTGTCCGGTGACGCCAGCGACTATAGTTTGCGCGGCGCCATGAACCCGTCCCCTGCCCAACCGCTCGCGCCGATGCCGCTCGTCAATTGGATGGGCGTGCGGACGCTGTTCTGGATGGAGTTCCGCCGCTTCCTCAAAGCCTGGCCTTACGCCATCGGCGCGCCGGTGCTGACCACCCTGCTGTTCCTGGCGGTGTTCGACCTGGCCTTGGGCGGCGTGCGCCGGGATATCGACGGCGTGCCGTTCCTGGTCTTTCTGGCGCCCGGCCTGGTCGCCATGACCGTGATGTCAACGGCCTTCGAGATCACCGGCTGGTCGACCATCGACGCCAAGATCCGCGGTACGATCCAAGCCCAGCTCTCGGCACCGCTCCGGCCGACCGAGTTCGTCAGCGCCCACGTACTGGCGGGTGCGGTGGGCGGCCTGGTGAACGGCCTGTTGGTCGTGGTCGCGATGCAGGCGTTTATCGCGAGCACACCTGTCGACCTGATGCTTCTGCTGTACTTCGCCGGTTCCAGCGCGGTGTTGATGGCGAGCGTCGGGATTGCTGCGGGCATTTACGCGGAGAAGTACGATCACGTCGCCACGATCATGAACTTTCTGATCATCCCGGCGATCTTCCTGTCCGGCGTGTTTTTCCCGGTCAGCGCCTATAGCCCCTTCTTCGCCGACCTCGCGCGGTTCAGTCCGTTCTTCTGGATCGTCGACGGCACGCGCCAGGGCTTTATCGGCGTGGGTGACACGCAGATCGTGCCGTCGATGGCCCTGTCCGGCGCCATCACCATCATGGCCGTGGTGGGCCTGACCGTGATGGTCGCACGCGGCTACAAGCTGAAACAGTGACCGGCTTGTGACAGCCCGTGACTGCCGCTGGTTCCGGCATTGTGTTAGAGCAGATCCTGTTTTGATGGAATCGCTTCGCGATGACATCAAAACAGGTGAATCTGTTCTACTCATAGATAGAGAGCGGATCATGGTTAGGTGGAACCGCCAAACGGTTCCACCTAACCATGATCCGCTCTAGGCCGTGACCATGCGATGCCTCGTTTCATCGATCATCCTGCTTGCCGCAAGCATCAGCACAGCGTCGGCTGACATGATCAGCGGTCCGGCAACCGTTCTGGACGGCGATACGATCGAAGTCGACGGCCAGATGATACGGCTTGAAGGAATCGACGCGCCGGAACTCGGCCAGACGTGTATTCGATTCGACAAGGAAGTCGATTGCGGCATCATCGCACGGGCAGCCCTGCTCGATCTGGTCACCGCGGTCGAGGTCGATTGCGAGCCCCGCGGCTCCCAGCATGACGACATTATGACGGCCTTTTGCACGGCCGACGGCTTCGATGTCGGCGGTAACATGGTCTACACCGGCTGGGCGCTTCCCGTGCCCGGCTGGACCGCCTATGACGCCATCAAGGATGGCGCGGCCGAAGACGGACGTGGCCTGTGGGCGACCGAGTTTGTCGAGCCCTGGGTCTGGCGGCAAAACACACCATAGACGTTGTGCATCGACTCAATTGACCATCGATATGAGCATTGGCGAGCCCAACCGCTAATCTATGGCTAGGGAAAAGAACCCTCCAGGTTCATGACCCATGGCGGCGCGGATCCTATGCCACCCGATCCCAAGGGGTCCGCGCCGCATACCTTTTCCCCAATCCGAACATCGTCAGCCCGCGCCGAAGCGCTCGCTCAGGCTCTGCATACCGGCATCGTAAATGCCGCCGATCGCATCGCGGGCGACGTCTTCCGGCGCGCCGGCCAGCTGGTACTCCGCCGACCACGTCACCGTCGATGTCCCGTCGCTATTGTCCGAGACCGACAGGGTCGACACGTAACCTTCGACCGGCAGGGGCCCATCGACCAGGACGTATCGATGGCGCATCGCTGCGTCATCTTGAGCGACGAGGCGTTCTCTCAGCCGAATGCTGCCGACGACAACCACCTCCCGCTCCTGGCCTTCGCCGGATCCACTGCCGTGGCAGGCGATGACCGCCGGGTGCCAGTTCGCCAAGCCATCGAACGGCCCGATCAGCGCCCAGACCTCCGCGGCGGGCGCCCTGACTTGTTTGGAGCGCTCCAGTAAAGGCATCGTGAGGTCTCCTGCTTCGCTGCTAACAGCCCTCAGCCGCGCATGCGCTCGCCCTTGGGATCGAACGGCGCCGACAGCGACGCCGTCGCCGGGAACCGGTCGCCAGCGATCTCGATCTCATAGCTCGCCGACAGCACGTCGTCACGGCTGATCGGGCCGTCACCGGACTCAACATAGCCCATGGAGATCGGCTTCTCGATCGAATAGGCGTAGCCGCCGGACGTGGTCGTGCCGACCAGCTTGCCGTCACGCCAGATCGGCTCCTCGTGCAACATACGGGGCGCGCCCGGCTCGCCGTCGATGGTGAAGATCGCCAGGCGCCGGTTGACGCCGTTCTCGCGCTGCGCGGTGATCGCCTCACGGCCGATGTAGTCGACGTTCTTGTTACGCGCGACGGCGAAACCGAGACCGGCCTCGATCGGCGTGTCCTCCGGACCGATATCATGGCCCCAGTGCTTGAAACCCTTTTCGAGCCTGAGGCAGTCCTGGCAATGCAGACCGGCGTGGCGCAGGCCATGGTCCGCGCCAGCTTCGGTCAAGACCTCGTGGACGTGGGCGGCAAACTCGATGGGCACGTAAAGCTCCCAGCCGAGATCGCCGACATAGGAAACACGCTGGCCACGCACCATGGCGTAGCCCAGGCCGAATTCCTGGGACGTGCCGAAGGGGAAGGCCTCGTTCGAGAGATCGGTGTCGGTCAACGACGACAGCAGTGTGCGCGACTTCGGCCCCATGACGCCAAGCACCGCGAAGGCCGATGTCACATCGGTCATGGTGACGTTGGCGCCCGGGTCCATGTTGCGCGCCATCCAGTCCCAGTCGTGCAATCTGGTCGTCGACCCCGTGACGACCAGGAACCGTTGCTCGCCGAGACGGGTCACGGTCAGATCCGTTTCAATACCGCCCTTCGCGTTGAGCATCTGAGTGTAGATCGCGCGGTTCTCTTCCTGCGCGATATCGTTGGCGCAGAGCCGCTGAAGCTGGTGTTCGGCATCGGCGCCTTGGACCTCGAACTTGGCGAACGGCGTGAGGTCGTAGAGCGCGACGTCGTTGCGTGTCGCATGCGCTTCGCGCGCCGTCGCATCGTGCCAGCACGGCTTGCCGAACGTATAGGTGTATTCGCGGGGCTCGTCGCCTTCGGCATAGAACATCGGGCGCTCCCAGCCCGACGCGACGCCCATGACCGCGCCCCTCTCCATGAGCTTGTCGTGATACGGCAGGCGCCGTGCGCCACGTGCCGTCTCGGGCTGGCGGTCCGGCCAGTGCATGGCATAGAGCAGGCCCAGCGACTCGACCGTGCGATCGCGCAGATAGGTGCGCGCCTTCTGGAACGGTTCGACACGCGTGATATCGACATCCCACAGGTCCATGGGCGCCTCGCCATCGACGATCCATTGGGCCAGCGCCTTGCCGACGCCCGGCGCGGAAGCAATGCCGATCGAGTTGAGGCCGGCGGCGACGTAAATGTTCTGGGTCTCCGGCGCGCGGCCCATGTAGTAGCGGTTGTCGGGCGTGAAGCTTTCAGGACCGTTGAAGAACTGGCGGATTCCGGCCTCGGCGAGCGCCGGGATCCGTTTCAGGCCGCCGTCCATCAGGATCTCGAAATGGTCCCAGTCTTCCGGCAGGACCGTGAACGACGCGTCATCCGGCACGCCGTCGACCGCCCACGGTTTGGCGACCGGCTCGAAGCCGCCGACCAGGAGCTTGCCGGCGTCTTCCTTGATGTAGATGCAGGCGTCATAGTCGCGCAGCACTGGGAGATCGGCCGGTACGTCCGGCATCGGCTCGGTCACGATGTACATGTGCTCGGCGGCATGCAGCGGCACGGTCACGCCGATCGAAGCGGCAAGATCCCGCGTCCACATACCGCCGGCCAGGACGACATGCTCGCATTCGATTTTGCCGTGGTCCGTCACCACCGCGCTGGCGCGTCCGTTCGCCGTCTCGATGCGGCGGGCCGGGCATCGTTCGATGATCTTGGCCCCGCCCATGCGCGCGCCCTTCGCCAGCGCCGCCGTCGTATCGGTCGGGTTGGTCTGGCCGTCCTTGGGCATGAAGACGGCACCGACCAGGTCGGATGTCTCGGTCACCGGATGCAGTTTGGCGACCTCGGCCGGCGTCAGGACTTCGACATCGACACCGAAGGCATTGGCCATGGACGCGGCGCGCTTGAGCTCGGTGAAGCGTTCCTCGGTCTGAGCGACGGTAATCGCGCCGTTCTGCTTGAAGCCGGTCATCTGGCCGGTTTCAGCCTCCAGCTTCGGATAGAGCTCGACCGAATAGGCCGCGAGCTGGGTCAGGTTGCGCGACGGGCGGAGCTGGCCGACCAGGCCCGCGGCATGCCACGTGGTGCCCGATGTCAGCTGGTCGCGCTCCAGCAGCACGACGTCGTTCCAGCCCAACTGGACGAGGTGATAGGCAATGCTGCAGCCGACGATGCCGCCGCCAACGACGACCACCTGGGCGCGGTCGGGCAAGTTCTGAACCATGCTTCCTCCACACGACAAAGCGCGCTCGACCCCCGGGCCGGGCACGCGCATGATAGCCGCCCTTCTTGTCCGGTAAATCGAGCGGATCGTCCATGACAAAACGCATTCAAACCAGCTTCCCCCGGCTGGTACGCGAGATTGAGAACACCTGGATCCAACTGGCCGATGGAACCCGCCTGGCCGCGCGCATCTGGCTTCCCGAGGATGCCGAGGAAAACCCGGTGCCGGCGATCCTGGAATACATCCCCTACCGGAAACGTGATTTCACGCGCAACCGGGACGAGCCGATGCACGCTTGGTTTGCCGGGCAAGGCTATGCCGCCGTGCGTGTCGACATTCGGGGATCGGGCGATTCGGACGGGGTTCTGGAAGACGAGTACCTTCAGGTCCATGAGCTCGACGACGCCTGCGAGGTCATTGCCTGGCTCGCCGACCAGCCCTGGTGCAGCGGCGCGGTGGGCATGATGGGCAAATCCTGGGGCGGCTTTAACGCGCTGCAGGTCGCGGCCCTCCGCCCGCCCGCCTTGAAGGCCATCATCACCGTCTGCTCGACCGATGACCGCTATGCCGACGACGTGCACTACATGGGCGGCTGCCTGTTGAGCGATAACCTGTGGTGGGGTTCGGCCATGCTGGTCTTCAACGCGCGCCCGCCGGACCCGGCGATCGTCGGCGACCGCTGGCTTGCCATGTGGCAGGAACGCCTTGCCGCCAATCGGCCCTGGCCGGTGCGATGGATGGAGCATGCCCGCCGCGACGCCTATTGGCAGCACGGTTCAGTGTGCGAGGACTACGGCGCCATCACGATCCCCGTCTACGCGGGCGGCGGCTGGGCAGACGGCTACGCCAACGCCATTCCGCGGCTGTTGGAAAACCTCTCCGGACCCCGACGCGGCCTGACCGGACCCTGGGTCCATATCTATCCGCAGGACGGCACGCCGGCGCCGGCCATCGGTTTTCTGCAGGACGCCGTCAGGTGGTGGGACCGCTGGCTGAAGGACATCAAGAACGGCATCGACGACGAACCGGCCTATCGCGTCTGGATGCAGGAGGCCGTCCCGCCCCAATCGACCTATGAGGCCCGGCCGGGACGATGGGTTGCCGAGCGGACCTGGCCTTCTCCGGCCATCGAGGAAAGGCGCTTCCATCTGAACGCGGACGGGCTTGGGGACCATCCCGGGCCTTCAGACGTGTTGTCGATTTCATCGCCTCTCACCACCGGCCTGCTGGCGGGCGAGTGGTGCGGTTTTGGCCTGCCGGGCGAGTTGGCGTCGGACCAACGGCCGGATGATCGGGGTTCCCTGTGTTTCGACAGCGCGCCTTTGGCCGAGCGGACCGAGATCCTGGGCGCGCCCGTGGTCGACCTGGAGATTGCCGCCGACCGGCCGGTTGCCCAGGTCGCGGTGCGCCTCAACGATGTGGCGCCGGACGGTGCCTCGACCAAGGTTACCTTTGGCGTCCTCAACCTGACCCATCGTGACAGTCATGAACACCCGAAGCCGCTGGTGCCGGGAGAACGGTATCGCGTGCGGGTGCAGCTCAACGACATCGCCCACGCCTTCCCGCCCGGCCACCGCCTGCGCATCGCCGTCTCATCATCCTATTGGCCGATCATCTGGCCGAGCCCGACACCCGTCACGCTGACCTTGGTGGCGGGTGCAAGCACCCTGACACTGCCGGTCAGGCCGCCGCGCAACGACGACGATGACTTGCCCGGATTCGACGAACCGGAGACGGCACCGGACGTGCCGACGACGCACCTCAAGCCGGGCCACTGCCGTCGACGCCGAACAGCCCGCCCTCCATTTGCAGGATCGAGACGGTCTCGCCGGTGACAAGGTCGTGTTCGATG
>JANQGO010000309.1 GCA_028277285.1 Alphaproteobacteria bacterium | reverse complement strand
CGCTGGCATCACCAGCCCGCTCCCCCGCCCGGCCACCCATGGCAGCATCCTCGGGGTGGTCGGGCGGGGGAGCGGGCCGGCAGACGCGTCACGTGAGTGAGACATACTAGACGACCGAGATGTCCGGCGCCTTCGGATTCTTCATGCCGACGATGTGGTAACCGCAATCGACATGGTGAACCTCGCCGGTCACCGCCGTCGAGAGATCGGAGGCCAGATAGAGCGCCGCGCCGCCGACTTCGTCGATCGTGACGTTGCGAACCAGCGGCGAGTTGTACTGATTCCATTTCAGGATGTAGCGGAAGTCGCCGATGCCGGAGGCGGCCAGAGTCTTGATCGGACCGGCGGAGATCGCGTTGACGCGGATCGCCTTTTCGCCGAGATCGGCGGCCAGGTACCGCACGCTTGCCTCCAGCGCCGCCTTGGCGACACCCATGACGTTGTAGTGGGGCATGACGCGCTCGGCGCCATAGTAGGTGAGCGTGATCAGGCTACCGCCCTCGCTCATCATCGCTTCGGCGCGCTGCGCGACGGCAGTGAAGGAATAGCAGGAGATCTCCATCGTCTTCAGGAAGTTCTCGCGCGACGTATCGACGTAGCGGCCCTTCAGCTCATCCTTGTCGGAAAACGCGACCGCATGGACAACGAAATCGAGCTTGTCCCAGGCCTTTTCCAAGCGAGCGAACGTCGCGTCGACGCTTGCCATGTCGGTGACGTCGCACTCGACGACGAGGTCGCTGCCCAGACGTTCGGCAAGCGGAATGACACGTTTCCCCAGAGCCTCGCCCTGGTAGGTGAAGGCAAGTTCGGCACCATGTTCGGCCAGCGCCGATGCAATTCCCCAGGCGATCGAACGGTCGTTTGCCACGCCCATGATCAACCCGCGTTTGCCCGCCATGATTGGGCGTGGCTCGGTCATCAAACCCTCATCGTTGTCCGTTACAGATACGGTAGCGTCGGCTGGCGGCTGCCCCCCTTTGCCGCGGCGATCCTACACGAAACACCGATTGCGGCAAAGCCGGGCGCGGCCGCCCTCACCCCTCCAGGCGCTTCAGACAGCGGGCCAAAACGCCCCGCCGGACGGATGCCGGCTGCTCGCCCAGCGCAGCGAAAAGATCACGCATGCGGCCCTCGAGCGCCTGGCGCTGATCGATCAGATCCAGGATAACCGGCACCGCCGCATCGTTGACCTCGAACGCCTCGAAGAGGTCGCGGATCAGGCGCGCGCGCGCGATGTCGATCTCGGTGAACGTCCAGTCGCCCTCGACGCTCTCGGGCAGCAGCCAGCCGGCCTCGACCCAGTTCGTCACCTGGCGCCGCTCAACGCGGACGGTGATCACCAACTCATCCAACGTCATCATGAGCCCACTCCCATGTGCTGGCGCGGATTGTATTCGTGGTCGGGCGCCCACACTTCGATGAACGACGTCAAGGCGTCGTCCGGCTCATCGGGCAGAACGACCTTCAACTTGACGTACTGGTCGCCGCGCTGGCCGGAGCGGCGGTCCATCACACCGCGGCCTTTAAGGCGCATGGTCTTGCCCGTGTTGGAGCCCTTGGGCACGGTCATCTGCACGTCGCCGTCGACGGTCGGCACCATGATCTTGGCGCCCAGAACGGCTTCCTGCAGCGTCACCGGCAGCTCGATGTGGATGTTGCTGTCCTTGCGTTCGAAGAAGCCGTGGGGATCGACATGGATGGTGACATAGGCATCGCCCGCCGGACCGCCGCCGAAACCTTCACCGCCCTGGCCTGCCAGACGCAGGGTCTGGCCGTCTTCCATGCCGGCGGGAATGGTGACGTCCAGCGTGCGCCCTTCCGGCATCGTGATGCGCTTGGCGCCGCCGCGGGCGGCCTCCAGGAAACTGACCCTGAGGCTATAGTTCACGTCCGCACCGCGCATCTTCAGCGGCGCGCCGCCCTGGGCGCGGCTGCCCTGGGCCCGCCCGCCGAACAGGTCATTCAGGATATCGTTGACCTCGTCGTGGCTCATGCCGTCGAAGTCGCCATAGCCCGACGGTCCGGCATAACGCTCGCGATACTTCCAGTCGTCGCCGCCGGCCTGGGAACGATAGAAACCCTGGGGCGTCTCGGCGCCGCTGGCGTCGATTTCGCCGCGGTCAAAACGCCCGCGCTTTTCCGGGTCCGACAACAGATCGTAAGCCGCCGAAATGTCCTTGAACCGGTTCTCCACCTCCTTGTCGTTGGGGTGAAGGTCCGGGTGGGAGGTTTTCGCAAGCTTGCGATAGGCCTTTTTGATGTCGTCCTGGCTCGCCTTGCGGTCGACGCCCAGGACCTCATAGGGATCACGCACGGGTGGCATTCCTCAAACAGAAAGGGCGGCGCCGAAGGTTCCGGCACCGCCCCTAATGTAGGGAGGAAGGTGGTTTAGTTCACCACTTTCCACGAACCGTCAGGCTGCTGGCACGCCGTGCCATAGGCTTCCTCGACCTTGCCGCCCACGGTCACCGTGGTCTGGTACTCCCGGCAATAGGCGCCGCCGCTGTCATAGCCGTCGCGCACCGGCGTATAGGTGCCGGAGTTGCCGGATTCCGGATTGTTCCAGGTAATCGTCTGACCGATCGGCGCGTTGTGCGCCTGCTGGGTCGCCTGCTCCGCATAGGCCTGATCGGCCCGGTCCAGCGACTGGCCGATCTGGTTGCCCAGGAACGCGCCGGCCAGACCACCGGCCACGGCGGCGAGAATCTGGCCTGAGCCGCTGCCGACCTGCGCGCCCAACAGAGCGCCGCCGGCGCCACCCAGAAGCGTGCCGGCGGTCTCCTTACCGCCCGCACCCTCGCACGCGGTGACCAGCGAAAACGCCACCAGAACCGCTGCCAGCTTTAATTTCATCATAACCATTCCCTCGCTTCAGATTTCCGCCGAAGTGGCGATGCGCCCATGGCCAAGGTCGTTTTGGACTTACGGATGAATTCCGGCCATAACATGGCATCACTATAGCACGAGCGTACCGTAGGCACCTACGGCGACGACGGTAACTATCACGTTTGACCCCAAGAAATCCTACGTTTTCTTGGGGTCCTTACATAGTGCGGCGGCAGGGAGTACAGCATGCCTTCGATTGAAGAGCGCGATCCCATCGAGTTGTTCGGGGATTGGTTCGCCGAAGCCAAGGACTGCGGTCTGAAAGAACCGACGGCGATGGCGCTGGCAAGCGCCGACAAGTACGGTATGCCGTCCCTTAGAATGGTTCTGTTAAAGGGCTACGGCCCCGACGGTTTCGTGTTCTACACCAACTACGAGAGCCGCAAGGGCCGGGAGCTGCAGGAAAACCCGCAAGCGGCACTGTGCTTCTATTGGATGCCGTTGGGCCGCCAGGTGCGCGTTCAAGGGCGGGTCGACACCGTCAGCGATGACGAAGCCGATACCTATTACAAGACGCGTCACCGTGACAGCCGCATCGGCGCCTGGGCGTCCCAACAGTCAAGGCCCATGGCCAGCCGCTACGACCTCGAAAAGAACGTCGCCAAATACGCCGCGAAGTTTGCCATCGGCGAGATACCGCGACCGCCCTATTGGTCGGGTTTCAGAATCGTCCCCAGGCTGATCGAGTTCTGGTCGGAGAAACCGTTCCGCCTGCACGAGCGTATCGTATTCGAACGCGACAGCGACGACGCGGCTTGGACGACGTCGCGGCTGTTTCCTTAAGGATCGCCACCGGATGACGGACGCAGCGGACAACGGCAAACAGCAAGGTGGCGTGGGCCGCATCGATGCGGCCGGTGCACGGCTGATGCGTCTGGCGACGATCGCCTCGGTTTCCGTCGCGACCGTCTTGATCATCGCCAAGCTGGCCGCTGCCTTCATGACCGGTTCGGTCAGCCTGCTGTCCTCCCTGGTCGACTCCCTGCTTGACGCGTTCACGTCGCTGGTCAATTTGTTCGCCGTGCGCCACGCCTTGCAGCCGGCCGACAAGGAACACCGGTTCGGCCACGGCAAAGCGGAACCCCTGGCCGGGTTGGTGCAGGCCGCGTTCATCGCCGGCTCCGGTGTGTTCATCATCATCGAAGCGATCCACCGGCTGGGCAGCGGCCATCCGATCGAGAACACCGAGATCGGTATCGCCGTGATGGTCTTGTCGATCATTTTGACCGTTGCCCTGGTGGCGTTTCAGAGCGTCGTCGTCAAACGAACGCAGTCGACCGCCATTACCGCCGATGCCCTGCACTACCGCATGGACATCATGATCAACATCAGTGTCATCGTCGCTCTGGTCGCCGCCAGCGAGCTTGGCATCCGATGGTTGGATTCCGCGATCGCCATCGCCATTGCGGTCTATATCGGCGTCAGTTCGTGGAAGGTGGCGCGTCGTTCGCTGGACCTGCTGATGGACCGCGAGTTCCCTGACGAGGATCGCGAACGGATTCGTGACATCGTCATGAGTCACCCTGAGGTCCGTGGCCTGCATGATCTGCGAACCCGCAGTTCCGGTGTTCAACCTTTTATTCAGTTTCACCTGCAGTTGGATCCGCATCTCTCGCTGGTGCGCGCCCACGAGATCTCCGACGAAGTGGAGGCGATGATCGTCGATGCCTTCAAGGGCGCGGAAGTTATCATTCACCAGGACCCCGAGGGTTACGAAGAACCGCACAGCCCGGTCGCATCCGGCCATTGAGCGGTCGGTCATGACAACGGGTGAACAAGCCGACGTTATTGATTTCATAACCTCGCCCGCGGCGTTTGGCGCACCGCCGTCGACACCGGTCGAACGCATCGACACGCACGGCGCGGTCGTCGCCTTGTGCGGCGACCGGGCGCTGAAGCTCAAGCGGGCGGTGACCTATTCCTTCCTGGACTACGGTACGCTCGCCAAACGGAAAACCGCCTGCGAAACCGAACTCGCCATCAACCGGCGCACCGCGCCCAACATCTACCTGGACGTCAAAGCGGTCACACGGGACGCTTCGGGATCCCTGGCCTTGGATGGCGACGGTGAGCCGGTTGACTACGTCGTTGTCATGCGGCGCTTCGATCAAGACGGTCTGTTCGACCGCCTGGCGGCAGCCGGTCTTCTGACCGCCGACCTGATCGATGGCGCCAGCGACGCGGTGGCGCGGCTGCACGATAGCGCGGTGCGGCGACCCGACTACGGCGGCAGCGACGGCATGGCCTGGGTCATCGACGGCAATCTGGACGATATCGCTTCGTTCGTCCCCGATGTCTTCGCCGATGCCGATGTCCAGCGTCTGGCCGACCTGACCCATGCCGCGTTCGATGCCCAACGCGATCTGCTGGAGGTGCGGCGCCAGTCCGGATCCGTGCGCCACTGTCACGGCGATCTGCATCTGAGAAACCTTTGCCTGATCGACGGGCAGCCGACACTGTTCGACGCCATCGAGTTCAACGACCGCATCGCGTGTTGCGACGTACTCTACGACCTCGCCTTTCTGGTCATGGACCTGATCGCACGCGACCTGCCGGATCTCGCCAACCGCGTGCTTAACCGCTATCTCTGGCGCACCGGCGATTGGTCGGGCATGCCCGCGTTTCGGCTGTTTCTGTCCTGCCGCGCGGCGGTGCGCGCGAAGGCGTCGGCGCTCAGTATCGACACGCAACCGGACGACACCGGCCGGCGCGACGCGGTCAGACGGGCGCGGCGTTATGTCGCGCTGGCAACCCGGTTGCTCCTTGCGGAACCACCCAGGCTGGTCGCCGTCGGCGGCCTGTCGGGAACCGGGAAATCGACCTTGGCCGCTGCCCTTGCGCCGGGACTGGACACGGCGCCGGGTGCGGTCGTGCTGCGCTCCGATGTGTTGCGCAAGCGGTTGTTCGATCAGCCCTTCGAGTCTCCCCTTGACCAAGCCGCTTACAAACCGGCGGTCACGCAGAAGGTCTACGGAGAGACTTGCGCGTTGGCTGGGGCCATGCTCGCGGCCGGATGGCCGGTCGTGGCCGATGCGGTCTTTGCCAGCGAGGATGAACGCATCGCGATCGAAGCCGCCGCCAACGCGCACGGCGTGGCGTTCACCGGCCTGTGGCTGGAAGCATCG
>JANQGO010000094.1 GCA_028277285.1 Alphaproteobacteria bacterium | reverse complement strand
CCTCGGGCAAGATCCTGAAGCGCGAGCTCCGCCGGCCGTATTGGGCGGGGCAGGTGCGGCAGGTGCATTGAAACGACGCCGATTGTCGAATGCAAACGCGCCCTCGATCGCGCCATAATGCATCCTTGCATTGCGAAAATAATCTGATGCACAATAATTGGCTGCAGGATTGAGTTTTCGTTTTAGCAACAGATGCGCGTGGCACTCGGATGACCTCACCAGCGCATTCATCCTCGGCCGCATCGAACGGTCAGTCCAAGATGCCCCCCTCTGCCGAACGGCTGGTGCCGTTTTCCGGTATCACGCTGCTCGGCATGCTGTATGTCGGCTTGGCGATGTTGCTGGTCTACGTCCTGATCGCGGTATGGCCAAGAGCTCAAATGCGGTCCGAGGCCACGGGCACAGACCCGATCGTCTCCTACATGGTGCCCGTCACCACCGACGAAGGCCGTCCCGTTTGGGAAGGCAACACGAACCTGTTCGGACGCGATTTCGAGGACGTGCCCAACGAATTGCGCTTGTTCGTGATCGTCTTCTTCGCCGGGCTGCTGGGGGCGTTCGTCCATTCGGCCACCTCGTTCGCGGACTATGCCGGTAATCGCCGGCTGACCTTGAGTTGGGTCTGGTGGCTTTTGTTGCGCCTACCGATCGGCGCGACACTGGCGCTCATCGTATATCTGCTGATCCGCGGCGGGCTGCTGATCGGCAGTTCCACGGGATCGGACCTTCAACCGTTCGGGATTGCCGGCATCGCCGCGCTCACCGGGCTATTTTCGAAACAGGCGACGGACAAGTTGCGTGAGGTGTTCGATACGCTGTTCCGAACCGCCGACGGCGACGCGGCGCGGGGCGACAAGCTGGAGAATCCCGTGCCGGTCCTAACCGGTGTCGAACCGGACAGTCTGCCGTCCGGCGGCGGCGCGACTGACGTTCGCCTGATTGGTCAACAGTTCATCGAGCAATCGCAGGCAAAGCTGAACGACGCCGCTCGTCGCACCCGTTTCGTTGGCCCGAACCTGCTGATTGTCCGATTGGAAGCCACCGACGTCGCCAACGCCGGCACCATCGAAATTCAGGTCTCGACGCCGCCACCCGGTGGCGGTGTATCGGAGCCGCAGACCCTCAATGTCATGTGAGGAACCCCACAAACAACAGCACCTTTTGAAGAGAGAATACACAACCAGCAACCGCCGAAGGGTTGTACGGCACGTCAGGGAGAGAGGAGATGACATCGCAAAAACCCAAGATCTTCGTTATCAGTCAGATTGGGCAGGCCGATTCACCTGAACGCACGCAAGCCGACGATGTGTTGGCGCTCATTAGGCAGGGCGCGCCGGAATACGATGTCGTGCGTGCCGACGAGCAAGAAGAGACGAAGATAACTGACGCTATGCTCAAGTCCCTGACGACATCGCAGGTCGTCGTGACCTATCTCGGGACTGATGCGATCAACCCTAACGTCATGTTCGAGACCGGTTATCGGTTGGCCACTGGTAAACCGATCCTGCTGATTGGACACCAAGACACTACCGTTCCATTCGACCTACAAGATATACGGCACTATAAGATTCCGAATCCGGAAGACCTGAAAGCCGGCCCAAATGCAAATCTTAATACTGCCAAAGGAATAGGTGATGAGATCCGTGCAATTGACAAGGCACAACTCCTGTCACCCTATGCCGCGGCTGAAATAGTTGTAGATCTCACACCCGGCAAAACGCAGGAGGAACGTGCTGCCAACACGATCTTCACCATGGCATCGCCTTTAGCCGAAACACTATTCAACAAGCCTGATGGCCTGACAGGCTTATCCATCCACGATGTTCTCAACGATCTCGAAGACCATGTGGTAAAAGAGCAATGGCAGGCTTTTCATGATGAACAGACATCTCTGATCGGAAGGCTTCTTTTTTCGAAGACTGAGAATGACGCGACCAACATCAGAGCCAAAGTGCCGTTTATTTTTAGGAGTGACGCCAAGATCTCGGATGAGATCTGCGGACGAGCATTCTTGGCGTTGATGTACAATTACAATCTGCGTGAGCAGGGCCTGTGCCTGCATGTGCTTTATTATGATGTTTCGGCACAGTTGGAGAAGTGCCCTGGCGGACATTTCGTGTTCAACGAAGAAGCGCCCGCTGCTTTTCCAGGACAGCTCAATTGACCAGCCCGGAGACCGTTTCGGCCGACGTCGCGCTGGTCGCGGACCCCGCGCTGGGCCGGGCCGCGCGGGACGTGCCGCCGGACGACTGGGCCAGCCGGGCGCTCTATCTCGGCGACCGCGGGGCCGAGAACTGGCTGGCGGTCTCGCATAGCAGCGCCTACGCACTGTGCGGCGGCGACCCGTTCGATCTGCACAAGAACCGGCTGGCGGCAATCGCGGACCTGCATCCGGCGACCTATGTCTCGCTGGGCGCCGGGGACGGTAGCGACGACGTCGAACTGCTGACGGCGCTGGCCCGGCACGGACGCCGGGCCGCCTATCTGCCGGTCGATATCTCGCACGACCTGCTGCAGGTGGCGGTCGGACAGGCCGGCCCGCGGGCCGAGATCCCGGCCGCCGTGGTCGGCGACTTCGAGGCCGGCCAGGCCTTTCTCGCCGACGCCATCCGCCGCCACGCGCGGCCGCCGGTCCTGTTCGGCCTGCTCGGCGGCACGGTCGGGAACCTCGATCTGGGCGAAGCGAATTTCTTCGACGGCCTCAAGGCGATGATGACGGCGGACGACCGGCTGCTGGTCGATATCCCGCTGTACGGCGCGGCCTGGACGCCGGAACTGGAGCCGCGGCTCGACGCCGGCAAATACACCGAGGAATTCCGGATGTTCCTCGCCGGGGCCGCGACCCGACTGTCGCGCGAGGCGGCCGAAACACGTTTCCATGACGATTTCGCGCACTGCGTCGACCTGGTGCTCGACGAGGACGCGACGGCGTCGGCCAAGACCATCCGCGTGTTCGACGTCAGGAACCGGCGCCTGATCCTGACGTTCAAGCGCTTCGACTGGACCGCGACCCTCGACTGGCTGGGTCGGCAGGGGTTCGAGATCGCCTTCGCCGAATGCTCGGTCAGGTCCGAGGCGGATGTCTTCGGCATGGGCGTCGTCCTGTTGTCGGCCGCCGGTCACGGCCAGCGGCCGCGGCGCGCCGAAACCGGCATGGCCCGCTAGACGCCGGCCGCGCCGGCCGCCCGCGCCCGGTCCGAAACAGCACGGCACGCCCATGTCATTCCTCGCGAACGGTTCGGAACTGGCCAGGAAGGGCGCCTTCTTCTCGCGCGCGCCCATGCTGACGTTCGACCGGACCGGCACCCTGATCGACGTCAACGCGGCATGCCGCGAGCTGATGGGCAAGGACATCGCCGGCTGCCGCGGCTACGGCCCCGACGTCTTGATGGACCGGCTGCGCCCGCGCCTGGACGGCAGCCTGTTCGACGGCGCCACGTCGCGGCTGTACCGCCGGCGACCCACCGCCAACGGCATTCTTCGCACCGACGAGCTGTCGCCGTCCGTCGCGACCTGCCGCTACCGCTCCCGGCGCTTCGGCGACGTGGCCATGCGCGCCGTCGAGCTGAGCTGCGTCGAAACCGAGACCGGCCGGCACAGCGGATCGGTCCTGAACCTTTTCATCGACGAGATCGCGGACGGGCCGGGCTACGAAGCGGCGCTGCTGAAACGCTGGCGGCACGAGATGATGTGGGACGTCTATGCCGCGAGCTACGACCAGATCCTGCCGCAACTGCCCTTCTACGCCGAAGTGGTCGAGCGCCATTATCGACGGATGGCGGACGCGGGCATCGCGAAGATCCTCGATGTCGGCGCGGGCACGGGAAATGTCGCCGTGCGCCTGCTGTCCGACGGCAAGGACGTCACCGTGGTCGACAACAGCCGGTCCATGCTGGAAAAGTTCCATGCCAAGATCGACGGCCTGCCGGTCAGCAAGCTAGCGGTCATCGAAGACACCGCCGAGCAGTTGCCACATATCGCCGATGGCAGCTTCGACGGCGTCACCGTCCTGCTGGCGTTCTTCGACATGGACGATCCGTATCTGGCGCTAAACGAAGCGGTCCGCGTATTGAAGCCCGGCGGCACGCTGATCGCCACCGATCCGAAGCAGCAGTTCGACGTCGACGAGCTGATGCGGGCGGCCGAGCAGGCGCTGCGCGACAAAGGACTGCTGGCGCAACGCGGCGAGGCCTGGCGGCGGATTCAGTCCGTCGCGCCGATCGTGGACCAGGTCATCCAGGATCACCACCACGAGAACGGCCGGTCCGAACACCGCGCGGACTGGAGCGCCGAGACGCTTCTGGCGCGGCTCGCCGAGCTGGGTTTCTCGGACCTGAGCTTCACCGATTCCCATCTCGGCAATTGCGCGACGATCGCCGGAATCAAGCCCGGCCAGACCGCGGTTCCCGTTCCGCCCGCCGGCACGGCCGGACGCTAAACCGGCCAAATACTACTTAAAGGAGAACACAATCTTCCATTCTCGGCATGGCGCCGGGATGGAAATGGCTGTTGATCGGGTTTGACAGGCCCCGCCGGTGCAAGCAATACTGGATTAGCGGGAGGTATGAACATCATGACATCGACTATCAAGGGACACCATGCGTCATTCATGGTGAAGGCCACGCTTGCGGTTTTCGCCACCGTCACGGCCGTGCTGACGGCCATGCCCGTCAGTTTCGCCGCCAACGATGTGCTGCGGGTGCGCATCGGCTCGGACGTGGGCGTGCTCGATCCGGCGCGGATCTTCGGCATCGAGAACCAGACCGTGGCCGGGCATATCTATAACGGCCTGGTCAAATACGATCAGGCGACCAACAAGATCATGCCGGACCTGGCGCGCGAATGGACCGTCTCGCCGGACGGCACCGAATACACCTTCAAGCTGCGTGACGGCGTCACCTGGCACAAGGGCCATGGCGAGCTGACCGCCGACGACGTCAAGTTCTCGCTGGAGCGCGTGCTCGACCCGGAGACCAAGAGCCGCTACGCCGGCCAGCTCGCGGGCGTGACGGCGGTCGAGGCCGTCGACAAGCTGACCGTCAAGGTGAAGCTCGACAAGCCGAACGCCGGCCTGTTGAACAAGCTGACCGCCTTCAACCAGGGCTGGATCGTCTCGCGCAAGGCGGTCACCGAGATCGGCGACAAGAACTACCAGATGCAGCCGATCGGCACCGGTCCGTTCATGTTCGAGAAATGGACGCCCGGCAACCAGGTCACCGTCACCGCCAATCCGGACTATTTCGAGGGCGCGCCGAAGATCGCCGGCGTCGCCTTCAAGCTGATCAAGGACGAGACGGCCGCCGCGATCGCGCTGGAGAACGGCGAGATCGACATCTTCTTCGCCCTGCAGCAGCCGGTGATCATCGACCGTCTGAAAAACGCCAAGGGCGTCACCGTGCAGGACCGGCCGGCCAACCACACCATCAACCTGGTCCTGAACACCAGCAAGAAGCCGCTGGACAACGTCAAGGTGCGCCAGGCGATCGCCTACGGCGTCAACCGCGAAGGCCTGATCAAGGGCTACTTCAAGGGCACCAAGGCGATGGGCCACAGCGTGCTGACCTCGTCGTTCCCGGAATACACCGAGGATCTGCCGCAATATCCCCATGATCCGGAAAAAGCGAAGGCGCTGCTGGCGGAATCGGGCGTCGGCGCGTTCGAGCTGGAACTGGTCAGCGTCGGGCTCAGCCCCTACGACCAGCTGATCATTCCGGTGGCGAGCGACCTGAACAAGATCGGCATCGACACCAAGATCACGATCCTGGAGCGTGGCGCCTATCTGCAGGCACGCACCAAGGGCCGACCACGCCGGTGATCACGGTCATGACGTCGCC
>JANQGO010000045.1 GCA_028277285.1 Alphaproteobacteria bacterium | reverse complement strand
CTATGCCGATCCGGAGATCGAGCTCGCCTTCTCGACCCTGTTCGGCACCTTCGGCCGGGCCTTCTTCGACCGCTATCGCGAGCACCACCCGATCCCGGCGGATTTCTTCGAGGTCCGGCGCGACCTCTACAACCTCTACCCGCTGTTGGTGCATGTGCGGCTGTTCGGCGGCAGCTATGTCGCCGCCGTGGAGCGCATCGTCGACCGTTTCGTTGGCTGACGGGGGTCGGCCGGGCGAGGGAGTCGCCGGGTCAGATCACCTTGGCTTCGTCCTTCAGCTTGGCGATCAGCTCGGCGACGTCGGCGACCTTCTTGCCGGCCTCGCGCGGCGGCGGCTCAGAGACGGCCAGCGTGGTCACGCGCGGCGTCGTGTCGACGCCGAGGTCGCTCGCCGCCAGCTTGTCGATCGGCTTCTTCTTGGCCTTCATGATCGACGGCAGGGTGGCATAGCGCGGCTCGTTCAAGCGCAAATCCACGGTCACCACGGCCGGCAGCGGCATGGCCAGGCTCTCCAGCCCGCCGTCGATCTCGCGCACCGCCGTCATCTTGCCGTCGGCGATGTCGATCTTCGAGGCGAAGGTCGCCTGCGGCCAGCCCAGCAGGGCGGCCAGCATCTGACCGGTCTGGTTGTTGTCGCTGTCGATCGCCTGCTTGCCCATCAGGACCAGCTCGATGCCCTCGCGCTCCACCAGCGCCTTCAACAGCTTGGCGATGGCCAGCGGCTGCAGGTCGTTGGCGTCCTCCACCAGGATCGCCCGGTCCGCCCCCATGGCCAGCGCCGTGCGCAGGGTCTCCTGCGAGGCCGCCGTGCCGCACGAGGCGGCGACGATCTCCTCTACCACGCCGGCTTCCTTGAAGCGGATCGCCTGCTCTACGGCGATCTCGCAGAACGGGTTGATCGACATCTTGACGTTGGTCAGCTCGACACCCGTGCCATCGGCCTTGACCCGAGGGCGCACATAGGCGTCGAGGACACGCTTGACCGGCACCAGAATCTTCATCGGTCCTACCCGTTTTCGTGTGTGGTTCCCGGCCGCGAGGGGGGTGACGGCGCGTGAGATTACGAGCGTTCGGCCGCGCCTCTCGTGAGCGCGACCGGTCGGCGGCGTCGCCGGTGACATACCGCAACGCGTCGCCGGTGCCAAGCCGATGGCGCCGTCGCAGACGGTGTGGTCGCCGTCGGGCGAGTGCAGAGGGGCATTTCGTCTTGCCAAGGACGGTGTCGGGCGGCATCATGAGCCTAATAATTATTTTTCTTATTGTTTATACAAGAAATGAACAGGGAGATCGCTGAATGCCTATACAAAGCGGCGGCAAGGCCATCCTCTCCATCGATGGCGGCGGTATCAGAGGGCTGATCCCGGCCCTGGTGCTGGAGGCGCTGGAGCGCCGCCTGGCGGCCCGGAACAAGACCAAGCCGCTGCACCGGTATCTCGATCTCGTCGTCGGCACATCGACCGGCGGGATCATCGCCGCCGGCCTGACGGCGCCGCATCCCACCGACGCCGGCAAGCCGGCGATGAGCGCGGCTGAACTCGTCAAGCTCTACAACGAGTATGGCAGCGAGATCTTCGCGCTAGATAAGTTTCGCAACTTACGGGAAGCTTTTCTCACTTTTAACATCAAGGCGCTCCGCCAGGAGAAGTACAGCGCCGAACGACTGGAGAAGCGGCTTGATCAATATCTTGGCGAGGGTCGGCTGCGCGACGCGCTGGCCAACGTCGTCATCACCGCCTACGACGTCGGCAAACGGGTCACCGCCTATCTGCGCGGTGGTCCCGACATCAACGAACTTGACCGGTTGAAGGGCGACGACGCACCGCCCTTCACCCATGCGGACTATCGTTTCCGGGAGGCTGCCCGCGCCACCTCGGCGGCGCCGACCTTCTTCGAGCCCGCACAGGTTTCGGATCTGATATCCGGTGCGGTCCGTACGCTGGTCGACGGCGGCGTGTTCGCCAACCAGCCGGCGATCTGCGGCTTCGCCCAGGCGCGCGCGCTCGGGTGGGAGGCGGAGGACATCTCGGTGCTGTCGCTCGGCACCGGGTATCAGACCCGGGAATACCGCTTTGAGGACATGAAAGACTGGGGGTCGCTGGCGTGGATCAACCCGATGCAGGGGGCGCCGATCATCAGCATTCTGATGCACGGCCAGGCCGACAGCACCGACTGGCACATGCAACAGATCCTCGGTGAGCGGTTCTATCGCCTCGACCGGAGACTTGAGCGGGGTCGAGGCAGCGATGACATGGATGACGCGAGCGACGACAACTTGAAAGCCTTGCGGACCTTGGCGGAAGAGCTGATCGACGACAAAGGCGGCGACCTCGACGACTGGGCCGATATGCTCTGCTGACGCCGGCGGTCGTCACGGCACTGTCGGTCGAGCGCGCCCCATCGAACGAAGTTCGAACCCCGAAAACGAGGGCGTGCCATGCGACGAAAGGAGCATGGCGCGCTTGGCAGGACCAAGGACCGCACGGGCCGGACCGAGCCCGCGCGACGGGGCCGGGAGCCGTCAAGTCAAAGCCGGCTCCCGCCCCCTCGCATCTCGAACTTGCGATTATCCGCCTTCGGTCCGGGTCAGGGTCGCCTGCAACGACCGACGCAGGTCGTCATCGACCCATCGCGTGTAGTCGAGAGTCATGGTGTCGCCGTCGATGGTCCGGACATAGGTCT
>JANQGO010000042.1 GCA_028277285.1 Alphaproteobacteria bacterium | reverse complement strand
GCCTCGACCTGGAGCGCGCCGGCATCGCCTATGACCGCACGGGGATCAAGGTGGACGCCGGCCTGCGCACCACCAACCGCCGCGCCTACGCCATCGGTGACGTCGCCGGCGGGCCGCAATTCACCCATGTCGCCAGCTATCACGCCAGCCTGGTGGTGAAGAACGCGCTGTTCCGCCTGCCGGCAAAGGTCGACTACCGGGCGCTGCCGTGGGTTACCTTCACCGACCCGGAGCTGGCGCAGGTCGGCCTGACCGAGGCAGCGGCGCGGGAACGGCTGGGCGATGGCGCGGTTCAGGTGCTGACCTGGTCGCTCGCCGACAACGACCGCGCTCAGGCCGAACGCCGCACCGAAGGCCGCCTCAAGGTAGTGGTCGGCCGCCGCGGCCGCGTGTTGGGTGCGGGCATCGTCGCCCCCCATGCCGGCGAACTGATCCTGCCCTGGGGCCTGGCGATCCAGAACAGGCTGAAGATCGGCGCGCTCGCCACCCTGATCGCCCCCTACCCGACCTTCAGCGAGGCCAGCAAGCGGGCCGCCGGCAGCTATTACACGAGCACGCTGTTCTCCTCCCGCACCCGCCGCCTGGTCCGCTTCCTGGCCCGCTTCGGCTGACGCCATCGAGGAGACGCAAGCCATGGACCGTTTCACCGGCGGTTGCCTGTGCGGTACTGTCCGATTTGTCGCGTCGGGCCGCCCGACCCGCGTCGGCCTCTGCCACTGCCTCGACTGCCGCAAACACCACGGCGCCCTCTTCTACGCCGCCGCCGTGTTCGCCGAGGACGCGGTAACGATCGACGGCGAGACCCGCGCCTACGCCGGCCGCCATTTCTGCCCACACTGCGGCTCCTCCGTCTTCGCCCGCAGCGGAGACGAGATCGAAGTGCACCTGGGCTCCCTCGACGCCCCCGACCAACTGACCCCGACCTACGAATGCTGGACCGTCCGCCGCGAAAGCTGGCTGCCGCGGTTTGCGCTCACGAAACGCTACGACCGCGATCGTGACGCCGAGGGTCGCTCTGAGCCGTAGGTCGCACAAAGTGTGCGAACCCGTCGTCACGAAGTGATAAGCAATACTTGCCCCAACCTTCCTCCCAGAAGAAGGCGATCTGCCGAAGTTAAGTATATTTAGTAAAGTGTCACCGAAACCGCGGGCGTTTCGCACAGTTTTATTTTATGGAGATTCAACTGTGCCGGTGATTATTCCATGATTATAACACCCTATTACAACATCTTCTAGATATCGAACTTCCTCCGGTGGTCCGGATATGCCGCGCTCATCGAGACAGGTTCGCACCTCTTCGTCCGTGAAGCTCACCGTCGTCTCCGTTTGGGTCACCGTCTCAGAGCATCCGCTGCCGGTCACGCAGGCGATCGCAACCAGACCAAAAACAACACGATGAGTCATTTCCCCGATACCTCTACTCTACGTCCTGCGCCGACGTTCGGTTCGCCACTTCGATTGGTAAGAATTAGAAGCGCCGAACCGGTGGAACGATCCACCAGTGGTAGATCTTGGCCAATCCAACTAAATATTCCTACATAATTCTCTCGCTATTGAGTAGAATTTATCTTCACATCTTTTTCTCCTATTCAACGCATTCATAATTGAATTTGCCACCGCCTCGATCTTGAACCAAGACGGCATTTCGGTTGTATTGTCGGCAGTGTTCATCAGCTACTAAAAGTGCATCCGCTTCGTTGTGAAGGAGCATAATTTCTACAGATACAGAACGCTCATTTGCGCTTAATATTCGTGGTTGAAGTGCTCCGCCACCGGATCCCACGCCGGTTGCTCCGGCGCATCCCAATACGGTTACGGATAACACGCCGAGAGCTGCAAGACGACGGCATCTCCCCGGTACCCAGCGGAATAAGTTTCGACGACTCTCAAGTGCGTTCGCCATCCACATCTCGTTGCTCCATTCCGCAGCTCTTTCACATCCTATACTATGTCGCCCTACCGCAGCAGACACAACCGGTTGTATTTCGGTGACAGTTTACTAAACACACAAAAAGAATCTGGCACGCTGCGGCGGACCGGGAACGACGACACGAGGTGACGAGTTATTCGGGATGCAACGCGTAATTCTGTTGATCAGCAAACTGCCGCCATAGTCGTGTCGCAGTAGTCGGCCGTTTGCGCTCACGAAACGATACGACCGCGATCGCCACACCTTGGGTCGCTCTGAGGCGTCGGCCGCACGACCGACGCAGCCGGTGGACGGGCCGCCGGACCGTTTGTCTTGATCGCGGTGTCGGCCCACCCGCAGAGGAGGGGCCGGCACCGGCGGGACCGGCCGTCACC
>JANQGO010000023.1 GCA_028277285.1 Alphaproteobacteria bacterium | reverse complement strand
CGTGACGGCGCGCGTTGCGTTCGGCGGGGGGAAACGGCGACGCCGGTGGTCGCTGTCGAGCCGGGCAGCGGCAGCCGACTAC
The DNA here is from genome assembly GCA_028277285.1 of Alphaproteobacteria bacterium. GTDB lineage: Bacteria > Pseudomonadota > Alphaproteobacteria > SP197 > SP197 > JANQGO01. The sequence continues at coordinate 14,878 of JANQGO010000023.1, read as the reverse complement.
CGCGCCGCGATCCGCGTGCTGAACGAGACGTGCGCCGCGGTTTGATTGCGGCGACCGAAACGCGTGATGCCGAGGCCGGGCGTGACGAAGCGACGCCGTCGATCAAGATCGTCGTTGACCCGGCCTTCTGGATCCTTGTTCTCGTCGACATGCCCGACGGCCGGCTGTCGCCCCACGACCGCGATGTCCTGGGCGCGGCGCGCGGCCTGGCCGATCGCGGCGGTGGCGGCATTGTCGCGTTGGCGCCGGCCGTTCATGAGGAGCTGGGTGCTGCCGGTGTCGACCGCGCGGTCACCGGCGATGGTGACCCGTCTGCCTATCAGCCCGAGCGTTTGGCGGCACTGGGCGCTGCGCTGGTGGAGACGATGCAGCCGCGCCATGTCCTGGCGCCCGATACGCCGGTTGGCGCCGGCGATGTCGCGCGTCGCCTGGCCGCCGCACGCGGGCTCAAGGTCGCGGCGAGCGTCTACGCGATCGAGGCCAACAGCGTTCTGTGCCGCGCCGATGGCGGTGTCCGCGATATCGTCCGCGCGCCGGGTGACGTCATGCTGCTGTTGCCCGAGACGGGCGAGCCCCACCGGGGTCCGGCCCATGAAGCACGTGGCCTGGAGGCGCCGGATGTCGCGGTCACGCCGCGCCTCGAGGACGGCGGGCTGATGGCAATCGATACCAGCGCCGTCGCGCTGGCCGAGGCCGACTTCATCGTTTCCGCCGGCAACGGCGTCACCGACTGGGCGGCGTTTCACGATGTCGCGACGGCGCTGGGCGCCGTCGAGGGCGGCAGCCGCGTTGTTTGCGATACCGGCCAGCTGCCCCGCGACCGCCAGGTCGGCGCGTCGGGTACACTCGTTGAACCACGTTGTTATCTCGCCTTCGGCATCGCCGGTGCGCCCCAGCACCTGCAGGGCATCGAACGATGCGAGCGCGTGGTCGCGATCAACACCGACCTGCATGCCGACATGGTGAAGCGCGCCGACTTGGCGATCATCCAGGACGCGCAACTCGTCATGCCCGCCTTGGCCGAGCGCGCGCGGGGTGACAAGCCATGACGGCCGGCGTCATCGTGCTCGTCTCGCTTGGCCGTCATCCGGTCTCCGGCCGGCCGCGCCGCGCGTTGCTCGATGCCCGCGCGGTCACCCTGGCGCGATCCATTGAAGGCGCCAAGCTCGATCTGGTGCATGCCGGCGACGATCGGGAACCGGCCCTGCGCGACTACCTGGGCATGGGTGTCGCGCGCATGTCGGTCCTGACGATGGCGGACGACGACGACATCGTGCCGCCCTTGCTGGCCCATCTTCAGGCGCGTCCCGACGCCCTGGTGCTGGCGGGTGAGCGCGCCGAGCAGGGTGAGGCGAGCGGCATGGTGCCCTATCTGCTTGCCGATCGGTCCGATCGGCCCTTGGTGCCGGGCGCTGCCGGCGTGTCGTTCGACGGTGAACGCGTCGTGGTCGCGCAAGGGTTGCCGGGCGGCCGGCGTCGCGAGGTCGCCGCGCCGCGCAACGCCATCGTCACCGTGTCGTCGGCCGCGCCCGAACCGGCGCCGGTCGCGTTCGCGCAGGCACGCCGCGGCGTTATCGAGGCGACACCGTGCGAGAGCACGCCCTACATGATCGACGGCCGCTGGCAGGCGGCACGGCCCAAACCCCGCCGGCTCAAGATCGTCGGCGACGGCAGCGCCGCCGATCGCATGCGGGCGGCTACCCAGATGGTGCAAGGACGCGCCGAGCTCCTCGACCACCCCGAGGCCGATGAGGCCGCCCGGGCGATCCTCGATTATCTCAGACGCGAAGGTATCGTTCGGCCCGGCGACCGGCAAAAAAAGTCGGCAACGCCGGACGTTCCCGATTGACACCCGGGCCGCTCCGCTATTCCCATGAGCGGAGAAATCTTGTTCGCCGCCGGGAGTTGACATGAACGACGTACCCCTCGACGCGATCCGCCTGGGCCGGAACACACCGGGCATCGCCCAGCACGACGCCGAGCCGCAGATCGATATCAAGCGCATGCGCGCCTATCGCCTGGGCCGTGTGCAGGAGCAGTTGAAGAAGCGCGATCTGGCCGGCGTCATCCTCTATGACCCCATCAACGTGCGTTACGCCAACGGCTCCAGCAACATGCAGGTCTGGATCCTGCACAACCAGGCGCGCTACTGCTTCGTGCCGGCCGAGGGGCCGACCATCCTGTTCGAATACAAGGCCTCCATGCATCTCTCCGAACACCTGGAGACGATCGGCGAGATCCGCCCCTGCATCGGCTGGACCTATTTCGGCGCCGACGAACGCTATGCGGAGAAGGCGCATCTTTGGGCCCAGGATATGGACGACGCGATCCGCGAGACCATGGGCGAGGGCAACAAACGCATCGCCGCGGACCATCTGGACCCGGCGGGCGCGCGCGAAATCGAGAAGCTGGGTTACGAGATCCACAACGGCCAGCAGGTCATGGAACTCGCCCGCGCCATCAAGTCGCCCGACGAGATCGCCGCCATGACCATCGCGATCTCCGTCTGCGAGGCCGGTATGGCCAAGATGTATGAGGAGATGCACGCCGGCATTACCGAGAACGAGCTGTGGTCGCATCTGCACCAGGTCAACATCGCGCGCGGCGGCGAGTGGATCGAGACGCGGCTTCTGGCGTCGGGCGGGCGCACCAATCCGTGGTTCCGCGAGTGCAGCGACCGCATCATCCGCGCCGGTGAACTCGTCGCCTTCGACACCGACCTGATCGGCCCCTTCGGCTATTGCTCGGATATCAGCCGGACCTGGTTCTGCGGTCCCGGCAAACCGAGCGACGAGCAGAAGCGCCTTTACCGCTACGCCTATGACCAGGTGCACTACAACATGGACATCATGAAGCCCGGCATGAGCTTCGTGGAGATCGCCGAGAAGTCCTGGAAGATTCCCAACGAGTTCAACGCGCGCCGCTACGGCGTCTTGGCCCACGGTGTCGGGTTGTGCGACGAATACCCGCATGTCTCGTTCTCCGACAATGCATCGGAGAGCTCCGCCTTCTCCTTCGACCCCGGCATGACGATCTGCGTCGAGAGTTATATCGGCGCCGAGGACGGCGTCGAAGGCGTCAAGCTGGAAGAGCAGGTGCTGATGACCGAAAACGGCCTGCAGCGCCTGTCGACCTATCCCTATGAGGATGTCTTGCTGAGCTAGGTGGCGGGTTTGGTCCCGGGCACGCGCACCGAATGGACATTCGCCGTCCCGATGGACCAAAGATACATCCCAAACGTACAATCTCAGCGGACCGGTCGACTGGGGGCGGATCGGTCCGGCGCGCCGCCGCTTACGCGCATGGGCGCGCTGTTTCCTTGAGGGTCAAACGCATACCCCCGACCGTGGAGGTACTGCGCCATGCTTCGAGTTGCCGTCGTTTTTGTTGCGCTCATATGTTTCTCACCATCGGCGATGGCCGACCCGCTGCCGTCATGGCATGCCGGCGAGGCCAAGCAACGCATCATCGGGTTTGTCGAGTCCGTGAGCGATCCCTCGGATGCGAACTTCGTTCCCGCCGATCAGCGTATCGCGGTGTTCGACAACGACGGCACCTTGTGGGCAGAGCAGCCGCTCTACTTTCAGCTCGTGTTCGCGATCGAACGGGTGGGTGCGCTTGCCCAAGAGGATCCGTCCATCCTGACAACAGACGTTCTGCGCGCCGCGGCGGCGGGCGACGTCGAAGGTGTCATGGCCGGCGGCAAGGAAGGGGTTCTGGAGGTCGTCGACGCCTCCCACAGCGGGCTTTCCGTCGAGGCGTTCCAGAGCGAGGTCGCGGCCTGGCTCGATGCCTCGGTCCATCCCGAAACCGGCCGCCGTTATGACGCCATGGTCTATCAGCCGATGCTGGAACTGCTGAGCTATCTGCGCGACAGCGGCTTCAGGACCTATATCGTTTCGGGCGGCGGCGTCGACTTCATGCGTGTGTTTGCCGAACGGGTCTACGGCATTCCGCCCGAACAGGTCATCGGCAGCATGGGCAACCTGTCCTATCAGGTTGTGGACGGCGTCCCGACGATCATGAAGGAGCCCGGCGTTCATTTCATCGATGACAAGGACGCCAAGCCGATCGGCATCGCGCGCGACATTGGCCGGCGTCCCATCCTGGTCGCCGGCAATTCCGACGGCGACTTCGAAATGCTCGAATGGGCGACCAGCGCAGACGGACCGCGCCTGGGCATGATCGTCCATCACACGGACGCCGAACGCGAATGGGCCTATGACCGCGACAGCCATATCGGCCGGCTCGAGCGCGGCCTCGACGAGGGCCCGGACCGGGGCTGGCTCATCGTCGATATGGCGGGCGACTGGAAGACGGTGTTTCCGGAGCAGCCTTAGGCGGGCGGAATCAGAAGCCCTGACGTCACCTCAACCGCGTGCCGCCCATTCCTGCGGCGTCATGACGTAACGGTTCTCATCGCACCACGCGCCCTCAAATTTGGTGTTTAGGCGTCAGACGGGATCGTGCCGAAAGCCAAACCGTTTGGTGTAAGTTTGGTTCTTACCGAAAACCGACGAACCGTATCGCCGTGCCGTTAAAGCGCTACGGCGCGTGCTCAGCCTTCCGGAACGCCAAGTTTCGCGAGTTGCGTGCCGATGCGGTCCAGAGCTTGCGGGGAGAAGACCATCGCCTCCTTGTATCGCTTGATCGTCAAGTCCGGGTAGGCCGCCATCATCGCTTCGTAAGACTGTTGCGCTTCCTGTTCCCTGCCGGCGCCCAACAAGGCTGGTGCCAGGTTGCGGTGGATCCAATGCGCGTTTCGGCGTTCGTAGAGCGCCCGCTGGAATATGTTTGCCGCGGCGTTGTCGTCACCGGCGACCTGATACGACGATGCGATCCCGACCATGTTGTTGAAGTTCATCGGATCGACGGGACTGAGCCGCAACGCCTTCTCGAAGTACTCTCGCGCTTCCTCCGGTCGGTCGGCATAGGTGTCGAGCCAGCCCAGGCGGCTGTAGGCCCATGCCGCGTTGGGATCGAGCGCGATCGCGCGCTCCAGCATGATCCTCGCTGCGCCGTAGTTGCGGACGAAGGTGTGGACCGTGCCCAGCACGGTCAAGATAAGCGGATCATCCGTGGACAACCCCGCCGCCTTCTCGGCGAGTGCGAGGGCCTGTGATTTCGCGAGCTCGATGTCCTCGACCCAATTGTATACCGAGCTCTGCGCATGGCACCACGCGGCCAGGGCGAGCGCCAGCGGGTAGTCCGGATCAATTTCAAGTGCTTTGTTCAGCAGGTCCAGAGCATCGGTAGCTTCTTCCTTTTCCAGCATCCACACGTGCTTGAGTGCGCGCATGGTGTAGTCGTAGGCGCCCATGTCCTGCGGTGGTTTGCGCCGCGCGCGTTCGATCTCGGCCAACCGGATCGAGGGTTGGAGCGCACCCGCGACCTGTTCGGTGATCCGGTCCTGCAGATCGAAGATGTCTTCCAGCGAGCCGTCGTACTTCTCCGCCCAGACATGGGTTTCGTCCTCAGTCGCGATCAGCTGAACGGTGATCCGCAGGCGCTGGCCCGCGCGTTGGACGCTGCCTTCCAGAACATAGGCCACGCCCAGGGCGCGGCCGATCTCGCGTATGCTCTTGGACTGGCCCTTGAAGACGAAGGCGGAATTGCGCGCGATGACGAAGAAGTCGCGGATGCGGCTCAGCGCAGCGGTCAACGCTTCCACCACACCGTCGGAGAAGTACTCCTGCTCGGGGTCGCCGGACATATTGTCGAAGGGCAGAACGGCGATGGACGGTTTGTCCGGCAACGTCAGCGTCGAGCTTTCCAGGCCCGGCGCAGATGCCTTGACCCCGGTCCATCGCCAGACATGCACCGGGCGCGCGATGTTCTTGATGGTTCTTTCGCCGTCATCGACGAAATCGTGGTCGAGCTTGCCCGTAATGTGCTCCCGCACGGATCCGGAGACGCAGATGCCCCCAGGGTCGGCCAGCGCCTCCAGACGCGCGGCCACGTTGACGCCGTCGCCGTAGATGTCCGACCCCTCGATGATGACGTCACCCACGTTGATGCCGATGCGCAACTTGATGCCGGGTTGATCATCCGCCTGGCGTTGCGCGGCGCCGTCCTGGATCGCCACGGCGCATTCAACGGCATCGACGACGCTGCCGAACTCGGCCAGCAGCCCATCGCCCATCACCTTGACCACGCGGCCTTGATGCTCGGCGATTTTTGGCGCGACCAGTTCCGCGCGCAGAGCCTTGAGCGCGTTCAGCGTTCCCGCCTCGTCCTCACCCATAAGGCGCGAATAGCCGACGACATCGGCAGCAAGAATGGCAGCCAGCCGGCGTCCCATGCCCAGTCCTCCCTCGGCCTAGAGACTATCGAGGGCGAGGCGGGGAATCTATCTCGCTCATCGGGCGCCGACCGAAGCGGCGCTGAAACCGAACAATATCGCGGTCGGTGCTCAAGGGAACGGGCGTCAGGTCAATCGCGCGCTGCCCAATCCTGTGGCGTCATGACATAGCGGTCCTCGTCGCACCACGCGCCCTTGAACATGGTGTGCTGGCGTGACGCGGGATCGCGCGTGAAACCAAGCCGCTCGACCAGGGCGATCGAGGGGAGGTTGCGCGTGTCGGTCCATGCCATGATTTCGCTCTTGCCGCGCGCCTCGAAGAAATAGGTGACGACGGCAGCGACCGCCTCGCTGGCATAGCCCTGGCCGCCGAACGCCGGGTCGAGCGAATAGCCGATCTCGACGGAACCGGGATCGCCGTCGGGCACCAGCACGGCGACGTCGCCGATCAAGCCGGGCTCCGCGCGCCGCTCGACCGCGAACTGGAACCATTCGCCTTCGGTATCCGGGTGGCAGGCCGCCATCTCGTCCATGAAGGCCTCAGCCTCAGCGAGCGAATAGGGGGCTTCCCAGCTCTGATAACGCGCGACATTCGGGATCGAGCGGTAGGCGCTGAACCGCGCGGCGTCGCCCGGGCGAAACCGACGAATGACCAGGCGATCGGTTTCGATTTGGCTAAAGCCGGTGTCGGCCATCACGCTGAACCTTTTGGGCGAATTGAACAGACCCGGACTTCGGCGTATAAGGCGGGGTCTTGAACGGACCAAGGAATATCGACGCGATGTCGGTCTTGACGGTCATTAGGCGAATTACCGGCCGGGCGCCCCAGGGTTGTCCGGAAACCGTGATTCGTCCTTTTGCCTTGATGGAGACCGATCGTCATGTCGACCGTTCCAACTGATACCCCCGCGAGCCAGGCGCCCGGCGCCGGCCGCGCCCACCGTTTCCACTTCGCCGTCTACGCCTTGCCCGAGCCCTGCGTCATGCCGCGCGTGCTCGAGCAGTTCGCCAAGCGCGACCTGGTGCCGACCCGCTGGCACAGCACGGTGGTCGACGGCCCCGATGCCGAGCTGCAGATCGACGTCCAGGTCGATGATCTAGAGCCGGAGACCGGCCAGTACATCGCGCGGTGCCTGTCGGCCCTGGTCAACGTCAACGATGTCGTGACGTCGGCGGGTTGACGAGCCGCCGCCCGACGATCCAACCACCATCGCGCCCCGGACTTGATCCGGGGCCCATGAACACGGATCGCGACGTCCAAGGCGCCGCCCGTGTTCTTGGATCCCGGGTCAAGCCCGGGATGTGAGAGAGGTGAGGTATCGGCCCCGTATCGCACCCTAATCACTGCCGCGCCCCGGACTTGATCCGGGGCCCATGAACTCGGATCGCGGCGTCTAAGGCACGGCCCGTGGTCATGGACCCCGGGTCTCCCGATGATCGCCCCGGGTTGCGGTGACGACGAAAGGGCCACCGCCTAGCGCAGCGACGCTGCGGGCTGCGGGTGTTTTTTGAGGTTGGAGGCCCAGCGGCGGGTGGCGACCTCGCCGGCGTCGAACAGGCCGGCCTGATTGCCCCAGCTGTCCCAGCCGGGCTGGGTCGAACGGGCGAACATCTCCAGATACGGCCCGTCCATCAGCCGCTCGATGCGGCCATAGGCCTCGTCCGGCTTGCGGCTGTGCTCGCGCCGCGGCGAGACCAGCAGGCGGCGGACGTCGCGACCCTTGCGCTTGGGCGCGCCCCGGGTCGCCAGCAGGCACTGCTCGGCGTTGGCGCGCGTCCAGTAGCCCATGCCGGTGAAGAAATCGTCTTCGCTGAACTGGTCGACCGGCGCCGAGCGGTTCAGCTTCGCCCAGTAGAAACCGACGGTCTTGTACGTGAAACCCCAGGCCTCCATCAGATCGAAGGCCTTGGGCAGATGGGTGTCGGTGGTCCACATCAAAAGGACGGCATCGTCCGCCGCCCAGTCCGCAACGGGCAGCGCCTCAAGCTCGGACTGCGACATGCAGTCGTAGTGGGCGTGGGCGCTTCGGCCCCGACCTTTTCTTGAGTATGTCGCGAAGTTCCACGGCGGGTCGGCGTAGATGACAGAATACGCGCCCGCCAGTCGTGGCGCCTGGTGCTTGGCACTCATGGTGTACAAACGTTCCCCTTTGAACTCCCATGTGAAGGGTCACGTCTAACTCAATGAGATTCAAGAATAATCTGACTTATACAGAAGAAAGATAGATGTTGCGGCGGTGAACACTGTTCATCCACAAGATAGTGTAGAGTTAGGAGATTTGTGGGTAACCTCGCGCGGCGGCCTCGTCCTGCATCCGGTCGATCGGCGCGTAATCCTCGACCGTCAGAACGGCAAAATCCTCGATCAACAGCGTCTCGCGAACCGTCGCCAGGTCCGGGTCGGCGACGGCGGCGGCGAGCCCGTCGCGCAGGCGCGCCACGGTGTCCTTATCGCGGTGGATGTGGGTGACATAGGGCAGCGCGGGCACCGCCGGTGAGTGCGTGAGCACCCTTAGACCCGCGGCCTTGTCCGGCGCGTGGCGCAGCGCCAGCGCGTAGGAGACGCAGTCGATCGCCGCGACATCGGCCTTGCCCGCCTGGACCGCCGCCATGCTGTCGCGGTGACTGCCGGTCTCGATGACGTCGCCGAAGAAGCGGCCGTTCTCATGGTGGGGCGCGACGACGGCGCGCAGCGCGCTCATGCCCGATTGGGAGTCCCAGCCGTTGATCGCCGCGCGTTTTCCACGGAGGTCCGTGATCGCCCCGGCGGGATTGTCCTCGGCGACGATAATGACACTCAGATAGGTCGGCCCGTCGCAGCCGTCGGCCCGGTAACACGGCGTCGCCACGGGCCGCAGATGATCGGCGAAGTCGTGGCGCAGGGGATAACCGCAGCTTTGCGACAGCAAGAGGTCCGGCGAGGCCCACTGCCGCCAGCGGTCGGGAACCTGTTCCAAGCTGTCGGGGACGTCCTCTAGACCTGAGGCGCGGAAGGCGCGCGCCAGGCCCTGCCACCACGCCGCCGTCGCCCCCTCGATCTGGGGCAGGAGGTACATGGGCAGGCTGGCGATCATGCGGGGTCGTTCGTGTACATGCTGGCCGCGACCTGCTCCGCGCCGTCGGTGATCTCGTACCAGTCCGGTTTGTCCTGGGTGAAGATGTGACGCACGACCTTGAGCCCGGTCGGCCCGTCCATCGACCCGGCGGAGACCGCGATGTAGTCGGCGAAGGTCGGTTCCCAGAAGAGGCTCGCGCCGCATTCCCGGCAAAAGCCGCGTCTGGCCGTGTCGGATGATTTGTACCAGGCGAGGCCACGGTCCTCGATCAGCCGCAGGTTCTTCTTGTCGGTCGCGCTATAGGCGGCGTAGTTGCCGTGGGTCTTCAGGCACTGGCCGCAGTGGCAACCGACGACATTGCGTAGGGGGCCATCGACTTCATAACGCACGGCGCCGCACAGGCAGCCGCCGCGCATGGGTTGGGTGGGCTCATCCATCGATCTCTCCCATGAGGTCGCGAACGTATTGCGGCAGCTCGTTGGGCTGTACCACGGCGGATCGGATCAGCGAATCGAAATGTTCGGTCAACAGCCTGATGTGTTCGGTCGCGTTGAAGATGAAGTAGACCTCGCCGGCATAAAGGATGGCGCGCAAGGGGCCGAAGACGGTGATCGGCGGCACGTAACGCTCGAGCGCATCGAACAGGAACCAGCGGAAGGTCGGGTAGAGTTCCTCCGACAGATCGGCAAGCTGCGTCAACTGTTCGCGCCGGGCCTTGGCCGGCAGGTCGCGCCAGATGCCTTCGCCGCGCGCGAACCCCTCGACCGACTGGAACGAACTGCACGCCTCGATATCGGTCTCGGGCCGGCGCGAGTAATCCAGCCTGGATTGCGCCGTGGTCGCGGCCTCGTTCACGGTCATGCCCTTGCTGGGCTCGTACTCGAACTCGGTGACCGCATCGGTCTTCAACAGGTCGGGCAGGGTGCTCGGCACGTAGCGGATCTTGTAGCCGGCCGCTTCGGCGTGCCAGGTGGTCAGGCGCTCGTTGGCCGGGTCCCAGGCTTCGCGGGCAATCTCCAGGGGCTGGCCGACAATCGCCTCGTCGCCGGTCTCGTCCTGGCTCAGTCCCAACAGCCAGTCGACACTGACCTGACCGGCCAGCGCCATGGCCGCCACCGTGTCGGCACGCGGCAGCCGGTCGTTATGGGGCGACAGCAGCTGCGACAGGGTCGAGCGGTCGATGCCGATACGCTGGGCGAAGGCCGACTGGCTGAACTGGCCCTGCTCCAGAACCGCCTGAAGGCGATCCCGGAAGATCCTGACGGTCTCCCTTCGGTCGTAGCGTAAGGAGGTCACACTATCCTCTTTTTCCAACAGATGTTGCGTTTTATCACAATTTGTCGCGTTTGGTGACTAATCGTCTCGGAATCCGCGCATTCCCATCATGACAAAACCGTGATCACGGGGAAACATGACGGGGTCATGTCAGGTACGAGCGCGCGTCATAACCAACCCCTGAGCCTTGAGGTGCCAAGCTTTTGGCGCCGTTACGAGGTGCCGACCTGGGCGCTGATCGTGGTGATCTACGCCGGCTGGCTCGCGGTTACCTGGAACTACGACGCGCTGCCCGGCTGGCTGGTCTTTGTGCTCGGCGGCTGGCTCTGCGCCTGGCATGGATCCCTGCAGCACGAGGCCGTGCACGGCCATCCGACCCGCAGCGACCTCTTGAACGAGCTCCTCGTCTTTCCGCCGCTGTCGCTTTGGTATCCCTATCGGGTCTACCGCGACACCCATCTGACCCACCACCGCGACCAGGAACTCACCTGTCCGATCAAGGACCCGGAGAGTTGCTACGCGACGCCCGACGACTGGGAATCGATGGGTGCGCTGGGCCGCGGCCTGCGCTGGGTGCTCAGCACGCTCGCGGGACGCCTGATCGTCGGACCCTTCGTCACGACGTTCTGGCTCTACCGCGCGGGCATCATCAGCATCAGGCAGGGCGACCGGCGGGCGATGGTCGCGTGGTCGCTGCATTTCACCGGCGCCGCGCTCGTCCTGGGCTGGGCGATCGGCGTGTGCGGCATTCCGGTCTGGGCCTACCTGCTGTTCTTTGCCTATCCCGGCATGGCGCTCACCCTGCTGCGTTCCTATGCGGAGCACCGTCCGGCCGAACAGGTCGGCCACCGCACGGTGATCAACGAGGCGGAATGGCCGCTGGCCGTTTTGTTCCTCAACAACAACCTGCACGCCGTCCATCACCGCGAGCCCGGCCGCCCGTGGTACGAACTGCCGGCGCGCTACCGCGAGCAACGCGACGCGGTGCTGGCCGAAAACGGCGGCTTCGTGCAGAAGGGTTATCGCGAGCTGGCGCGGCACTTCTTCGTCAAGCCGAAGGACGCGCCGGTGCATCCCTACTTCCAGGTCTTGCCGGCACCGGCCCTCGACACAGCGGTGCCGGCGGAGTCGTCGCCGCGCTGACACCACTGCGCGTATCAGCGGCCTTTCAGGTCGCGTCGCCTTGACCTCACACATTCCCCGTCCCAAGCTTTCGCCGCCGTCGCGCGACGGCCAAAGCCGGGGAGGGTGCGTATGTGGTACGAGAAGGAAGCCGACGCGGTCGTCGATGTCGAGGTCGATGGCTACAAGGTCGTCACCTATAGCTTCGGCAGCGGCGATGATGTGCTGCTGTGCCTGAACGGCGGGCCCGGCCTGCCGTGCGATTATGTGCGCGACAGCCACTCGTTCCTTTCCGATCACGGTTACCGCGTCGTCGCGTTCGACCAGTTGGGCTGCGGCAAGTCCGACAAGCCGGACGAGAAATCCTTGTGGACCATCACCCGTTACGTTGAGGAGGTCGAGACGGTGCGCAAGGCGCTCGATCTCGGCAAGGTGCACCTGGTCGGCCAGTCATGGGGTGGCTGGCTCTCCATTGAATACGGCGTCACCTATCCCGACAACCTGAAGACCGTCATCCTGGAAAACACCTGTGGCGACATGCCGCACCTGATCGGCGAATTGGAACGCCACCGCGAAGCGCTCGGGCCGGAGACGGTGGCGATGATGCAGCGTCATGAGGCGGAAGGCACGCTCGACCACCCGGAGTATCAGGCGGCGATCACGATCCTGAACTACCGTCATGTCTGCCGTTTGCCGGAGTACCCGGCGCCGCTGCTGCGTTCCCTCGACGACTGGAACATGAACGTCTACGGCACCATGCAGGGTCCCAACGAATTCCTCTATACCGGCAACCTGAAGGACTGGAACCGGATCCCCGACATGCACCGCATCACCTGTCCGGCCCTCATCATGGTCGGCCAGCATGACGAACTGACGCCGGCCTGTGCGCTGAAGATGAAGAACGCGCTGCCGAACGCCGAGCTCAACGTCTTCCCCAACAGCTCGCACACGCCGTTCTTCGAAGAGCCCGATGCCTTCTTTACGGCCATGCTCGACTTTCTCGGGCGCAACCGCTGACCATGAGGCCTGAGAGGGAAAGGGGCATCGATTGATGGGCCGGTTCAAGTTCGTCCTCAGCCGCCCCATCCAACTCATACCCGTCCTGTTCGGGATCAGCATCGTCACCTTCGTCATGGTGCACAGCATTCCCGGCGACCCCGTGCGCACGCTTCTGGGCAGCAAGGCGACACCCGAAGCCATCGAGCGTATCCGCGCGGAGTTCGGGCTCGATCAGCCGGTCTGGCTGCAATACGTCTACTTCCTTGAGAACCTGACCCAGGGCGAGATGGGCGTCTCGGTGGTCTACAAGGTGCCCGTCTTACAGCTCGTCTTCGACCGGTTGCCCGCGACGCTCTTCCTGTTGGGTTATGGCGTCACCCTGGCGCTGCTTTTCACCATACCGCTCGCCATCGTCGCGACGCTTTACCGCGGACGCTTGCCGGATCACCTGATCCGCGTGCTCTCCACGTCCGGGCTCGGGTTTCCGGTGTTCTGGCTCGGCATCATGCTGATGATCGTGTTCAGCGTCTGGCTCGGCCTGTTTCCGGTGTCCGGTTTCGGCGAGGGCTTCTTCGGCCATCTGCATTCGCTCTTCCTGCCGTCCTTCGCCATCGCACTCGCGCTCTCGGCGGTTCTCACGCGCAATCTGCGCGCCAGCCTGCTCGCCGAGCTCGACAGCGATCACATCTCGACCGCGCGCGCCAAGGGCCTGCCGGCGCGATGGATCTTCGTCCGTCACGTGTTCCGCAACTCGCTGATCCCGACGATCAATCTGCTGGGCGTCAATCTCGGCTGGCTGATCGGCGGCACGGTGGTCGTCGAGTCCGTGTTCTCCGTGCCCGGACTCGGCTCGCTTCTGGTGCAGAGCATCTTCGCGCGCGACTACATGATCGTGCAGATGATCACGCTGGTCTTCGCGTGCGCCACGGTGTTGATCAACTTCCTGGTCGATATCGCCACCGTGTCGCTCGACCCGAGGATCAAGCTGTGAGTGTCGCCGAGCGATCGTCGAGCACGCGCGCCGGGCTCAGGCTGCCCGACTGGCGCGCTTTTGCGCGGCTGCCGCTGACGCTGCGCTTCGGCATCATCCTCGTCGCGTTCTGGGCCTTGCTGGCGCTCCTGGCCGATGTCGTCGCGCCGTACCCGCCGAACGCCCACAACCTTTCGATCGTGCTGCAGCCGCCAAGCTGGGAGCATTGGCTGGGCACCGACAACTATGGCCGCGATGTCCTGTCGCGGGTCATTCACGGCACCCGCATCGATCTCCAGATGGGCATCCTGGCGGTGCTGTTCCCGTTTCTGCTGGGCACCACGCTGGGCGCCATCTCCGGCTATTTCGGCGGTTGGGTCGATACGCTGATGATGCGTCTTCTGGACGTCACCATGGCGTTCCCGTTCTACGTCCTGATGCTCGCCATCATCTCGATCTTGGAGCCCGGCCTGCACAGCTTCTATATCGCCGTCACGCTGGTCGGCTGGGTGTCCTATTGCCGGCTCGTGCGCTCCCAGGTGCTGGTCTTGAAGAACAGCGAGTTCGTCATGGCCGCGCGCAATCTGGGCTATGGCCACGGCCGCATCATGTTCCGCCACATCCTGCCCAACGCGCTCGTCCCCTCGATCGTCTTTTCCATGTCGGACGTCGTCATCGTCATCCTGGCGGGTTCGGCGATCAGCTATCTCGGCTTGGGCGTCCAGCCGCCGACGGCGGAGTGGGGCGTCATGATCGCCGAGGGCCAGCAGTTCATGACCACCGCGTGGTGGGTGACGACGTTCCCCGGCATCGCGATCGTCATCTTGGCACTGGGCTTCAGCCTGCTTGCCGACGGCTTGGGCGAAAAGCTCGGGGTACGCGACTGATGGCGCCCATCCTGGACGTGCGCGATCTCGTCGTGGAGTTTTCGACCGACAACGGCACTCTGCGTGCCATCGACGGCGTCTCCTTCGATCTCAACGAAGGCGAGGTGCTGGGACTGGTTGGCGAAAGCGGCTCCGGCAAGACCGTCACCTGCCGCGCGATCATTCGTCTCTTGCCCAGCCGGCGCGCGCGCATCGTCGGCGGTTCCGTCAAGCTCGCCGGCGAGGAACTGACGACCAAGGGCGAAGCGGAGATGCGCGAGCAGCGCGG
>JANQGO010000005.1 GCA_028277285.1 Alphaproteobacteria bacterium | reverse complement strand
CCCGGTCGGTCTTCAGGCTGGTCACGCGGCCATTCTCGACGACCATGTCCCGGACCTCGGCCTGAACGTAACCCTTGGCCTGGCCGTCGCCCGCCCGGTCCGCGATAGCGCGTGTCAAAAGACCGGGGTTGCTGGTGCTGTAGACCGTGGGGAAAAAGATGGCGCGCGCGACCTGGTCCGACAGAACCGGCTCCATCTGGCGGATCTCCTCGCGCGCCAGTTCGTCGAACGTGGCGCCGAAGGATCGGTTCATATCGCGCCGCCACGCGTCGTCGGCAAACGCTTGATCGCTGCTATAAAGGCCCAGCAGGCCGTTGCGCCGGATGTACCGGTCGGCCTCGGTATCCCGAACGATCGTGTCATAAGCCGATGTCGTGCCGTCCAAAAGGCTCGCCATCGCTGCGGCCGTTCGCTGCTGGTCGGCCGTCGTGCAGCCGCGCAGCAAGGTCACCAGCCACGGCATCATCTTGAAGAGATAGGACCAGCGGATGACCAGCGTCGCGTCCTTGTTGAACAGCATGGACGGAATGTCTTTCAAAAGACGCGGTGACGGCGGCTGGACCGACGAACCGAGGGTGGAGATGACGCCCGCGTTGCCGAAGGAACAGCCCTGGCCTGGTTCGATCCGGTCGACCAAGGTGACCTCGTGGCCGGCAAGCGCCAGGTAGCGTGCGCAGCACGCACCGATGATGCCGGCGCCGATGATCGTGACGTGGCTCATCGGGAAGACTGCCTAAACGACATGCCAGACATCGTTCATCATATCGAGCGCGACCACCACCAGGAAGGCGCCGAAGATACGCTTGAGGACATGTTTGTTGAGCCGGTTGCCCAGGCGCACCCCGAACGGCGCCGCCGCCATGACGATCGGCGCCATGATGATGAAGGCGATGCCGTCCACATAACCGACCGCGTGGTCCGGCAGACCGGTGGCACCCAGACCGTTGACGATGTAACCGGCGGCGCCGACCGTGCTGATCACCACGCCGCCGACGCTGGAGACGGCGATGGCACGGTGAATGGGATAACCGAACGCGTTGAGGATCGGCGTCACGAACGTGCCGCCGGTCAGACCCAGCAGCGTCGACACGCCGCCGAAGAAGACGGCAAAGAACGTGCGCAGCCAACCGGTCAGACTCTCCGCCAGCTTGAAGCTGTCGCTTGAGACGAGCATGTGGATCGCGGCGATCAGGATAACGATCGCGAACGCCGCCTGAAGGCTCTCTCCTTCGATATAGCGGGACAGGACGACGCCGATAACGACGCCGAGCGCCAGCGCCGGCAGCCAGAGTTTCAGAAACGCTACGTCGATGTTGCCGGCGCGCCGCTGCGACAACGACGCCGAGATCGAACTGGGCAACGCCAGCGCCAGCGATGTCGCCACGGCGACATGCATCACCTGCTCAGACGAGACACCGAAGGCCGGGAAGAGGTAGAGGAAGATCGGCACACGCATGATGCCGCCGCCGATCCCGAACAGGCCCCCCGCATAGCCCGACGCGATGCCGGCCAGGGCCAGCCAGCCCACGTAGATCCACAGATCCTGTTCCACCGCGCCCCCGTCCGACGACCGCCCGTGACCTCGATATCACGACGGCGGACAAGACACCAACCGGCGAACGGACCGGTCTATCAACACCTCCAGCTTGTTCTGACCGGCGACTTGGGTTGCAATACCCTCGGACCATCTTGGGCGCATGAACCGCAAGCACGGGGCCAATGCATGACGTACCAGACACGTGACGGCAACGCGGCTAGACCGAATGCGCCAAGCCGCGTGTCACGACGCGACCTGCTCAAGACCTCGACGGCGGCAGCAGGCATCGGTCTGATGCCCGCCTTCGCAACCGATGCCCAGGCTGCCGACGACGAGTCCAAGAGCGACCTGCGCAACATCATCCTGATCATCTCCGACCAGGAGTCCCACAAACTCCTGGCGCCCGACGACTACGAACTGCCGGTTCGCGCGGAACTTGAACGGCGCGGCACGCGTTTCGAGAACCACTACATCGCGGCAGCCATGTGCACGCCCTCGCGCGGCGTCATGTTCAGCGGCCAGCCGCCCCAGGTAAACGGCATCTTCGATCAGATGGAGCTGGGTTACGTGCCCAGCCTGCCGAGCGACAAGCCGTCCATGGGCACGGTGATGCGGGCGCTCGGCTACAGGACCGCCTATTTCGGCAAGTTCGAACTGAAGAAGAGCATCATCTATCCGACCGACACGACGAACTACTCGACGGCGCTCGAAGAGTACGGTTTCGACAGCTTCGCGCCGGATGGCGACAAGACCGGCGCGCCGAGCCAAGGCTACAACACCGACGTCTATACCGCCGCCGAGGCCGCGCGCTGGATCAGGACCCACGGCCAGGCCATCAACGCGGCCGGTCACCCCTGGTTCGTCGTCTGCAGTTTCATCATGCCCCACGACATCATGTACGCCGACGCCAACCTTGACGGTGACGACAAGCCGCAAGCGTCCGAGGTCGGCCTGACCATTACGCTGCCGCCCGACAACACGCTCTATCAAAAGGAATGGCAGTTTCCTCTCTCGCCCACCCACACGCAGTCGTTGGGGCTGCCGGGCCGGCCGAGGGCGCAGCGCGAGTACTATGTCGGCTGGTCCGACATCCTGGGCTACATCCCCAACGATAACACGGCGATGTGGCGCAAGTTCTACAACTACTACCTCAACCTGCTGCGCGACAACGATCGGAACATGGGTATCGTCGTCGACACGGTCAGCGAACTCGACCTGTGGGATTCAACGGTCGTCGTGCGCACGGCCGATCACGGCGAGCTCGGCGGCAGCCACGGAGGACTGCGCGGCAAGGGACCGTTTCCGTTTGAGGAAGAAAGCCACGTGCCCTTCGTCGTCGTTCATCCCGATTGGCCCGGTGGGCGAACCTGTCAGGCGGTGACCAGCCACATCGATCTTGTTCCGACGCTGGCCGGCCTGACCGGCGCATCCGACGACGCACGCCGCGACGCCATCAGCGGTCTGCCGGGCCACGATTTCTCGAACCAGATGGCCGACCCCGAATGCGCCGGCTTCGATGCCGTCAGGCCGGCGGCTTTGTTCAGCTATGTCGGCATTCAGACAATCGATGCCAGTTATCTCCTGATGGCCGGCGCCGATACCATGGCGACGCGCAAGGGTCTGCCGCCGCTGTCGGAAGTCCATCCCGATCTCGAGAAGCGGGGCTTCATCAATTTCTGCTTTGACGGGCGTTACAAGTTCGCGCGCTATTACGCGCCCGCCCGCTTCAACACGCCGATCACCTTTGACGACATCTACGCAAAGAACGAACTGGAACTGTTCGATCTGGAGGCCGATCCCCATGAGGCCGACAATCTAGCGCTGGAGGGCGAGCACCATCGCGAGCTGATTGTGGACAAGAACAAGTTGCTCAATGACCTGATCGCCGCAGAGGTCGGCGTCAACGACGGCAGTTTCCTGCCCGAAGCGGTGCGTCCGAAGACCTGAACCGACAGGTCCGTACCCCGGCCGGTCCGCCGGTCATGCGATCGTCCATTGTGTCAGCACCGGTTCGGGGCCGAGCGCGCCTAGCCGCTGATCGATCGTCGCGCGGTCCAAAAGGCCGCCTTCGGCATCGATGCGCGTGACGACCGATGCCGCATTGACGGCCGCGGCGCGCGCCGCGTTTTCGGCAGGTTCACCGAGTGTGATCATGGCGGCGAAGGTCGCGGCGAAGGCATCGCCCGCGCCGGCGGTACCGGCGACCTGGCTGGTGACGACAGGGCAATGAAACACGCCGTCTTCAGAGCCGACAAAAGCGCCGGCGCCACTATCGGTCACCACGAGGTAACGGGGGCCCAGCGCCAGGACCGTCTTGAAGAAGGTCGCGAACGGCAGAGCGAAACCCTCGCCCGCAAAGCCGCGCACGACGAGCGCCGGCGCGCTGTCGTCGGGTGCCGGCTGAAGTGCCGGACGGTCACCGGCGGCACGCGTTGCCAGCGCAGGCACCAACGCGTCGGCCTCGACACGGTTCAGGGTCAAGATATCGATCTTGCTGAGACAGCCCAAGAACGCGCCAGTCTTGCCGGAGAGTTGGCGGATGCCCGGATTGGACGCGATCATCGCGCCACTGTTCTTCGCCATGTCGATGATCGCCGGAAAACATCCGGCCGACCCCTCGCTCAGGCTCGAGACATAGACGAGATCCCTATCGAACGCGGCGTCTTGCAGATCGCCCGGTTCCAGGAGCGTGTTGGCGCCGCGATAGGTGAAGATGGCGGCGTCGCGGTCGTGGGACGACAGGTGAACGGCCGCGCCGGTCGGCTGTCTGGCGTCGCGTAGCACCCAGTCGTCCGCCACGCCCTCATCCTGCAGATGACGGCTTATGGTATCGGCACGCGCGTCATCGCCCAGCTTTAGAAGCGCCGCCGTTGTCAGGCCCAGACGTGCCAACGCGACAGCGACGTTCAGACCGCCGCCGCCGCAATGGGTCGAGACGTCCAAGGCTTCGGTCTTGCGGCCGGCCTCCAACAGCAGGAACGAGGTCTCGGCGTTGCGCAGGGTCAGATGCTCGATCAGGCTGCTGTCGATGATCGCGATGGTGTCGATCATCGCCGATCCAACCGCCAGCGCCCTGACGGGCGGCCGCTTGTTCAAGGCCTCAGCCTTCGGGAACCGCGTCGGCGAGCGCGGCCGCCTTCTTGATCACATCGTCCTGGTGGGGATAGAGCTGGTGACCGCCGGCAACATCGACGAACTCGGCGAAGACGTCCTCGATATCGCTCGAAATGCCCGAGAGCTCCTCCATCACCGCCAACCCGCAATAGGGCACATAGGCGGCGGAATAGCCGCCCTCGTGGCTCAGCACCAGCTTGCCGCCGGTCAACTCGTCGGCCAGCTCCAGCATGATCTGGGTGAGTTTCCGATAGGTCGTCGACGTCACCATCATGCGGCCCAGGGGATCGTAGATCGAACCGTCGAAGCCCGAGGCGATGATGATCAGCTCCGGCTTGAAGCGGCGCAGCGCCGGCGCGACGACCCGTTCGAAGGTCGCGATGTAGGCATCGCGGCCTGATCCGGGCGGCAGCGGCACGTTGATGTTCGCACCCTTGCCGTCGCCCTCGCCGGTCTGGTGCAGGTGGCCGGAATCGGCGGGATACCAGTTGTCTTGGTGGATCGAAATCGCCAGCACATCCGGATCCTCGTAGAAAACCCGCTGGGTGCCGTTACCGTGATGCACGTCCCAGTCGACCACCGCGGCGCGCTTGATTCCGTGGGCATGGCGGGCGTGGTGCACGGCGACGCCGATATTGCTGAAGATGCAGAAGCCGCGGCCGATATCCGGCTCGGCGTGATGACCGGGCGGGCGCACCAGCGCGTAGCCGTTATCGATGCGCCCTTCGGTCACCGCGTCGACCATGGCGATGGTGCCGCCGGTCGACAGCAGCGCGATCTCGTAGCTGCCATGGCCGAACGGCGTCCCCTCGCCCGCGTTGCCGCCGTTCTCCGCGCTCATTGCCTTGATGCCGTCGACGTAATCGGGCGTGTGGACGCGCAGGATCTCCTCCTCCGTCGCCGGGCGCGGCGCGATGTGGTTCATCTTGTCGTAGAGGCCCGCCACTTCCATCAGGTTGCGCATGCGCCGTTTGGTCTCGGCATTCTCCGCATGCTCGCCCGGCTGCACCTTCAAGCCGGCCGGATACCACAACGCCGCGCTGCCGGTGTCGTGCCACATGTAGAGCTCGTGCATCAGAAAACCGGTCTTGCGGTTCATGGTCATCCCTTCCCTCGATCGTGTGTCTTGCCGATCGTCCGGGATGCGGGCTTAGATGACAAGGGGGCATGTGGCGATAGGGCGCCGGGCGAGACACTGAACGCAAAACGGCCCGCACCGATCTGGGTGCGGGCCGTGATACCAAGTCAGGAAGTGTGGACGCGACAGACGCCCACACACCTCAGATGACGTTTCCTAACAGCTGCGGTCGGCGATCTGCGCCATGGTGACGTTCGAGGTCTCCGCTTCATCGATATCGGCTTGGTCGATGGTGCCGTCGCAGTTCAGGTCATAGGCATTCATGACGGTGTTGATGGCTTCATCCGACTCGCCCTTTTCGATCATGCCGTTGCCGTTGTCATCGGCGCTGTCGAACAGGCCCTCAAGATAGGCGCCGGCGATCGGGTCAGCCGTCAGCGCGGCCTTGCACTGTTCGTCGGTCAGCGTGCCGCCGGCCTCATCGGCGGCGTGCTGCAGCACGTGCTGGATGTGTTCGACCTTCGCCGGGCTGTCGCTCGCCATGAAACCGAACTCGCACCAGCCGATGCTGGCGTTCTCATCGAAATCGAAGAGATCGATGGAGCCGTCGTGACTCTGATGCATGTTGACATGGGTCGGGTTGTGGTTCTCCGGCGTCGGATGCGGGTGATGCCGGTGATTTTTGATCCACTGAATGATCTTGTGGATGATCGGGTGGCAATGGTGGCAGTGCGCGCCGTCGGCCATGCCGTGAAGGTGGTCGGCGAAGCGCGAGAAGTGCGTGTGATTGCCGCCGATGTCGTTATGACCGGCGCGCGCGCCACGTATTTCCGCGGCGGCCGCGTGCATGGAGTGGAATACATGGGCGGCCGCGTGGCCCTCGGGTCCAGGATGGCCTTCGGGATGGTTGTGGCCCGCGGAGGCCTGAAACGCCAAGCCGGCCGCCAGCGCCATCGGCAAGGCGGCTGTTGCAAGTATCTTCTTCATGGATAAGAACCTTCTGTCGCTGCGTTGCGCTCTTGAACAATGTGCCGGACAACGCTCACCGATCCCCCGATGACCGAACCGCCGCACACACACGATCGAAACGCAACCGGTGCAACCCGAGGGCTTGCTTGCCGCAAAGCCGGGCCGCCCGCGCTCCGACGACAGCGTCAGGAGCCAAGCAACATCCTGACGCACACTTACGTAGAGAGCTTAGGATACCTCATCAACGCCGAAGTGTAAGCGCCATCACAGTTGTGCGACTTGGGCGAGTGGCGATTCCGAGCACGGGGCTGACCGCTTCGCACCCCTTGGCGGGCCCGAATGGCCGCTTGGCGGTGTCAATCTGCCCTGGTGAGATCCTGCGCCAGCATCAGCGCGTTGCCGTCGGGATCGTAGAACGTGGCCGTGCTGACCATCCCTTCGATGGTCTCGGTTTCCCCGTCGAAGACCACGCCGGCATCTTCCAACGCGGCTCGAGCAACCTCGATGTTTGTTACGCCGAACACGGGGACGGTGTTGCCCGGATTGGGTTCTGCTTGTTCGCCCAGGCCCAGCGTGACGCCGTCGGTCTTGGTCCGCATCTCGCTCCACCCGGCTTCGTCGATATGGTGGATCAATTCGAAACCGAGGTTCTCTTCATACCATGCTGCGCTTTTGTGCCTGTCGCGAACGGACAGCGCCAAGGTGATGGTGTTGTCCAACGATACGACGGGCATGGCGCTATCCTTCTTGTGAGAATTATAGTAACTATACTTTATGGACATTCGACTTCTTGTCAACCTGACATCCAAGGCGTGGTGCCTGAACATTCTGGCGCTTCTGCATGCCGGCGTGCCGGGCCGGCAAGCGCCTTTGCTGGCGGCGACAAGCGCCAGCCGGACGTCGTTCACGTCAAGCCTGCAACACCTCGTGCACCTCGGCCTGCTGGAGAGAAACCCGGGTCACGGTCATCCGTTGCGGCCAGAGTTCCGGCTGACGGCGCGCGGCATTGCGGCAGCCGAAGCGGCCAGCAGGATCGTGTCCGTCATACCGGACGAGAACGACTTCGCGCTGTTGCGGCGCAGCTGGAGCGTGCCGGTCTTGGCGGTGACCGCGACGCCGCAACGTTTCTCGGTCATCAAATCCGGTCTGATGACCATCACCGACCGCGCCCTGTCGATGTCGTTGGGCATGCTCGAAGACAAAGCGTGGCTCAAGCGCGCCGTCGATACCTCACAGCGCACGCCGTTTCCCACCTACCAGGCGGTCAACGCGGGGAAGAGAATCAACAAGGCGATCGGCTTGGGTGTTTAGCTGCATGCGGCCGCATCAAGGTCGCCCGCCGTCAACTCACCGGGCAACCATGGCCGCGCCGCATGGCGGCTGGTCCAGCAGCCAATCGCGAAACGCCGCGATCTTCGTCTCGTCGCGCCGCGCGCCGTCGTAGACGAGGTAATAGGAAAAGGGATGCGGCGCGGCCAGGGGGAACGGACGCACCAGCCGCCCGGCCTCGATATCGGCCGCCGCCAACTCAAGATAACCCATCGTGATGCCCAGCCCGTCCATCGCCGCCTGCAGCGCCAGGCTGGGGTCGTGAAACGACAAACCGGGCAAGCTTGCGGGCGCCGCGACACCGGCCGCCTCGAACCACAGCCGCCACTCCTCACCCACCTCGTGGCCGGCGATGTCGGCGTGAATGAGGGTCGTCGCCAAGAGATCCTTCGGTTCGGGCGCGCCGCCCAGACGGTTCAGGAAACTCTGGCTGCACACCGGCGCCAGATGGATCGGCAGCACGAACTCGTCGACCAGGCCGCCCCATGGCGGCACGCCGCAGCGGATCGCGACATCGGCTTCGCCCGCCGCCAGATCGAGATAACCCAGAGCCGGATGCAGGTGGATGGCGATGTCGCCTTGCGCGCCGCGCCAGTCGCCCAGGCGCGGGATCAGCCACTTGGCGGCCAGCGTCGGCGTCGTCGTCACCCTCAGCACGTCGTCATCGGGCGCGGCGACCAGGCCGTCCAGCGTCGCGGCGATGCGGTCGAAGGATTCCGCCAGCACCGGCAACAGGGTGTGGCCTGCCTCGGTCAGAGTGACGCCACGGTTGGTCCGCACGAACAGCGGAATGCCCAGCAGGTCCTCCAGCTGGCGGATCTGATGGCTCACCGCGCTGTGGGTCACCGCCAGTTCGTCGGCGGCGCGCGAAAAGCTCAGATGCCGCGCGGCCGCCTCGAAAGCCCTCAACGCGTTGAAATGCAACGAACTGCGGCGCATGGACCGTCCCTGATGTGAAGCAAACTAACAGCAATGGTGCAAATTCGTCGTTTGCTGTCAAACCGCCCGGTGCGGCATATCGTTGGGCGACCAAATTCTCAGGACCGGCATCATGAAACAACAGGCGGCACCAGCGACCCGACCCCACGCCGCGTTCGACGGCTATCACCAGACCGGACCCGGCACCAGCGACGAGCGCCTGACCCGCGTCGGGCCGGGCACGCCGGCCGGCGAACTGCTGCGCCGCTTCTGGCAGCCGGTCGCCATGACCAACGAGATCGGCGAGCGGCCCCGCCTGATCCGCATCCTGGGCGAGGACCTCGTGCTCTTCCGCGACAAGTCGGGCACCATCGGCCTGGTGCACCGCAACTGCCCGCACCGGCGCGCGTCGCTGGAGTTCGGCACCTGCGAGACGCGCGGCATCCGCTGCTGTTATCACGGCTGGCTGTTCGATGCCGACGGCACCGTCCTGGAAGTCCCCGGCCAGCCCGCCGGTGTCGAGGACAAGCTGCGCGCCTCGGTTCGCCTCGGCGCCTATCCGGTGCGCGACTACCGTGGTCTGGTCTTCGCCTATATGGGACCGCCGGATCTGTGCCCCGCGTTTCCGATCTACGACACGCTGGAGATCCCCGACCAGGTCTACGTGCCCTATCGCGCGCCCTTCCGCTGCAACTGGCTTCAGGTGCTCGACGCCATTCTCGATCCCATCCACACGAGCTTCCTGCATTCGCGCATCAGCCGCGAGCAGTTCTCCGAAGGCTTCGGCGAAGTCGGCGAAATGAAGTTCTATGAACGCCAGTTCGGTTTCATCGGCACCAACTCGCGGCGCGTCGGCGACAACGTGTGGGTGCGCGTCAACGAACTCGTCCTGCCCAACTATACCCAGGCCGGCGCCGCCTTCGCCGCCGACGGTACGCAGCCGCGCTACTTCGGCCGCACCGCTTTTGCCCGCTGGGTCGTGCCGATCGACGATGACGATACCCAGTGTCTGGCCTGGGCCTGTTTCGGCGAGCGCGGCGATCCCCATGAATACAACACGCCGGAAGGGCCGGAACTGATCGAGCAGGGCGAGGTGTTCGACCGCCCCTACGAAGAGCGCCAGCGTTATCCCGCCGACGCCGAGGCCTGCGAGGGCATGGGCACGATTACCGAACATTCGCTGGAGAATCTGGTGCCCAGCGACAAGGGCATCGTCATGGCGCGCCGCCGCCTGGCCGCCATGGCCAAGGCGCTGGAAGACGGCACAGAACCCGACAACACCGCGTCATTCTGGTCCGGCCCCGTGCCGACCTATGGCGGCGACACCGTGCTCTGCGCACCGGCCAAGACCAACGACGACCGCGCGCTGTTGCGCGATGTCGCCAAGGCGGTGATGGAGATCCAGTTCGCCGCCGAAGAGCTGACCGGTGCGGAGCGCGACAACCAGGTGATCGCAGCGTTGAAGGATCTTGAAGCACGCGGGTTCGCGTCATGAGCGCCGAACGCAAGGTCCGCGTTCACGTCAAGAACAACCACGCCTCGCCCGACACGTTTCCGCCGACGCCGGAAGGCGAGGAGGTCTTCACCATCACGCCGGAGCGGTTCGACGACGCCGCCCGGCGCCATCCCGACGTCGCCGATCACTTGGACGTCGTGATCGACTGGGACACCGACAACTTCGCCGTCTCCATGGCGACCGCCGAGGCGCTGGTCACCTGGGACCTGCCGACCGAGAACCTGGGCGATGTGGCGCCGAACCTCCAATGGATCCACATCATCGGCGCCGGCGTCGAACACCTGTGCCCGATGGATTGGGTCCCCGACGGTGTCACGGTCGTCAACAACAAGGGCGCGCACGCCGCCAAGGCCGGCGAGTTCGCGTTGATGGCCGTGTTGATGCTGCACAACAAGATGCCGGCCGTTCAGTTCAACCAACGCTCTGCCGACTGGACATCGCTCTATTCAACGCCGATCGCCGGCAAGACCGCGCTGATTGTCGGCACCGGCAGCCTGGGCGGCGGCGCGGCGCATCAACTCAAGAAACTCGGCATCGAAGTGATGGGCATCAGCCGGCACGGCCGGCCCCATGACGATATCGATGAGATGGGCACGACGGACGATCTGGATGCCATGCTGGCGCGCGCCGATTACGTCTTCGTCGCCACGCCCGCGACGCCGGAGACGGAGAACCTCTTCAGCCGCGAACGTCTCGGCCGGATGAAAGCCGGCGCCGGCATCATCAACGTCGGACGTTCCGCGGTGATGGACTACGACGCTCTCGTCGACCTGCTCGACAGCGGCCATCTCTCCGGCGCCATTATCGATGTCTTCGACCCCGAACCGCTGCCGGCAGACTCGCCGCTCTGGTCGGCGCCCAATCTGGTCGTGACGCCGCACATCTCCGCCGATGACGGCGACAACTATGTCCCGATCACGCTTGACCTGTTCTTTGCCAACATGCGCCGCTACCTTGCGGACGAACCACTCCAGAATGTCGTTAACCCGACACTCGGCTACTGATCGACGTCACCCGGAGGCTAAGCCATGAATCTCTCTGACCCCCAGACCATGGCCGAAGCGCTCGCGCCTGCCGAACGGATTGCCGAGGCCGGCGCCATGCTGGCGGAGGCCGGCGTCAAGTACATCCTGTGCTGCTGGATCGACCTTCTCGGCGTGCCGAAGACCAAGCCGGTGCCGCTGTCGGACTGGGAGCGGCTGTGCCAGGGCAAGGGACCGCAGTTCGCCGTCCACTCCGTCTCTTTCGTGCCGGAGCTGGGCCCCGCCGATCCCGACCAGATCATGGTGCCGGATCTCGACAGCCTGGTGATCTGCCCGTGGGATAAGACGATGGCCTGGGTGTTCGCCGATCTGTGGTGGCGCGACAAGCCCTATAACGTCTGCCCGCGCAGCGCGTTGAAGCGCATCGTGCGCGAGTGCGCGGCGAAGGGTTATGCGGTCTTTGCCGGTATCGAGCCGGAGTTCATCGTCATGCGCTGGCAGGACGGCAAGCCGGTCAAGGCGATCGACACCGATCCTCCGCCCGGCGAAGGTCTGCGCCCGCGCCGCCAGGCGTTCGGCTACGATGTCGAGCACTCGCTCGACTCCATGGACTATCTGGGCGAGCTGATCGACATCATCGACGGCGAACTGGGCTGGGACCTGCACGATGTCGTCGCAGAGGGCGCCTATAGCCAGTTCGAGCTCGACTTCGGCTACACCGACGTGCTCGCCATGGCCGACCGGCTGGTGTTCCTGCGCATCCTGGTCAAGGAGATCGCCAAGAAACACGGCATGTTCGTGACCTTCATGCCGAAACCGACCATCGGCGACTGGCGTTCCGGCGCGCATCTGAACACCTCGATGCAGGCGATCGACAATCTGGGCACGAACATCTTCGAGACGGCGGACGGCGCGTGGGACGAACGCGCGCTTCTGGCGGTGGCCGGACTGTTGCGCCATGGCGGCGCGCTCACCGCAATCGCGTGCTCGACCGTCAACTCCTATAACGGCCTGGTGCCGCGCGTCGGCGGGTTCGAGGGCGGCACGGTGACCTGGGCGCCGACCCACATGACCTATGGCTATAACAACCGCTCCTCCATGCTGCGCCTGCCTCAGGCGCGCTTCTGTATCGAGAACCGGGCGTCCGACATGTGCCTGAACCCCTATTTGGCCCTGGGCCTGACGGCGGCCGCGATGACCGAGGGCGTGGTCGAGAAGTACAATCCCGGCCCGCCGCTCAACGAAGACCTCTACTCGATGTCGGAAGAAGCGATCGTGAAGTCCGGCGCGCAACGTCTGCCGCGTAATCTGTTGGAGGCGGTCGAGATCCTGCGCGACGACGACTTCGCCAAACAGACCATCGGCGAACAGATGCACGGCTCGTTCATCGCCTACAAGGTCGACGAGTGGGAGCGCTACCACCAGGCGGTCACCGACTGGGAGGTCGAGGAGTATCTGAGACTCTACTGACCGGGGACGCGATCATGGCCGACCACGAGATCTTCCGCCTGGGCGATGTTGACCTGCAGTCGGGCGAGGTCCTGAACGACGGACGCCTCGCCTTTAAGACCTATGGCGAACTTTCGCCGGCACGCGACAACGTCGTCGTCATGCCGACCTTCTATACGGGCACCCATGCGCGCAACGAAGGATTCTTCGGCACCGGCCGCGCCATCGACCCGGCCCGCCACTTCATCATCGCCGTCAACATGTTCGGCAACGGTCTGTCGTCATCGCCCAGCAACACGCCCGCACCCCAGGACGGGCCGCGCTTTCCCAAGATCACGCTCTTTGACAACGTCTTCTGCCAGCACCGCCTGGTGACCGAGCAGTTCGGCATCGACCGCATCAAGCTGGTCTACGGATGGTCCATGGCCGGCTGCCAGTCCTATCAGTGGGGCGCGCAGTTCCCGGATATGGTCGAGGCGATCCTGCCGTTCTGCGCCTCGGCCAAGACCTCGCCCCACAACATCGTCTTCCTGGAAGGGGTGAAGGCGGCGCTATGCGCCGACAGCGCCTGGAACGGCGGCGACTATGTCGCCCAGCCCAAGCGCGGCCTCGCCGCCTTCGGCCGCGTCTACGCCGGCTGGGCCTTCTCCCAGACCTTCTACCGCGAGCACCTCTACCGCGAGAAGGGCTTCGACACCCTGGAGGACCTGCTGATCGATTGGGAGAACGACCACATCGACAACTGGGACGCCAACAACCTGCTCGCCAAACTGTGGAGCTGGCAGCACGGCGATATCAGCGCGAATGCGCTCTACCGCGATGATGTCGAGAAGGCGCTCGGCGCCATCACCGCGCGCGCGATCCTGATGCCCTGCACCACCGATCTCTACTTCCCGCCCGAGGATAACGAGATTGAGGCCCGCCATATGCCTAACGCGGAGCTACGCCCCTTCGACTCACCCTGGGGCCACTGCGCCGCCAGCCCCGGCAACGTCAAGGCGTTCGACGCGTTCCTGGATGACGCGCTGCGGGAACTGCTGGGTTAGGACGTTCGTGCTGCTAGGCGGCTTGGGCGTCGTCGGGCTCGAACCACGCGCCGTTATTGATCACATTGAGCATGTGCTCGACGGTCAATTCTTTCCACTTGCCGCGAAGACCGAGCTTCATCAGCAGGGCGTCGACCGAAACCGACGTGCTGTGGGGGAAATAGGTATCGAACCGGAAGCCGGCGAACCGAACGCCGAACCGTTGATGGATTTCATCAAGCAGTCGGGTGGCGTTGTCGCCGGCAATGTTGAGGTCGTGATAGAGACGGTCTGAGGCGTCGATCGACGTCGACCTGCCCGCTATGTCGGCGATGATGCTCACCAGTTCGTCCTTGACGGACGCGCTGCTGTGGCCGCCCGACCGCGCGGCCTCGCTGTACATCGCATCGTCGAAAGACAGCATGGGCATCGTCGCATCAACTGTCGCCATCGCCTGGGCCTACCCTCTATCGGTTCCGTTTCGCGTGTGTTTCCCCATCACGCGGTCGACCCAACCTTGCAGCAGACGGCAATTCAGGCAGTGACAGCCGACACGGCCAGAGCATGCCAGCACCCCCGTCGCGGTCACTTTTCGGTCGCCATGCCCACCATCACGTCGCCTGCCCGACATGGTGGACGCTTGACGGCCCCGTCCGATTATCGATAATCGATTCTTTGTGACGAGGGATGCCATGACCGAACGCGCGCCATTTGTTGCCGGAGAGGTGAAGTCGACCGCCGCGGTGGTCTTGGAGTCATTGCGCCAGGCCATCCTGGTCGGCGATCTCGCCGGCGGCACCCAGTTGAAGCAGAACGAGATCGCCGCTGCGTTCAAGGTCAGTGCCGCGCCGGTACGCGAGGCGTTGCACCGTCTGGTCGCCTCGGGGCTCGCGACCCAGGCGCCAAACCGCGGTGTAGCCGTCGCCGTCAGGTCCGAGCGCGACTTCCTCGACATCATGGAGCTGCGCGCTCTGCTGGAACCGCATGCGCTCAGGCTGTCGGCGCCGCACTTGTCCCGCGACGACCTCGATGGCGCCGAGGCCATTCTCGATGCCGCCGCGGCGGCGCGCGGCGCCGCCAAGCATGCCGAACTGCACTGGCGGTTCCATCTGGCGCTCTATGCAAGGGCCGACCGGCCCCGGCTGCTGGCACAGATCGAGGCACTCTGCGTCGCGATGTCGCGCTACTGGTGTCCGGTGTGGAACAAGGTGGGCTTGAGCGAAAATTGGCTCGACCTTCACCGCGCGATCGTCGGCGCGTTGCGTCGGGGCGCGTTCGACGATGCCGTGCGCATGACTGAAGAGCAGATCAACGGTGGCCGAGACCGCTGGCAAGATGAATTCAAACGAACGCTTGGTGACCTCGCCCCATGAAGGTGGCGCTGTTCGGCCTTCTGTGGGCGCTTGCCTTCGTCATCCTGGAGTCCACGCAGTTCGTCTTCTTCGGCGGCCTGTTCCAGCGCATGAGTTCGTTTCTGTTCGGCTTTCTGGTGTTCGGCATCATCGCGGTCGCCTTCATCGGCTGGGCGGCGATCACCGCGCCGGCCCAGCTGAAGGCCGCGATCGCCAACCCCCGACCGCTTATCGCGGCCAACGTCGCCGTCGTCTTCGCGGTCAGCGCCTATCTGCTGTCGGTGCAAATGATCGAACCGGCGATTACCTACACGATCTCCGGCGGCGTCATGCCGATCACCGCCTACATCGCCTACCGGCTCGGCGTGGCGGAGGGTGAGCCCATGCGCAACACGATGGAAGCGATTGGCAACACCCTGCTGTTTGCCGGCGTCGTTTATCTTGCGGTTATCACAATCGGCGGCTGGTCCGGTTTCGTGCGCGGCGACGCGGGCGTCGCGGCCCTGGGTGTGCTGTTGGCGATCGTCGACGGCGTCATGTTCACCTGGGTCCTGATCTTCTGCCAGCGGCTCGACCGAGCCGGCGTCGGGCCGGGCGCGGTGTTCGGCTTGAGGTTCCCGCTTTATGTCTTGTTCGCCGGCGGCTTCGCCGCGCTTGGCTTCGACCACAAGGGCGCTCTACCGCTTGCCGACATGGCAGTCATGGTCGCGTTGGGTCTTGTGCTGACGGTACCGCCGCTTTATGCCCTGCAGCGCGCCATCGCGTCCGTCTCGACGCTGACCATCGGCACGCTTACCGCGCTCGGCCCCTTCGTCATCTTCGCGCTGCAGATGATCGAGGGCCGCGTCGCCTATTCGACGGCGACACTTGCCGGTCTCGGGCTGTTCTTCGTCGGCGCCCTGCTTGCGTCCTTCGGCGCGGTCAACGCGACCGTCAGCGAGCAGCGCCAATAGGCATCAACCGCCCATCAGCTTACCCAGTTCGCCGCCGCCGATCAGCGTCTCCACGTAGCCGAAGGTGCCGTCATCCTGCGCTTCGCGCGCGGCGGCAATGAAAGCGGTCAGCGCGGCCTTGTAGAGCGACGTCGCCAGGCTGATGCGTTTGACGCCGGCCGCTTCCAGATCCGCCTTGGCGAACGACCGGCCGGGCACGCCGACCATGAAGTTGAGCGGTTTGTCGAGCGCATCGCACACCGCCTTCACCGCGTCCAGGTCCGGCAGGCCGGGCGCCATAAGAACGTCCGCGCCGGCGTCCTGATAGGCGACAAGGCGCGCGATCGTGTCGTCGAGATCTGGATTGCCGCGCAGGAAGTTCTCCGCGCGCCCGGTTAGCGTGAAGGGAAAGCCGGCGCCGGCCGCCGCCTCGGCCGCCGCGGCGATGCGTTCGGCCGCTTCCGATTTCTCATAGAGCCGATCGGCCTCGTTGCCGGCGTAATCCTCGATCGAGCAGCCGACCAGGCCGCTATCCGCCGCCATCCGAATCGTCTCCGCGACATAGTCCGGCACATGGCCGAAGCCGTTCTCGAAGTCGCCGGAGACCGGCACGTCGACCGCGCCCGCCACGTCGCGCGCGTGCGCCAGCGCCTCGTCGCGGCTGACAGCGCCGTCGGTCCGGCCCAGGGTGTTGGCGAAGGCGCCGCTCGATGTCGCGACCGCCTGGAAACCCAGTCCGGCGGCGATCTTGGCCGAGCCGGCATCCCAGATATTGCCCATCACGAAGGCGCCCGGGCCTTCGTGCAGGGCGCGAAAGCGCGCGGCCTTGTCGTGCTGCGATTGGGTCATGGCATGGCTCCCCGGCTTCGGTTCGCCCCGATCGTACGCAGCGCCGCCATGGCGGCGCGAGGGCCAATCTCGCCGGCGGCAGAGGGCCATTGCCGGAACACTCAGGCGGCCGTCTCCACCATCCGCAGGATGGCGTCCTCGATCCTCTGGTCAAGGCCACGGCTCACGGACGGCAAAGCCCGGTCGGGCCCGAAGTATGGCGTCGACCCGATCAGCATGGCGTAGATCATGATGCCGACCTGACGGCAAGCGCGACTGTCCAGGTCCGGACGCAGCGCGCCGACGATAACGGCATAGCGTCCGGTGACCCAGCGGTGCCAGGTGTTGCTGAGACGCCTGAGCTCCCGGTCGCGTTCGGCCAGCGACCAGCGCTCGCGAACCTGGGCGACAAACCGGGGGTCACGGTTGGCCGCCAACTCGAACGCGATCAGGCTACGCAGCCGCGTCCGCGCATCCGGCGCCGGCGCATCGTGGATGTCCTGCCACGTACGTTTGTGCGCCTCGATCTGCTCGGCGAACGCTGCCTGCAGAAGATCCGAGCGTGTCGGATAGTAGTACTGCAGGTTGCCCTTGCTGATCCCGACGCGCCGGGCGACCGCCTCCAGCGTCAGGTCGTTGTACCCCGTCTCCACCACGGCATCGAGCGCGGCTTGCAGGATCTGCGCGGCGCGGCGCGTGCCCTTGCGGGTCGCCGCCGCGTCACCGCGCACTCTATCGCCCAGGGTCGCCGGCAGGTCGTCGGCGGGTGCATCCATGATGTTTCCGTTGACTTTAGGTCGAAGGCCTATAATTTTAGGCCTCTGACCTATTCTGTCAATCGGCGCTTTTGGAGTTCTTCCGTTGCCCAACGACGATAAGGATACCGTCGTCTTCCTGCCCGGCCTTCTGGACGACATCCAGATGTGGAGCCATCAGCTTGACCATCTGGGTGACGTGGCGCGGCCGGTTGCCGTCGACCTGTTGGATCAGGAAACGGTTGGCGAGGGTGCGGCGCGCGTGCTCGACGCCGTCAGTAGCCCGTTCGCCCTGGTCGGGTTCTCCATGGGCGGCTATGTCGCCTTCGAGATTCTCCGCCGCGCGCCCCAGCGCGTCACCAAGCTGGCGCTGATCGGAACGTCCGCGCGTGCCGACACCGAGGAACGCAGCGCCGACCGGCACCGCCAGATCGCGCTGGCCCAATCGGGCAAGTATCCCGCCCTTGTCGACCAGGCCCTGCCCAATGTCGTCCACCCAAGCCGCCATGACGATGAGGCGCTGATGACGGCGCTGCGCACCATGGCGCTGCGCGTCGGCGCCGAAGCCTTCGTGCGTCAGCAACGCACGATCATGAGCCGGCCCGACAGCCGCGCCGACCTGGCCGCGATCCGATGCCCGACGCTGGTGCTCTGCGGGCGTCAGGATACGCTGATACCGCCGGAACACTCGGAGGAGATCGCTGACGGCATAGCCGGCGCGCGCGTCACGTTGATCGAGGACTGCAATCACTATGCCCCCATGGAGCGCCCCTATGCGGTTACGGCCCTGCTGCAGCAGTGGCTGCGCTATGACTAGGCCATGAGAGCGATCGACGCCGATGTGGTCGTCGTCGGTGCCGGCATCGCCGGCCTGACGGCGGCGTGGCGCCTGAAACAGGCCGGCCACACGGTCGCGATCATGGAAGCCAACAGCCGCGTCGGCGGACGCATTTATGGTTTTTCGATCGCCGACCGTGTGGTGCAGCTCGGCGGGCGCTGGATCGGGCCGGGCCAGGACGCCATCAAAAAGCTGGCGGGCGAATTGGGCGTCGCGGTCAAGCCGCTTCAGATCTTCGACGATGCTGCGGAGGCGCGCGGCGTCACCGAGCCCGCGCTGATCGAATCGGTGCGCGAAATCGACAACGCCGCCCAGATGGTGCCGCTGGATCAACCGTGGACCGTGCCGGACGCCGACGTCCTCGACGGCCAGACGCTCGCCACGTGGCTGTCGACCACGTTCGGTCCGCAACACGCCGCAACCCTGGGCGACATCCTGACCGGCTTTCTGCCCGAACCCCAGGATGTCTCGCTGCTTCACGCGCTCTTCTATCTCAAATCCAATGGCGGCTTTGCCGGGATTCTGGGCCTGGACGGGCCGGCCCATGACAGCGAAATCTTCGTCGGCGGCGCACACGCCATGACCGACAAACTGGCGGAGCGCCTGGGCGACGCGATCTATCTGGAAACATCGGCCATGTCGGTGCGCCATGACGGTAGCGGCGTCGCGGTGGTCGGCGACGGTCTGACCGTCGACGCGAGCCACGCGATCGTGACGCTGCCGCCCGTGCTCGCCGGGCGCCTGCGCTGGGATCCGCCATTGTCGCCGGCGCGCGACTATCTGACCCAGCGCATGCCGATACGCGGCAAGATCACCGCCGCGGCGATCTATGACCAGCCCTTCTGGCGCGACGCCGGCATCTCAAGCTATGCGTCCGACGCCATGATCGCCTGGGACGAGGGCGGCGACGAGTTGCCTGCCGCCTTCACCATGCTGGTTTCGATCCGCCGCTCGCGCGAGATTTCGGAAATGCCGGAAGGCGAACGCCAGGGCGCCCTGCTCGACGATCTCGCCGCCGGCTTGGGCCCCGCCGCGCGCGACGCTCACGCCGTTCACATGGTCAACTGGGCGGCGGAGCCCTGGAGCCGGGGCTGCAACTCGTTCATGACCACCGGAGTCTGGACGAACTGGGGCCACGCGTTGCGTGAACCTGTCGGACACATCCGCTGGGCCAGCGCAGAAGTCAGCGAGCGGTTCGCCGGCCAGATGGAAGGCGCGGTCCGCACCGCCGAGGCGGCGGCGGCGGCCGTGCGTATGGCCCTGGCTTAAGACAGAAGGGAGAGAACCACGATGGACACCCGACTTGGCGCACTGATCAACCAGGAGGAGTGCAACGCCGTGATGGCGCCGATCGGCGACGCCCTGACGCCGCCGCCCGCGGCCTTCACCGACGATGACTGGCTGGCGCTCGAAGCCGAACGCATCTTCCGCCGCAACTGGACAGCGGTGATGTTCGACTGCGCCCTGCCCGATCCCGGCGACGCGCACACCTTCGACCTCTTCGGCATGCCGCTTGTCGCCCTGCGCGGTGATGACGGCGTCTTGCGCGTGTTTCACAATATCTGCCCCTATGACGGCTGCCCCGCCGTACGCGGCGATCGCAAGGGCCTGAAGGAGATCGAGGTGCTCTATCACGGCTGGCGCTACGACCTTCGCGGCCGGCTGACAGACGCGCCCTATTGGTCCGGCAAGCCGCAGACCGGGCCGGGCGAACTTAACGGCCATGACGGGAACCTGGTCGAGATCCGCTCCGGCGTGCGCATCGGCACCGTCTTCATCGACATCGACGGCGCAGCGCCCGATATCGACGACTGGCTCGCGCCGTGGATGCAGGCGGTCGGCGGCGACTACGCGGTCGAACGTCTGATCCCGGCCCGGGACGGCGACGGCAAACCGCTGATCGAGACCCGCACGGTCAAGGCCAACTGGAAGACCTACCAGGAGAACGCCTCAATCAACCTGCTGCACGAAGGTTTCACCCACGACCTCTACCGCAAGTCGCCGGAGGTGCCGCGCGTCGATGCCGACGGCAAGCCGGCCTTCGAACTGTTCATGGACGGCGCCCTCGTTGCGTTCGGGCACAGCCGGCAAAAGAGCGGCAAGACCTATGACCCCATTCGCCTGCCGACCGCCGGGCACGACATTCAGCGCCAGCCCGACTGGGGTTACTTCACCACGCTCTACCCGAACGTCAACGTGCCGCTGCTCGACGCGTTCATGAAGGTGAACATCGCGATCCCGGTCGCGCCGGACGAAACGTATCTGCAGCACCTGCGCTTCTACAGCCCCGAGGCGCTGGCCGACGACAACTTCCAGGCCGAAGAAGCCTCGGTCCAGGCGCTGTTCGACACCGTGCACTACGAAGACAAGCTCGCTATCGAGGCGGTTCAAAGCGCGCGCCGCTCACCGGTCTGGCGCCAGCACTTCTACGCGCCGTTCTGGGATGACCTGCACCACTACTTCAACAAGCTCGTCATGGCCGACATGATGCGCGCGTGAGATCTCGGCGGTTGACACAGGGCGATAAATGAACATTGTTCAATTCTATCGCTCTTGGCCGAAAGGGATGCCGTGGGACGCCGCAGCGATCACACGCGTGAAGAACTGACCGAACTTGTCCTGACCGCCGGGCACGACATCGTCGCGACGAAGGGGCTTGCCGCGTTGACCGCGCGCGCCGTTGCCGAACGCATCGGCTATTCGCCAGGCACGATCTACAGCCTCTTCCAAAACTTCGACGAGCTGGTCTTACACGTCAACGCGCGCACGCTGGACCGGCTCTATGATCAAATGGCAAAGGTCGAGCTGGGCGATGACATCACCGCGAACCTCGAAGCGCTGCTGGTCTGCTACTTCAAGTTTGCCGAAGACCACCAGCGCGATTGGGCCGCCGTCCTCGACTACACAGTCCCCGGAAGGGTGAGCCTGCCGGCTTGGTACACGCCGCATATCGATCAAACGATTGCCATTCTTGAGCGCGCTGTCGCACCGGAGATCGCCCCGAATCGCCGCCGCTCATTCGCGTTGATCGCCTGGGCCAGCGTTCACGGCCTGATGGTCCTCGCCAGTGCCGGCAACCTCGCCGCCTTCGGCGCACCGTCGCCCGCTGATCTGGCGCACGACATGGTCCGTTATCTGGCGACCGGCGCCGCCGCGGACGCGGCTCGCCCAGCCCGCTAAACGTCTTCAGTTGACCGCCTTGCGGTTCAGCGCGGCCAGACGCTCGTCAATGGCACCGGAGAGGTCGCCGACCGTCGCCATCTCGGCGAGGTCACCATCGGACAGCCTCAACCCGAACTGCTCCTCCAGGTCCAGGGCAAGCTCGACATAGGCAAACGAGTCGGCGACCGCGTCGATGATCGGTGTTGCCGGATCGAAGCTCGATAGGGGATCAACCAGATGGCTGTCGACGACGCTGTCGATTTCGTTGCGCTCTATCATGATGACACTCCCTTCAGGTTGAGGCCGACGGTCCGCGCCAGGCGCTGCGTGACGTCGCTGACAGTGTCCGAGAACACCGTTCGGTCGGCGTCTCGGTAACGCGCGACCGCGGCCGCGACCGTGGCCTCGCCATAGTCGGCCCACATGCCTTTCAGCGCGTCGCGCACCCATGCAAGATGCCAACGTTCGTCGTCCATGATGGTCCGCAGCGTCGCCGACACCTGCGGCGCCAGATCAGGCGCTTTCAGATGGCGTGCGTACTGACCGATGACGCGTTGCTCGAACACCAGCGTCGCGGCCAACACCTCCATCAGGTTGCCCGGCGCGCCGATCACCGACGCGTACTGGTCCTGATAGGCCCGGTCGAGCTTCAGCGGCTTTTTGCCGAGGCTCTTGAGGCAATCGGTCCACAGCCATGCATGCTGCGCTTCGTCGGCGAAATGTTTGGTCAGTTCACCCTGCAACGGATGGTCGCCGACGGTCTTGACGACACGACCGAAGAACAAAGATCCGGTAATCTCCGAAAGGCGGTAGTAGCTGAGCGTCCACAGGCTGTCGTTGTCGATCATGATGCAAATCCCCATCGGGTGGCGACCAGGTGGCGGCAGATACGCGCCGTCAGCACGGCGCGGGATACGTTGACGCGGAACCGCAGACCGGGCATGGCGGTGCCGGTCTCGACGGTACGGTTGACATAGAGTTGTCGCGCAAAGGGCGCGATAACGCGGTGGGCTTGGCGCACCAAATCCGTGCTGAAGCGGTCGACCGCGTCGGACAGTGCGGTAAAGGACTGCCAGTCGCACCATGGCGGCAGGGCCATGGTTCTCGCACGATAGCGCGGTGTATCCGCAAAGGCCTCATGAGCGGCGGCGATGACGTCGCCCAACGACGCAGGATCTCGCGCATCCGGCACAACGTTGATGACCCGCTCCAGCGGCGACGATGTCAGGATATCGCGTATCGGCTCGTCGAGTTCATCGCCCGTCGCCAGATAAAGCGGCGTTGCCGACTTGCCTGGGATGACGGGAAGCAGACCATGGAACAGAAGCCTCAGGGCGTTGTGCACCGCATTGACTTGCACCACCCGGCCGGCGCCGTTGTCGGCGACGACCGTCGGCAGTCGCAGGATACGCCACGGCAGGTCGCCGGCCGATCGTCCGACGATGTCCTCGGCCATCCACTTGGAACGTTCATAGTGGTTGGCGA
The DNA here is from genome assembly GCA_028277285.1 of Alphaproteobacteria bacterium. Taxonomy (GTDB): domain Bacteria; phylum Pseudomonadota; class Alphaproteobacteria; order SP197; family SP197; genus JANQGO01. The sequence goes on along the minus strand of JANQGO010000005.1, from coordinate 5,163 downwards.
ACGTCTCGGGCATGGGCAGCAACGTCTCGGCAATCGGCGCCTCGTTCAAGCCGGCCACGTAAAGCGTGCTGAGCAAATTGACGGACTGAAGCCGCGGACAGGCGCGCGCCAGATCGATCACGCGTTGTGTGCCAGCCGCATTGACCGCGACGGCCTCGTCATGCGCGATACCGAACTGGGTGACGGCCGCGCCGTGAACGATATCGGTAATGGCGTGCCGGTCGACATCGGCAAACGGTTCATCATCCGTCAGGTCGCCATGAAGCGTCGTGGCGGTGACGCCTCGTCGTCTGAGGTCGGCACAAAGCCGCGCCGTCCGCGCCATAGCGTCCTTCCATGATGGCGCACGGACCCACAGGACCAGGCGCGTATCGGGATCACGCGCCAGCGCCCTCGCCACGCGTGCGCCCATATAGCCCGACGCGCCGGTGATCAGGATGGTTCGCGCTGTCATCTAGGCCTCCGGAATCAGTTCGGGACGGGGAACGGCAGGCCACGCCGCGGCATCGGGACCGTGGCGCTCGTTCATCGCAGCCAGCCAGCGGTCCAGGCCGAACGCGACGCAGCCGGACGACGCGGTGCGGCCCGCAACACGCAGATCGAAGGCGTTGGCGAAGTGATGACGATGGTTGTTGAGTGACGCGATCGCCAGATCGCCACCGACGGTCAGCTCCGTCTTCGCACCCACCAGCGTCTGATAGAAGGCTTTCGTGTCACCAGGGCCAAAGAACGGATCCGAAGCCGCCATCAACGCGGCGTTCAAGTCCAGATGCCGCGCCATGGTCGCCAGGTGTCCACGCCATGCATTCAAGAACGACCTGACATCGTCATCCCTACCGATGCACACGACTTCGCGCATTGTGAACGCCCATTGGCGCCGGTGGACCGCATAGTGGCGCTCATGTCGCCAGCACGTGTTGCAGGTCGTGACCAGCAACCGCGCGTCACGATCCGTGCAGGCAACGGCATCATAGAGTGGCAGGCAAGCAGCCGGCGCCAAAGCGTGCGTTTGGTGTGCGCAGTCAACCGCGGCTTCACGGCCTTGCGTCATGGGCGCGGGAACCGTGACATGCTGAGGAAACGAGTCGCAGTACCCGGCGCGCCGCAGCGTGGACATCGCGATCAAGGGCGCGAACCGCCAGACCTCCGCGCCGTCGGCACGGGCCAACGCGACGATCATCGCATCCAGACCTTCGACAAAGTCGAGCTCGGCGCCATGCAGGGGACGCGCGCCAAGTTCCGGCAGGTCTGATCGATCAAGACATAGATGGTTCATGAGAGGTCTCCGCAAACAGATGGCGCGTCATGGCGTCAATGCTCGCAAACGCATTGGGTTCGAAACGCGTGAGGTCTATCGGCCGGCCGGTCCGTTCCTCGATCACCAGCAAGAGCTCGACAAAGTCGGTGGAGTCCAGGAGACCATCGGCGAACAGCGCCGTCTCATCGTCGAACGACGACGCCGGCTCGCCACTTGTCTCGGCCACCCAGTCGCGCAGCCAGCCACGGATATCCGTTTGTGCGGTCATGACACCACCGGAGCGTCAAGATCCAGGCGCGACAGCAGACGACGGCAACCGCGCAAGGCCCAGTCGCGACGCTCCTGTGACGCCTTGCTGGCCATGGCGCGCCGGCGCAGCGCAAAGACGTCGTCAAAACCGGCATCCGCATAGACGTCGGGATTGAACAAGAGCCGCCACGACTGATCGGCAAACCGGGCCAGCTTGTCGGCGACGGCACGGCGGTCATCCGCGGTCCAGTCCGGCGCGCGCGCGGTGACAATCTCCTTCAGGAAGTTCCGGCCAAACGCCAAATGGCGGGCTTCATCGACGTGATGGCGGCGGTGTATCTCCCGCACAATGGGCGCAAGCGTTCGATCACGCGCCATCGCGCGGTTGAAGGTATCGACGATCTCCTCGAAGACAGCGATACGGGCAAAGAACAACAGGTCGCCTTCCGGCCCGCTGTCGTCGGACATGGCCAGCGACCGTTCGGCGTAGATCTTGCCGACAAAACGGCGGCAGAACGTCGTGAACATCGCGCTATGACGCACCTCCTCTTCCAGGAAGTGGCGGAGATAACCGCGATGGGCAGCGAAGCGCGGTTCGTTCAACCGCGCTGTTATGCCGTCGATGACATGGGCTTCGCCATGGATGTTGAGGCTGAAGAAGTTCGCCGCCTCGAACAGGGCAAGACGGCGCTGCGCCGCATCATCCATGCCGTCGAAATCCGCGGTGCCGGCAAGCGACATCAAGTCGGGCGCGAAACACAAACCGCCATCGTCCAGGCTATCGGGCCACCGGATAGGTGCTTCGCCGGCCGATGCTTCCGACAGGGCCATCAGGCGTTCGTGGCCTTTGGTCTTGGTGTCGGTATTCATGACGTCACCTCCAGCAGCACCGCCTGCCAGTTCATGCCGAAGCCGGCCATGACCATCAGCACGCGTTCGCCGGGCTTGAGCTGACCGCTTGCCGCCAGGCTATGCAGATTAATGATGTTGTCGGCGGCTATGACGTGGCCGACATCGCCCAGCGTGGCGCAGGCCACGCGTTCTTCGGGCAGTTTCAGCAGCCGCGCCATGACCAGCCAAGCCGCGCGGTTCATGTTCTGCGGCACCAGCCAATCGACATCCGCAAGGCTGAGGCCTGCGCGGGCGACGGTTTCGCCGACCAAGCGCTGGGTATGGGAGAAATACGCGCCGACCGTCTCGTCGTCGGTGGCCGCCGCCAACGCGCCGTTGGTCAACTGATGGCAGGCGAGCACACGGTAGGGACCACCGCTGTTGCTGACCCGAAACGCCGCCGACCCGTCGGAGATGACGTTGTAGCTCTGTTCATAGGTCGCGCCCTCGGGGAATCGGTCGGCGCTGACGCAGATGATCTGACCCAGATCAGGTTCGGCGGCCAGCAGGCCGCGCGCGACCCGAATCGCGCCCAGCGTGGCCGTGCACGCCTGCTGGTTCAGTCCGACGACCGCCGTGTCGGCGAGGCCAAGGTGAACCTGGAGGCGGCTCGCCGGGAAATCCATGAGATGACGGACATCCCCGGTTTCCTCGCATGTCACGGGATCACCTAGATTGCCGTTCGGCGTCAGCGCGGTCGCGAAGATCAGAATTGGCGCGGCGCAAAGCGGCGCCTGGAAGCGATCCAGACATCGCGCGGCGAGATCGACCACCGTGGTTTGCGGGCGGCACAGATGGTGTGTCTGAAAACCCGCCTTCACGAGAGCATCGGGATCCGAAACCAGGCGGCCCGCCTTGGCGCTCTCATGCACGGTGACCGCATCGTCACCCAGCGCATAGGCAAGATCGCTTAGAAAGATGTCTTGCATGACCGTTCTAGCCCGTCAGTGGAAGGAAACGACCGGTGCGGCGCATGTAGGTTTCATAGGTGGCACCAAGCGCCGAACCCAAAAGCCGCCGTTCCTCGCGGCGCGCCGTCAGGAAGAGCGCGGCGAAGCCCCACAGCAGACAGACCAAGGTGACCGGAGACGGCGCGGCAAGAACGGCCGCCACAAGCGCGGCCAGAAAGGCCGTGTAGAAGGGATGGCGCACCAAGCGATAGGGCCCATCGGTCACGATCTCCTCGGGCGCATCATCGCTCTGATGCCACAGCGCGATGCGGCGGCGATGGATGCCGAGCGTGTAGGCAATCAGCGCAAGCGCGAAGGACGCGGCCAACGTCGCCAGAACCGTGAATGCCAGCGCAACCGGTTGCGGCAACAGCCAGACGGGCACAAGACCCAGATAGATGAGCGGCAGGGCGCCTCCGGTGACAAGGAACGGGGCCGCGGTCAGCCACCAGCGCAGGTTCAGCCCGCCACGCCGTTGGAAGAAGATCAGCGGCAGGGCGCCGATCAAGGCGAACAGGCCGCCAATCAGAACAAACAGAACGGCATCCATGGAGAACCTCCCCTCCCTTCGAAAGACGTCCGAAAGAAGCATTAATTGAACACCGTTCAGTTATATGGGGTTAACTAAACGATGTTCAATTAATTTTTTGGGACACGTTCCGTATCGGCCAAGAATCTCAGGAAACTGCAGGATTCGGCGGGTTTCCGGACGGCGGGAATCGACATGGCGCGCGCCAGCGCCTATGCAGGTGGCATGACTGCAGCGCTTTGGACGAGTTTTGCGACCATCACGGGCGTATGGCTGATCACGGTGATCAGTCCAGGCCCGAACTTCCTGGCCACCGTCTACACCACGGCCAGCCAGTCGCGGCGGCTCGGTCTTCTGGTTTCGCTCGGCATTGCGGCCGGCACGACGGTGTGGGCAACGGCCAGCCTGCTGGGTTTGAGCCTGCTGTTCGAAACCGCCACATGGCTCTATCAGGCGGTCAAGCTGGCGGGCGCCCTCTTCCTAATCTATCTCGGCCTTCGCACGATCCTATCGGCGCGGCGTTTGACGGTCTCGGGATCGGCACCCGTTGCCGTCGTTTCCGGCGTCCAGGCCTTCCGCCGCGGCCTCGTTGTCGATCTCAGCAATCCAAAGGCCGCCGTCTTTTTCGCCAGCCTGTTCGCGGTCACCGTCCCGCCCGGCGCGCCGGTCTGGTTCCAGGCCACCGTCGTCGCCGCCGTCGTCGCGATGGCCGGCGGCTGGTATGCCCTGGTGGCGTGTATCGTCGATCTGGATCCCATCGCGCGGCTGCTGCGCCGCACCCGGCGTGCCTTCACCTTCGCTGCCGGCGCGATCTTCGTGGCCCTTGGCCTGCGCCTCGCCACGGACCGATGAACGCCGGACCGCGTCTTCTGGTCGGGATCATCTGCCTGAACCAGGTCCGTTGCTGGCCGGTTCACGTCCTGCTGCCTGCCATTGGGGCAGGCGTTCGTGATGCCGCTTACGACGGAGTCAAAGGAAAGGGCCGGCGGATCTTCATGCGATCCGCCGGCCCTTCATCGTACCGGATCCCCGGTCGAACGCGTCGGTCCAGTTACGCGATATAGGTGTCCTGGCCATCCAGGATGAAGTTGTCCTCATCCAGATCGCGGGACTTCACACCCATCAACTTGACCGAGTTCTGATAATCCAGCGCGATGAAAACGCCCTTGTAGGTGTCGTACATGTTGTCCTTGACGTCCTCATAGCTGGCGAACTTGTAGGCGCTGACGTCGAGTTTGTCTTCGGCGGCATTGAAGTCCATGACCTTGTCGCGGCCTGACTTTTCA